>CP133959.1:1704555-2045466 GCA_036251705.1 Orbaceae bacterium lpD01 | reverse complement strand
AGGTATCAAAGGTATCGGTTTCGCGCAGAGCAGGCTGACCGTTTACGGCTGTTTTAGCCCAATTCGGATCAGACTTAATCGGACTGGTGATGCCGTCCATTTCAACGTTTTCAGGTAAGATAACCGGTAATTGATCGGCAGGTGCTGGTATCACCGTACCATCTTCTAATGTCAGCATCGGGATTGGTGCTCCCCAATAGCGTTGACGAGAAACACCCCAATCACGTAGACGATAGTTGACTTTACGTTGAGCTCGATCTAATGAGACTAACTTATCGGCAATGGCGTTAAAGGCTGATGTAAATGCTAGACCATCAAACTCATTAGAGTTAAACAAGTTCCCATACTCAGTATGGGCTTGTTCTGAAATATCTGGCGCTAGGCCTGCCGAAGTGAGAATGACTGGTTTGATGGCTAAATCATATTTGGCTGCAAATTCAAAATCACGTTGATCGTGAGCCGGAACCGCCATAACTGCACCTGTACCGTAATCCATTAAGACAAAGTTAGCAATCCAAACCGGAATTTTTTCTTGTGTTAAAGGATGGATAGCGTAATAACCAGTTGCAATACCTTTCTTCTCCATGGTAGCCATGTCCGCTTCGGCGGTTTTAGTGTTTTTACATTCGGCAATAAACTCAATGATTGCTGGATTATTTTCACTAGCAAGTAATGCTAAAGGATGTTCGGCTGCAACAGCAAGATAACTCACGCCCATAAAGGTATCTGGTCTTGTTGTATAAACGCGGACATTATCGGGATAATTTTCAACGCTAAAATCAATCTCTAACCCTTCCGAGCGACCAATCCAGTTACGCTGCATAGTTTTAACTTGTTCGGGCCAATGTTCTAATTTATCCAGATCGTTTAATAGTTGATCAGCGTAAGCCGTGATCTTAATAAACCACTGCGGAATCTCTTTACGTTCAACAGGGGTATCACAACGCCAGCAACAACCCTCAATGACTTGCTCATTTGCTAGCACGGTCTGGTCGGTAGGACACCAGTTTACCGCGGAGGTTTTTTTATAAACTAAACCTTTTTCATATAGCTTAGTGAAAAACCACTGTTCCCAACGATAGTAGTCAGGTTTACAGGTGGTGACTTCACGATCCCAATCATAACCAAATCCTAAGATCTGTAGCTGCTTTTTCATATAAGCAATATTTTCATAGGTCCATTTAGCCGGTGCAGTTTTATTTTTTACGGCAGCACCTTCAGCAGGAAGACCAAAAGCATCCCAACCAATCGGTTGCAGCACGTTTTTGCCTAAAAGACGTTGATAGCGCGCGATCACATCAGTAATCGTATAATTGCGCACATGGCCCATATGCAAACGACCTGAAGGATATGGCAGCATCGCTAAACAGTAAAACTTTTCCTTATTAGGATCTTCTGTCACATTGAAGGTTTTATTTTTTTGCCAATGTTGTTGTACGTGAGCTTCTATTTCTTCGGGGCGATATTGTTCTTGCATGACGACTAACTGTCCTATAAATTTTTTCGGGAAAATAGTTCAAGATGATCTGTTAATTGTATTGTTTATTGAGCAAAATTGAAATATATGTTTTTTATTTAAATGCATAATGACTAAAAAATATTGATTTTGGTGCCTTTATATCAACAATAGTCATATAAAAATGATATCTTCAGGCTGTACTCGGATTGTTATATATAAGGTTTTACACAAATCAAAAAACTAAGATGAATAGGAGCGATTTATTTTGGTGGAGAATGAGGAGTGATAAAAAAACGATATAGTGCTTATCGAAATAGAATAGCCGGTCATGATAACCGGCTATAGGAATATCATTAAGTATGCTTAAAATACAAAATCGATAATTAAGCGATCTTTTGACGTATTGTCGGCTTTTAAGACCATCGTTTTAGTTTTAGCGATACTACTTTTTAATTTGATCGTTAATTGATAGCCTTGATTCTGTTTGGTCCCCGTTACCTTAGTGAAATAGGCGGACGATTTTTTAATCTGATTATTTAAACGAGATAACAGTTTGTCACTCGTCTCTTCCTGTTTTAGTTCGAGAATGTAGGTTGTATCATCTTGACGTGTGAGGGTGTATTTGATCGGTTTCAGCGACTCAATAACAAAACGTGTAAAACCTGGATTATCGCCAACACGTAAATCCACGATACTATTTTGATTACTCGCGGATTTTGTTGAATCCTTGGTTGCTGCTGCTGCTGCTGCTGCTGCTGTTGCAACAGGAGGTTTTTCTAATGTTTTTGTCTCAACTGGTGCTTTATTTGAAGCGGGTTTTTTAGCTTCAACTGTATTTGCTGCTGGCGGCGGTGTTGCCGACTTGGTGTTTGCTGCCATTTTTTCTTTCAAAGCGGCCAAGTTTTTTTCTGCTTGTGGATAACCTTGTGCTGCGGCAGTTTCAAACCAATGAATGGCTTTACTTTGGTCGATAGGCAGATCACCAAAACCACTTTGGTAGGCTAATCCTAAATTATTTTGTGCCGGTGCAAATCCTTTTACCGCCGCTTTTTCATAATAAGAGAGCGCTTTAAACGGATCTTTTTCGACACCTTGACCTCTGGCATAGAGTACGCCGAGACTATTTTGAGCCGAAGGATCTTCTTTGTCGGCCGCTTTTTGATACCATTCAATGGCTTTTGCATAATCAGGCGCATCAAGACCTAATCCTTGCTGATACATCATACCAAGACGGGTTTGTGCTGGAAGATAACCACTATTCGCAGCTTGCATATACCATGAGTAAGCTTTGTTAAAATCCTGTTCTACCCCTTGTCCATTAGCATACATAAATCCTATTGCAGTCATGCTATTTAAATCACCTGCTTCAGCCGTTTTGGTATACCATTTAAAGGCTTCCGGATAATTCTGTGGAATATTCTCACCAGTATAATACATTAAGGCTAATTTATTTTGGGCGTAAGCTTGACCTTGCTCAGCGGCTTTTTCATACCATTGTCTAGCTTGTTCAAAGTCATGCGGCACGTTTTTATCCTCAGAATAGAGATATCCGAGCATACTTTGTGCTTCACCATTTTTATTTTCTGCGGACTGTTTTAGTAGCGCGATACCTTTATCTAAATCGACCTTCGCACCGATACCATAAATATAAATCAAAGCGAGATTATATTGCGCAGGGCTATAATTTTGGGCAACCGCTTTCTCAAGCCATTTTATGGCAAGATCATGATCTTGTTTGACACCTCGGCCTTCAAAATAGATTGCACCCAAATAATATTGAGCCAGCATATGATTTTGTAGTGCGGCTTTTTCCAGCCAAAAAAGACCTTGGGTAAAATCATCCGGCGCCGGATTATTTTTAGACAGTAACATTAAACCTAAGGTATATTGGCCATCGGCATAATTATTATTAGCTGATTTGGTTAACCAACTAATGGCATTATCTTCGTTTTTTTCTACACCCTGACCGTTAGCAAACATCAGGCCTGCCAGATACTGAGATTGACCTTGATTATCTGAAGTGTAAAGGCAAGCATTTATCGCATCGAGAAAATTACCGGAAATGAGGCCATGATTATAAGCGACAAAACACTTATTTGTCTCACTGGCTTTGGGGGATTGATCTTGCGCTGCTATTTCAGTTTGATCATTAGCCTGAACTTGATTACTGGCTTGAACTTGGTTATCGGCGGCGGTGGTTTGATTATTTGTTTGTTGCTGATTATCCGCCGATGCATCAGTATTGGCTAATTCATCGGTAGCAAAGAGGTTAAAACTCAGCGCTAAAAATAGCAATGTTAGATATTTTTTCATTTCTCATTTATCCAGTAAAAATAGATTCACGTTCAGTTAGTATCGTTTATTTTAAATTTTGTTTGGTCTACGTAAGCTAACCCGCGCTTGATTAAAACCCCATTTAGCAAATGGTAACTTGTTACATTAAGTAATATAAGCCGTATAATCATAAAATATATCAACAAAATATAGTTGATTTATTTTATCTTTTCTAGCAATGCATCACCATTTACCCGCTACCATCAATTATCTGACTTAAATAACCTACTCATTTATATCATTAATCGATTTAAATTATATATGATCTCTTCAGTTATTACAGTATAGATTTTCATTGGCCCTGAAAAGATGAAGATGAAATAAATCATACTTATATTGACGCTGATAATCTATGTGCCATTTTTTTTCCGCTGACAATGGCCAAGGCAATCATGATGACAACCGCAATAAAGACAAACTTGCCGAAAAATTGATTGAGTAGGGCGCCGGTTGCCGCCCCACTGACAAAACCTAAGATAATTATCAGTGATAAATGACGATGTATTAGTGCTTTTTCATCTGTTTTGTCGGTATACAATATCGCCTCAAACCATGACGTAGAGGTACCTGTAATATAATTAGTATGAATATTGCTACCCCATATTTTAGTATAAAAACCATTTTGTAATCCTAATGCAAGACTAACGCCGAAAATAAAGAGATTATTCATCCAGGGTAAGTACGAATAGATTAATAATAAAATAAAAACGATGAAGATAAGGGTGAGCTGTAATATTAAAGGTAGATAAAGTCGTTTTACCTGATAAAAATGTTTTCGCCAAATAATCCCAGAAAAACTACCTAAGATGAAACCAGATAACGCGATAATTGATAAGGTGAACTCGATAAGATTACCTTGAATCAAATAGACTAGACTCGTCACCGTATTACCCGTTAAATGGCCACTGAACACCCCAAGTGTCAAAAAAGAGGAGACATCACAAAGGCCGCCATTAAAAGCCAACTGAAAGACAAACAGCGTGACAAGATGCGGCGTTGGTTTGGTTAAGCACATATCATTATCTGATTGAGTTCGTTGCGTGTTGAAAGTTACTTTAGCATAACATACCAACCACCCATAAGGGGTTATTTTTAGTCAGGTTTACTCAATATTTGTTGGTGTTATCGCAACATAACTTGATGATAGCGCTTTGCTGATAGATGGTTAGAGCGATAAATCGTTGATCAATAATGTTGTCTGCATCAAGTTGTCTCAGGCCATTTTTAAAGCGGCTAAAGAGATTAAACATCAGACCGATGCCTGTTAAGACGATAAATAGTTATTGATAATAACATTACCATTTTCCTTACAATTTATTATATAATCGGGATAATTTTTTTTACGCAACCCTATGTGCGCCAGATAAAAATGCGTATCTGTATCATTATTTTTAAGTTAGCACGAAAAATTGTATAGAAGGATGAGGTATGGCTGATTTTTCCCAATCAGTACCAGAATTGGTTTCTTGGGCCAGGAAAAATGATTTTTCAATTTCCTTGCCTACTGAGCGATTGGCTTTTTTATTAGCTATCGCCACGTTAAATGGCGAACGTTTTGATGGTGAAATGATTGAGCCTGAATTGGTTGATGCGTTTCGTCATGTTAGTCTCGGTTTTGAGCAGAGTCAGGACACGATTATCGTTCGTGCCAATAATGCGATTAATGATTTAGTCAGGCAGCGTTTGATTACCCGTTTTACCAGTGAACTAACGGAAGGTTTATCTATTTATCGATTAACCCCATTAGGTATCGGTATTACCGATTATTATATTCGTCAGCGCGAATTCTCTACACTGCGTTTATCCTTGCAATTATCGATTGTGGCACATGAATTAAAACGTGCGGCTGATGCGGCGACAGAAGGTGGTGACGATATTCACTGGCATCGTCATGTATTTGCGCCATTAAAATATTCAGTGGCTGAGATTTTTGACAGTATCGATATGTCACAGCGTATCATGGACGAACAGCAAGCCGACGTAAAAGAGAGTATTGCGGCTCTGCTCAGTCAGGATTGGCAATCGGCTATTAATAATTGTGAACTGTTATTGTCCGAAACATCCGGTACATTAAGAGAGTTACAAGATACTTTAGAAGCGGCCGGTGATAAATTGCAGGCAAGTTTACTGCTGATTCAAGACGCCACTATGTACGACAGTGGATTAATTAAAATTAATAATATCGTTTTGGATCTACAAAATAAATTAGATCGTATTATCAGTTGGGGTCAGCAGGCGATAGATTTATGGATCGGCTATGATCGTCACGTGCATAAATTTATTCGTACCGCGATCGATCTGGATAAAAATCGGGTTTTTTCTCAGCGCTTACGTCGCTCTATTCAACACTACTTTGAACAGCCTTGGGCGTTAACCTTCGCCAATACCGAGCGATTGCTGGATATGCGCGATGAGGAGTTATTGCTCAGAGATGCCGAGGTCACTGGAGAATTACCTGCTGAACTCGAGTTTGAAGAGATTACTGAAATTCAAGAACATATTATTGCCCATATTGAACAGAATCTAATCCGTTTTAAATCGGAAGCCAGACCACTGGATATTAGTCAGGCGATGCGTAATTATTTAACTCAATTCCCACAAGAACAACATTTTGATATAGCACGTTTGTTTATCGATCAAGCTATCCGGTTAGGTGTTTCTCAGGATGATTTATTCGGTATTCCTGCACAATGGCAATTCATAAACGATCACGGCGCTAAGGTACAAGCAAATGTCATCAATACATACTGAAGAAGAATTTGAAATGGAAGAAACGATATTTGGTGAACCGGTTACGGTATCAAAATCGACAGCAACAAGTTCGCGTATAGAACCGAACAATCATGCTGAAAAATATTTGTCGACAAAAATGGCACAAGCGATTGCTAACCCTATTTTCCCAGCGTTAGACAGTGCATTACGTGCAGGCCGTCATATTGGTATCGATGAATTAGATAATCATATTTTCTTGATGGATTTTCAAGCCGAATTAGAGCAATTTTATCAGCGTTATCATGTTGAATTGATTCGCGCGCCGGAGGGCTTTTTCTATTTAAGACCCCGTTCAACTACCTTGATTGCGCGTTCTGTTCTTTCTGAGCTAGATATGATGGTTGGTAAAGTGCTCTGTTATCTTTATTTAAGTCCAGAACGTTTAGTACATGAAGGGATTTTTAACTTAGCCGATCTGTATGAAGAGTTAATGACGCTAGCTGATGAAAATAAACTCTTAAAGCTCGTGAATCAACGATCGACTGGTTCGGATTTAGACCGTCAAAAACTGCATGATAAAGTGAATACCTCACTGAATCGTTTAAGACGTTTAGGGATGGTCTTTTTTATTGGTAATGATAATAGTAAATTTCGTATTCTTGAATCGGTATTTCGTTTTGGTGCGGATGTGCGTAATGGTGATGATGCACAAGAGGCGCAGCTACGTATGATTCGAGATGGTGAAGCGATGGCGATAGCCATAAATGATGAAGAAAATAATGAAAATGTTGATGGGGATGAGGAATAAGTATGATAGAACATGGTAAATATCACTCATTAACCTTAGTTAACTGGAATGGTTTTTTTGCGCGTACATTTGAACTCGATCAATTAGTCACTACGCTATCTGGCGGTAATGGTGCGGGTAAATCAACTACAATGGCTGGATTTGTGACAGCTTTAATCCCCGATTTAACCTTATTACATTTTAGAAATACTACCGAAGCGGGTGCAACAAGCGGTTCTCGAGATAAAGGTCTGCACGGTAAATTACGCCCAGGTGTTTGTTATTCAATGCTTGAAGTCATTAATTCACGTCATCAACGTGTATTATGTGGTGTGCGCTTACAACAAGTTGCCGGCCGGGATAAAAAGGTGGATATCAAACCCTTTATTATTCAAGGCTTACCGACTGATATAAGCCCGACTGAAGTTGTGACTGAACGACTGACTGGTCGTCAGGTGCGAATTTTATCGTTAGCGGAATTGAAGGATCATGTTGAATCATTAGAGGGTGTACAGTTTAAGCAATTTGGTTCGATTACCGATTACCACTCGATGATGTTTGATTTTGGCGTGCTGCCAAAACGCTTACGTTCCGCGTCTGATCGCAGTAAATATTATCGATTGATCGAAGCTTCTTTATACGGCGGAATTTCTAGTGCGATAACGCGTTCTTTACGCGATTATCTCTTACCGGAAAATGGTGGTGTACGTAAAGCGTTCCAGGATATGGAAGCTGCCTTACGTGAAAATAGAATGACGCTGGAAGCCATTCGAGTGACGCAGACCGATCGCGATCTCTTCAAACATTTAATTACCGAATCGACCGATTATGTAGCGGCTGATTATATGCGTCATGCCAATGAACGCCGGGTGCATATCGATAATGCATTGATGCTTCGCCGCGAGCTATTTACAACGCAATCAAAGCTGAGTAGTGAACAATATCGTCATATTGAGATGGCGAAAACACTGCAGAAGCAGTCATCTGCACAAAGTGACTTAGAAACCGATTATCAAGGTGCCAGTGATCATTTTAATTTAGTCCAAACGGCGATTCGCCAGCAAGAGAAAATTGATCGTTACCAAACCGATTTAGATGAGTTAACCTATCGTCTGGAAGAGCAGAATGAGGTGGTGACGGAATCAAATGAACAATATATCCTCTATCAGCAGCGCGCCGAAGAGACTGAGCAAGAAGTTGATGACATTAAAACTCAGTTAGCCGATTATCAGCAAGCTTTAGATGTGCAGCAAACCCGCGCTATCCAGTATCAGCAAGCATTATTGGCGTTAGATAATGCTAAGAAAATGTGTCAGTTGCCAACGTTAACCGCTGAAAATTGTGAATCACTGCTTGCCGAGTTGAGTAAACGTGAAGCCGACATTACCCAGCAAGTGTTACAACTGGAACAGAAACTGAGTGTCTCTGATGCTGCAGTGAATCAATTTGAACAGGCTTATGCGTTAGTGATTAAATTAGTCGGTGAGGTCACCCGCAGCGAAGCCTGGCAGGCAGCTAAACAGGTGATTCAATCTTGGCCTTCTCAGCTTTATCAAGCTAGACAGGCTGAGCACTTACAAATTCGTTTAGCGGAGTTGGAACAGCGTTTTTATGATCAGCAAACCGCACAGGAATCACTGAGTCTTTTTTGTAAACGCTTTGGTCATCAGGTTGATATTGAAGATTTTGATGAACTACAACAAACGCTCGAAGTTAAGCTCGAGCAAGCGGCTGAACTCGCGACCAAAACCAGTGAAGAGCGTATCGGTTTAAAACAAGAGTTGGTACAGATTCAGCAGACCACTCAGGGATTGGTTGATAAAGCGCCATTGTGGTTAAAAGCACAAGATGCTCTGGTGACGTTAAGAGAACAGACCGGTCAACCGCTAGCCTCAAGTCAGCAACTGACCGGTTATATGCAGCAACTCCTTGAACAGCAACGAAAAATGTCAGCAACCTGTGATGGTTTAGTCAATCAACGTCGCAAGATGGATGTGCAGATTGAGCGCTTAAATCAGCCTAATGGTGCAGATGATAGCCGCTTAAGCGCTTTAGCTGAACGTTTTAATGGAGTGTTGTTGTCAGAGATTTATGAAGATGTCACCATTGATGATGCACCTTATTTCTCGGCGCTTTATGGTCCTTCTCGTCAAGCTATTGTTGTACCTGACTTATCGACTGTTCGCCAGCAGCTAGAAAATATTGATGACTGTCCAGAAGATATCTATTTCATTGAAGGGGACCCTAGCTCATTTGACGATAATGTGTTTGATTGCGAAGAGCTGCAAAATGCCGTATTAGTGAAAACGGGTGAGCGGCAATGGCGCTATTCTCGTTTCCCTGCTTTACCACTCTTTGGTCGGGCAGCACGTGAAAGCCGTCTTGATACACTATCTGTAGAGCGCGATAAATTATCTGAAGCTTATGCAACGCACTCTTTTGATTTACAAAAGATACAGCGTATTGAGCAGAATTTAAGTCAATTTCTGGGCAAATACCTATCGATTGCTTTTGAGGTTGATCCTGACGCTCATATTCAAGTTTTAAATGCGCGTCGTCATGAGATTGAACGTCAATTATCCAGCCAAGAAAATGTGGATAAACAGCAGCAACAGCAAGTCTTGACATTGAAAGAGCAGTTAAATCAACTGCATAAATTGATGCCGTATATACATGTATTAGCCGATGATGATTTAGCTGATCGTGTTGATGATTTGCGTGAGCAATTTAGCCATGCCCAAGAGTCAGCCGACTATGTGAAACGTTATCAGCCAGTGATTACTCAATTGGAGCCAGTTGTCGCTGTTTTACAAAGTGATCCAGAACAAAACCATGATTTACGTGGCGACTATGAACAGGTTAAAACGCAACAACACCAGCTCAAACAGCAGATTTTTGCTTTAAGTGAAGTGATTCAACGCCGGGTACATTTCAGCTATGATGATTCAGCCGATATGCTAGGCGAAAATTCAGATTTAAATGAGCAGCTGCGTAAACGTTTAGAGCAAGTGAGTTTGGCCAGAACCACGGCACGTGAAAAAATGCGCGAGTATCAAACGCAATATAATCAATATAATCAGACCCTTGCGTCGCTAAAAAGTGCTTATGACACAAAGCGAGATATGCTTAATGAACTCAAGCAAGAGATGCAACAAATTGGTGTCAACGCCGACGCTGCTTCTGAGGAGCGCGCCAGAATTCGCCGCGATGAGTTACAACAAAAAGTCACTCAAAATCGCAGCCAGTGTAATCAGCTAGAAAAACAACTGCTGCTCTGTGAAAATGAGATGGATCAGTTGCAGAAGAAAATCCGTAAAGTGGAGCGCGATTATCAGTTAATTCGTGAGCAGGTGGTACAAGCTAAAGTGGGTTGGTGTATTGTTCTGCGGTTGGTGAAAGAAAATAGTGTTGAGCGCCGCTTACATCGCCGGGATTTGGCTTATTTAAGCGCTGATGAATTACGCTCGATGTCCGATAAAGCGCTCGGTTCGCTAAGACAAGCCGTTGCGGACAACGAGCATTTACGCGATGTGTTAAGACTATCTGAAGACGCTAAAAATCCAGAGAGAAAAATTCGTTTCTATATCGCGGTTTATCAGCATTTACGCGAACGTATCCGTCAGGATATCGTCAAAACTGAGGATCCGATTGAAGCGATTGAACAGATGGAGATCGAACTCTCTCGCTTAACCGATGAGTTAACAGCACGTGAACAGAAACTTGCGATCAGTGCGCAAAGCGTATCGAATATTATTCGTAAGACGATACAACGTGAGCAAAATCGTATTCGTATGCTTAATCAGGGCCTACAAGCGGTGAGTTTTGGGCAGGTCAATGGTGTTCGTTTAAATGTGACCATTCGTGAAAGCCATGCCACTTTACTGGCGGTATTATCTGAGCAAAAAGATGAGCACCAAGATTTATTTAGTAATAATCGCATTACTTTCTCAGAAGCCTTAGCTAAACTCTATCAACGTTTAAACCCACATATCGATATGGGTCAGCGTACCGCACAAACCATTGGTGAAGAGTTACTTGATTATCGTAATTATTTAGAATTAGATATCGAGGTTAATCGTGGTGCTGATGGCTGGTTACGTGCAGAAAGTGGTGCACTGTCTACCGGTGAAGCGATTGGTACCGGGATGTCGATTCTATTAATGGTGATCCAAAGTTGGGAAGAGGAGTCAAAACGCTTACGCAGTAAGGATATCTTACCGTGCCGATTACTTTTCCTTGATGAGGCGGCACGATTAGATGCAAAATCAATTGCAACGCTATTTGAGCTTTGTGAACGCTTAGATATGCAGCTTATCATTGCTGCACCAGAAAATATCAGTCCGGAAAAAGGCACAACATATAAATTGGTGCGTAAAGTCTTTAATAATCAAGAGCATGTGCATGTTGTTGGCTTAAAAGGCTTTGCTTAATCTTGATTGATGCTGAGATAGCCTGAAACAGGCTATCGATGCTAATGGTCCACCTGTTTTGTTTACTATTGGATACTGACTTCAGTATCCCATTATTTTTGCTCAATAAATTGCACTATTTTCAAGCAACTTAGATCTTAATCCTATCACCAATCAAAGACCAATCTGATTATCATCTGCAGCTCAAACTTTTTTAAGTTCATTCTATCTGTTTTTTATATTTTATAACCACTTGATTATTAGTGTTATTTATTGGTGACTTAACATATAACTCATCCTTGAAAAATATTTTTAGCTTAAGTTGGTATATTTGTTGCACGGTATATTAAGTGAGCAAAAAGTATGCACTAAATTTGAACAATCATTTTAATAAGAATGGATAAAGGAGGCAGTTTTATGATCTTTGATATTGATTTAATTAAACATATTTATCAAAACTACCCAGCTAAAATGGCTAAGATTAAAGCAACGTTAAAACAGCCACTCACTTTAACCGAGAAGATTCTCTATACGCATTTGGCTGAAGGAGAGACATTAAAGTATTATCGACGGGGGATTGATTATGTGAATTTTTCACCTGATCGCGTCGCCATGCAAGATGCAACCGCGCAAATGGCATTATTACAACTGATGAATGCTGGACGGGATAAAGTTGCTGTGCCCACAACCGTCCACTGTGATCACTTAATTCAAGCGTATCAAAATGCTCAGCATGATTTGATTGTCGCAGAAAAAAATAATCACGAAGTCTACGATTTTTTATTAAATGTCTCTAAAAAATATGGGATCGGATTTTGGAAACCGGGGGCAGGGATTATCCATCAAGTCATTTTGGAAAATTATGCATTCCCGGGTGGTTTAATCATTGGAACCGATTCTCATACACCAAATACCGGCGGTTTAACTATGCTTGGGATTGGTGTAGGGGGAGCCGATGCAGTTGATGTCATGGCTGGTATGCCATGGGAACTGAAAATGCCGAAAGTGATTGGCGTTAAACTAGTGGGTCAATTATCGGGTTGGGCCTCCGCAAAAGATGTCATTTTGAAATTAGCCGGTATCTTGACGGTAAAAGGGGCAACTAATTCGGTACTGGAGTATTTTGGTGAAGGCGCCGCTTCTTTATCAGCCGCGGGAAAAGCAACGATTTGTAATATGGGGGCCGAGGTTGGCGCGACTTGTTCGGTTTTTCCTTTTGATCATCACTCTGCTGAATATTTAAACATGACTGGACGGGCTGAAGTTGCTGAACTTGCGCAATCTTTAAGTGTACATTTTATGGCTGATACAGAAGTCTTATCTACGCCTGACCGCTATTATGATCAGGTCATTGAAATCGATTTATCCTCACTAGAACCCTATATTAATGGACCTTTTACCCCCGATCTTGCGCATCCTATTGCCGATTTTAAACAGGCGGTAACCGCGCATGATTATCCGAATAATATGGAAGTTGGGCTGATTGGTTCATGTACTAACTCCTCTTATCAAGATCTGGTTAGGGCTGCTTCTGTCATTAAAAATGCTTTAGATCAAGGTATTAACATTAAAGCTAAGTTGATGATCAATCCGGGATCTGAACTCGTTCGAGCAACCGCTGAGCGTAATGGTATTCTGGCTGTTTTTGAGCGTGCTGGCGCCGTTATTATGACCAATGCATGTGGAGCTTGTATTGGCCAATGGAAGCGTGACGGCGCCGAAAAGGCTGAGCGGAATGCCATCATCACATCGTTTAACCGTAACTTTGCCAAACGTAATGATGGTAATCCTAATACCTTTGCTTTTGTGGCTTCTCCGGAAATGGTGGCCGCTTTTTCAATTGCTGGCTGCTTAACCTTTAATCCACTCACAGATAGTTTAATCAATCAGCAAGGACAATCGGTTAAATTAGCCGAACCAACTGGTGAGATATTTCCGGTCAATGGTTTTACTGTTGATGATACTGGCTTTATTGCGCCGATTGAAAATGGCCGTCAGATAGAGATTGTGATTTCCGCCACTTCTGAACGGCTACAAAAACTTATACCTTTTGCGGCTTGGGGTGGTAAAGATATTATCGAGCAACCGTTATTGATTAAAGCTATCGGTAAATGTACGACTGATCATATCTCTATGGCCGGTAGCTGGCTGCGTTATCGTGGTCATCTGGACAATATTGCCAATAATATGCTTATCGGCGCAGTGAATGCCTTCAATGATAAAACCAATTCAGTATTAGATTCACAAACCGGCGATTACTTGGCTGTTCCTCAATTAGCGCGGAAATATAAACAACAAGGTTTGGGCTCAATTGTGGTTGCAGAAGAGAATTATGGTGAAGGCTCGTCACGTGAACATGCCGCGATGGAACCGCGCTTTTTGGGTGTTAAAGCGATTGTGGTGAAATCTTTTGCGCGTATTCACGAAACTAATCTGAAGAAACAGGGGATGTTAGCGCTCACTTTTGTCAATAAGGTCGATTACGATAAGATTCGTGAGGATGACCGAATCAGTATTCTAGGGTTAACTGAATTTACGCCAAGTAAACATTTAACGATGGTTTTACATCATCATGATGGATCAATTGAAGCATTTGAGGTTGCACATACTTATAACCAATCACAAATAGACTGGTTTAAGGCGGGTAGTGCACTCAATAAAATCAAGGCTTAAGATGATTAATTTGAGACAAAATAGCGATGGTATGATGATAATTTGAAAGGGAGAAAGACTCATGGGTGAAAAAATAACGTTTAGTCATGGCCGATTACAGGTACCAAATAATCCGATCATTCCTTTTATTGAAGGTGATGGCGTTGGTAAAGAGATCTGGCAAGCGGCTCAGACTATCTTTGATAAAGCGATTGAGAAAGCCTATAAAGGTCAACGCCAGGTAAGTTGGCACGAGGTTTTAGCCGGTGAAAAAGCCTTTAATGTAACCGGTTCCTGGCTGCCAGAGGAAACTATGCAGGCATTTCAGTCATATCTTGTTGGAATAAAGGGGCCATTGATGACGCCGGTTGGTGGTGGTATCCGTTCCTTAAATGTCGCGTTAAGACAAGCACTTGATCTTTATGTTTGTTTACGTCCAGTCAGATGGTTCCGAGGCGTTGAAACACCCATTAAACAGCCTGAAAATGTCAATATGACGATTTTTCGTGAGAATACTGAAGATATTTATGCTGGTATTGAATGGATGCAAGGAACACCGGAAGTAAAAAAACTGTATCAGTTTTTATCAACAGAGATGGCCGTGACTAAAATTCGCTTTCCAGAAACTTCCTCTTTAGCCATTAAGCCAGTATCGATTGAGGGAAGTGAAAGATTGATTCGTGCTGCCATTAAGTTTGCCATCAATCACCGTTTACCTTCAGTTACGCTAGTGCATAAAGGTAATATTATGAAGTTTACCGAGGGTGGATTTAAATTATGGGGTTATGCCCTTGCCGAAAGGGAATTTGCTACTAAGACTTTTACGATGCAGCAATATGAACAGATAAGAAAAGACACGGATAAAGCGCAGGCAGATCATGCTTTACTCGAGGCACAAAAAGCCGGCAAAGTGGTCATTAAAGATGTCATTGCTGATGCTTTTTTACAAAATACCTTACTTAAACCTGCCGATTATTCTGTGATTGCAACCTTAAATTTAAATGGTGATTATATTTCTGATCAGCTTGCCGCGATGGTAGGGGGAATCGGTATTGCGCCAGGCGCCAATATCAATTATTTAACGGGTCATGCAATTTTTGAAGCAACCCATGGTACGGCACCTGACATTGCTGGTAAAGATCAAGCCAATCCCTCATCACTGTTATTGTCTGGTGTGATGTTATTTGATTATTTGGGCTGGACTAAGGTTGGCCAATTAATTACCACGGCGATGGAGAAACTATTTCAGCAGCAGAAAGCCACTATCGATTTAGCACGCTTTATGCCCAATGGCCAGACTTTATCAACTCAGGCGTTTACCCACGCATTAATTGAGGCGATGTAATAGTTAAACCTGCCATGATTAAAGTGAACGATATTTAAAGACTACCGTTATTGAGTCACTCTGCTTGAATCGACTTTTTGCATATCGCTCACTTCATGTTCATTATCGGATAATATTGATGTAGTACAGGAGCAAGGTATGAAAAATGAATTTATGATTTATAAGCTGTCTGAAACAGTGAAAGTAACCGCGAAAATTGAAACGGCGCTATTTGAGCAATTCAATGTTAAACGCGGCTTGCGTAATAATGATCATACTGGTGTACTGGTCGGATTAACCAAGATTGGTGATGTGCTCGGTTATCAGCGTGATCATGATGGTGCGCTACAAGCGATTGCGGGCAAATTATTATATCGGGGGATCGATATCGAGGAACTGGTACATAGCGCGCAAAGATCGAAAGCGACGGCGTTTGAAGAGGTCATCTATCTACTCTTATCTGGTGTATTACCTGATAAAGAAGAACTGACACAATTTTCGTCAATATTAAATGAATCGATGGATTTAGAAAAACAGACGAAGATGAGTATTATCGAACTTGAAGGGCAAGATATTATGAATATTCTAGCGCGAACTGTGCTAGAGATGTACACGTTTGATGAAAGCCCAGATAGCCTAGATCGTGATAATTTAATGCGTCAATCTCTTGATTTGATTGCTAAGTTTCCCGCGATTATTGCCTATGCCTATAACATTTTACGTCATAGCGCGAAAGGTGAATCACTGCATATCCGACATCCCAATGCCAATGTGTCTATCGCCGAAAATTTCCTGTATATGATGAAAGGCCATCAGCATTACACTGCACTAGATGTTTTAGTGTTAGATTTAGCGCTCATTATTCATGCCGAACATGGCGGTGGCAACAACTCTACGTTTACCGTAAGGGTAACGAGTTCAACTGGTACTGATACTTATTCGGCGATAGCGGCGGGTATTGGTTCATTAAAAGGACCTAAACATGGCGGTGCAAATTTACAAGTTTGTGAAATGATTGATCATCTTAAAGCGGTGATTCAAGATTGGCAAAGTCGAGATGAAATTGATGATTATCTACAGAAAATGCTCAATAAACAAGCTTATGATCGAAGTGGGCTGATTTATGGTATTGGTCATGCCGTCTATACTATCTCCGATCCTCGTGCTGTATTGTTAAAAGAGATGGCAAGAGAACTGGCGATAGAAAAACAGCGTTTAGCCGAGTTTGAATTTATAACCTTAATTGAAGCCTGTACGATTGACGCGATTATGTCTCGTAAGGCTGATAAAGTAAAACAGCGTATCTGTGCCAATGTCGATCTCTATTCTGGTTTTGTTTATGATATGATCGGTTTGCCGCGCGAAGTTTATACGCCACTCTTTGCTATGTCGCGAATAGTGGGCTGGTGTGCGCATCGCATCGAAGAGTTGAATTTTGATGATAAGCGGATTATTCGTCCGGCTTACCAAAATGTCGGTGATTTGGCTGTTTTTACCCGAATTGAAGATAGATGAGTCATAAAATCAATAAGATATATTATCTTATTGATTTTATAGTAAGGCCAATTTTATAGAATTCGTTTGATAATTTTATCAATACGAATCGTACTTAAGCGTTTGATAAGCTTATGCACGGGTTTCGGATAGAACTGGCTGGCTTGAATCTGTTGATAGTGGATAACTTCAAAAGTATGCTGACGAATAGTTTCAAGCTCTTGTGAAAATTGTGTCGTTAATTCACCTTTGGGATCATGAATAAGAATGGCATTCTCTAAATCAAGACGCCATGCTCTTGGATTGAGATTATTACCCGTAATCATGACCCATTTTTCATCGACCCAGATACCTTTTAAGTGATAGCTGTTATCTTCGTCTTTCCACAGTCTGACTGTTAATAAACCATTATCAACATAAGGTTGTAAACGTGTCATAAATTTACGTAAATTAATCTCGTAAAGATAAGGCAAGCCGCCAATGATATTAAATGGTTGGTCTTCTGGAATATAGAAATCATTAGCGGTCTTATCTCCGACAATAATTTCAACTTGTTTGCCTTTTTTCATCAAACGAATAATATCTTTAATTAAGATAGTTGGCAGATTAAAGTAAGGTGTACAGAGTGTGACTTTATGTTGCACACTATTTAATAAATGATGAATAGTCTGATTGAGTAGATTCTTTTTACCCAATCCAATAATCGGTGAGACAGAAAGCTGCTCATTTGACCCAGTTGATTCAAATTGATAATTATGATGAGAAAGTTGATGCCTAAGTTGTTTGATATCAGGTTTAATTTCTTTACGCGATGGCTGTGCGGGATTATCCAGACACTGAATAGCCGTTGCGGCTAATAAGTGTTGATTAACAAAATTAATCATACTATCAGCTAACACTTTATTACCTATTTTATGGTAGCGATCGTATCGGTATTTATCCTGTTTATGCAGATAAACATTATTGATGCTCGCGCCACTATATAACACTGTATCATCGATAATACAGCCTTTTAGATGTAATACACCTAATACCTCTCGACGATTAATTGGAATACCATATACGACAATTTCAATGCCAGGGTACCTACATTTCATTTCGCAGTAAAAATTAGCATTGCTTTTTTCTTTGTTTTCACCAATACGGCCTCGTTGTGCTCGATGCCAGTCAACAAAAATTTTGATATCCAAGGCTGGATTATGTTGTTTGGCCTGATAGAGTGCCTCTAATATCTCTTGACCCGCTTCATCGCGCTCCAGATAGAGTGCAACCAGATAAATACGTGATTTAGCCTGTTTTATCATGTCCAGCATGGTGGTGCGATAGGCTGACGGCTGAAATAAAATTTGGTAATGATTCGGATCTTGGACTATTTTAGGTAATTCATCCAACTGTTTTTGATGATCGTATTTTAAAAAAGGTATACGCATAATAATCAATTATGATCGTTAAATTAAATATCTTAGTGGTTAATTGAATAGCATAGCATATTTTTTCATAGAGCGGTAATCTGAGCGAATATTTCCTATTTAAACTCATTATTTCGCTATTTTTGATGGAAAAAAAACGATATTTTATCAATAAGCTATCTTTAGGGGGATTAAAATAATCAAATAAAGCATATTAGATACGTGAACAATACAAACTCTCCGCTTCTCGACAGATAAAAAAACATTCAAATTAGCCTTCAGATAAACTAAAATAAATTTACATTATTTTAAATAAAAATAGATGAATGAACATGGAAATTAAACATACTATTGGGCGCGTTTCACCGATTATTGATGATGCGCTTGCTGTCCGCTATGCTGTTTTTATTGAAGAACAAGGTTTTGAACCAGAATTAGAAATTGATGAGTATGATAATACAGCACTGCATGTTGTCGGCTATATCGACAATCAACCGATCTGTGTTGCCCGACTTATTTTTAAAGAGAGTGATCGGGTTAAAGTCGGGCGGGTTGCAGTACTCAAAGCTTATCGCTCTTTAGGTCTTGGTAACGATATCATGAATTATTTGATTGATTATGCTAAAAAGAATCATGTTAAAGAGTTTGCTTTATCGGCGCAGCTGCACGCGAAAAATTTTTATTTAAAACTTGGCTTTGTTACACAAGGTGAGATTTATTTAGAAGAGGGAGTTGAACATATTTATATGGTTTATCCCAATTTAGCCTAAATAACCAGTCCGATGCGCTTTCTGGGTATAAGATGGCGCTCAAGTTAGCAAAGCACTTAAGATTGGGTCATTTTTTAGCCCAATCTTAAGTAATATTAGTTATCGCTATTTTGTTCAGCAATCCAGGCATTAATAAGCTTATAGGAAAGCGCAAGCACAACAGGGCCGACAAACAATCCCATCACGCCAAAACCAATAATACCACCGATAACACCACATAAAATCAGTAAAAAAGGTAAGTCAGCACCGCGTTTAATCAAGGCTGCCCGCATCACACTATCGATAGTGGTTAATAAGATAGCGACAATAATTAAGACAATACCGGAAATAATATTATCGTTATAAAATAACCAAATAATCGATGGCACCAGAATTAATAGCGGCCCGAGTTGGGCGACACAAAAGATAAAAATAATCAGCGTCAAAATACCTGGATAAGGAATATTGGTAATCGCTAAGCTCAAACCGCCAAGCAGTGCTTGTGCTAGCGCCGTTACAACCACGCCTAAAGCAACGGCGCGAATTGCCTGACCGGCTAATGTTACAGCATACACACCATGGTTTGAGGATACTCTAGCTGCAAGCAATAAGATATATTTAGCCACATTTTCACCTTGATAAAACAGCAGGGCACTAAATACAATCATGACGCCACAGTGAAAAACGAGCACACTTAAATTGGCCACTTGTTTTATGATCCAGCTGATGATTGTTCCGATATAAGGTTGTATATTTTTAATAATTTCAGAACCATCATTATTAATCAGAACAAGCCATTTTTGATGTAATTCATTACCAATTACCGGCATGCTACTGAGCCAGTTTAATTCTGGAATTTGGTTGTGGGAGATATTTTTAGCCCAGTCGATGAGATAAGTACTATTTTTGGTGATGCTGTAAACAATAATACTAAACGGGATCACAAAAACTAACGATAATAATAATGTCATTAAACAAACCACAGTAAATCGGTTTAACGCGAATTTATGCTGGATCTTAATCATCAATGGCCAGGTTGCGATGACGACCATCACAGCCCAAAAGAAACCAAATAGGAAAGGTTCTACGACATTAAAGGTCACAATAATTAAGATGCCGATAACCAGAATGTTGATAATCAGTTTGAGTAAATCGTAAGTATTTTTTTCTTGAGGCATAAGTTTATCTGAAAAAATTCGAGTATAATAAGTGCAAATTATATCATAGATAAAATTTATAGCAGGCTCATTTTGGTTAATTTTTATCTGATATTAAGTTCATTATTGACGATGATAAATTAAGCATAGGAGTCCAATTCGCTATACGGCGATCGATTTAATGTATGAAATATTAATTAGATCATGTCATGTATAGATTATTTTTTGAGAGGAGAAGTTCCTATGAAACAGATTTTCACTGTTTTAGCATCATGTTTAGTCCTGACTGCCTGTAGTAATATGGCGGCTAAGAATTCTATTCCTAATGTCAATGAGTTTGCCCCTTATCCTGATAAACCGGCTGGTTATTTGCGTTCAGTCATCTATTTACCGCAGTTAACCGACGAGCAAGCGAGCAAAGTCGAGTTAATGATTGGCAAGGATATGGTGGTTGATTGTAATACGCAGACATTAGTCGGTAATATTCAACAAAAGACATTAGCGGGCTGGGGGTATAGTTATTATACGGTTGAAACGACAGGCAATGCGATTTCAACATTGATGGCTTGTCCTGAAAACACTGGAGTTACAAAATTTGTGACCATGACTGCGCCTAATATGCTTATCGATTATAACAGTAAATTACCGATTGTGGTCTATGCACCAAGTGATTTGCAAGTAAAATATCGCGTTTGGTCGGCAAACAGCAAGCAGTTAGACGCCATTGTCCAATAAAATTATCTTCTGCTAAAGATAAAAGAAGCCATCTTATTAGATGGCTTTTTTACATAAAAGCATAACGAGTATTATTCACTCATCTCGCTCATCGGAATAATCGTATCAACATTCATGCCGAGCATATTATTTAAATAGACCAAATCACTGATACTTAATGTACCTGTCGAATATTTCATATTTAATAAACTGGTTAAATAAGTATACTTCGCATTTGATAACTGCTGTTTTGCATTATAAAGCGTTGAAGTTGCCGATAAAACATCAACAATGGTCCGTGTTCCCACTTTATAACCAGACTCTGTCGCATCGAGAGAGCTCTGTGCGGAAATAACGGTTTGTTGATAGGCTTTAATCGAACTAATGGATGCTGAAATATTGTTATGCGCTGAACGCACTTGGTTAACAACTGTTCGGTTAGCATTCTCAAGTTGTTCGCTATAATCTACATAATTGTATTGTGCCTGTTTCACTTTTGAATGGGTTGCACCACCTGAGAAAATAGGCATTTGTAGATTTAATGACACGGCGTTAGAGCCATTAATTTGATTATTATTGTTTTGATATTGCGCTGAAAGTTGATCACCATAATAATCAGTACGACCTAAATTCGACGTCGCTTGTAAGGTTAATGTTGGTAGATGGCCTGATTCAGCGAGTCTAATTTGTTCTTTAGCCAGTTCTTGACCTAACTTAGCGGTTAATAATGATAAATTATTTGATTGAGCCAGTTCAAGGAGACCATTAATATTTTCTGGTAGGGCAGTTTTAAACGTTTTTGGATTCACGCTGGCTAAACTCGGATAAAAACGACCTGTCACTAAACGAAGATTTTCAATGTTATTGTTTAAGGTATTATGCGCCGAAACTAATTGTGCAATCGTTTGGTCATAGTTAGCCTGAACGTTTTGTACATCAGTAATGGCGACGAGTCCAACACGATGTTTTTGTCTGGTTTGCTCTAACTGACGATATAAAGAGTTCTTTTGTGCTTGTAGCACTTCGAGCGCATCGATTGCGCGCAGAACCTCAAAGTAAGCGGTAGCCGTATTCAGTATTAATTGTTGTTCTTGGTTTTCATAAGAGATATCTTGTAGTGCAGCTTGTTTTTCAGTGATATCAAGCTGTTTCCAAGCTGCGAAATTAAAAAGACTTTGAGATAATGAAAGACCGAGTGATTTATTTTTGTTGTTCTGATTGTCACTTGCTCTTGCGCCGTGGGTGACGCCGTATGAACCGGTTAAACCAATTTGTGGTAATAAAGCGGCTCTGTCACCAGAAATCGCGGCATAAGCTTTGTCTCTTTGTGCCGCGGCACTAAATAGCGTTGGATTGTTCGATTTTGCTTGCTCATAAACTTGAATCAAATCTTCTGCTGAAGCGTATTGACTCAGACATAATCCGATTATAATTGGCAATACTTTTTTCATGGATCTTCCCTTTGGTATTATCAAACTGCTACAATTAAATTGCTGTTTACGTGATTCTATCAGAATATTTGTATATATAAAGTTCGGTTTGTATTTATAAGCATTTTTTATTCAATTTTTATACTTTTTTTGGGATACGTGTATGAAAGAAAAGCTGGATACTCCTATCATTTATAGTAAAAATGATGTGAAAGATTTGACTAAACGATCACTTTATAAAGGTTTTTTATCATTGATGGAATATCGTTTTCGCTATCGAAAATTTGATGGTTTGATGAGTGAAGAGATTACTCGAGAGATTCTCGAAAGAACGCCAGCTGTGATACTATTGGCTTATGATCCTAAACGTGACAATGTGATTTTAATTGAGCAGATTAGAATCGCGGCTATTGAGGTTCAAGACACGCCGTGGGTATTAGAGTTAGTGGCAGGTATGGTTGATAAACCTGGGGAGTCACTTGAAGAGGTGGTGCGTCGGGAAGCGATGGAAGAGGCGGGTATAACTATTGGCCGTTGTAAACCGATTCTGAGTTATATGGCCAGTCCTGGTGGACTAACTGAGAAACTTCATATTTTTCTGGGTGAAGTGGATTCTAGCACGGCAAAAGGTATCCATGGTTTAGCAGAAGAGAATGAAGATATTAAAGTGCATGTTGTTAGTCGTGAACAGGCCTATCAATGGGTTGAATGTGGAGAGATTAATAATGCTGCTTCGGTGATAGCCTTACTTTGGCTTGAGCTACATCATCAATCGATAAAACAAGATTGGTTAAAGTAGTTTTATCGCTATTTTTAATAACTTAATATATTATTTTTAATAAAAAATGTGCGTTGTTCGGCAGATTTATTTTATTGTTTAATCTATTATTTATGGACGATTAAAGTTTGCATGTGGATGAGAGGATTTTCGTTTTAGTATGTTTTTAACAACATCGATTGCTCAAAAGAACAAAACCAATATTCGTCTGCTGCATATTACTGATACGCATCTTTTTGCTAATTCCGAAGATGAACTTTTAGGGGTTAGCACGAATCACTGTTTTCACTTAGTCATGGAGCATATTGAGCAGCATCAAGACAATTACGATCTGATTGTGGCTACGGGTGATTTTGTCCAAGATGGCTCGAAAGAAGCTTATAGGATATTTGCTTCAAGAGTCGCTCAACTTTCGATTCCCTGTGTTTGGTTACCGGGCAATCATGATATGAAGCGTCATATCACGGCGGTATTTTCGCAATATCATTTACTCAGTGAAAAAGTCGTTTTATTAGGTGATAGTTGGTTAGTCATTTTACTTGATAGTCAGGTAGATGGACAAGCTTATGGTTATTTATCACAAGCACAGCTCAATTTATTAAACGATACACTAGCGCAACATCCCAATCGATACATTTTAGTTTTACTGCATCACCATCCGGTTATGTCGGGATGTGAGTGGCTTGATCAACACTGTTTAAAGAACAGAGAAGTACTTGAGGATATTGTCATGAATTATGTTCAGATTCGCGGCGTGGGTTTTGGACATATTCATCAGGTCATTGAACAGGCTTGGGAGCACTGCTTAATGTTTTCGACGCCATCAACTTGTGTTCAATTCAAACCTAACTGTCGTGATTTTACACTGGAAGAGAATTCACCCGGATGGCGTGATATTATATTATCGAATAACGGTACCATGACGACAGCGGTAAAGCGATTGGATTCATTTTCAATCTGCCCAGATATGACGCTCACTGGATATAAATAAATTTGATATTGGTTACTCTTTCCAAAGGATATGGCATAATTTGTTCGATTTATCTCGAGATAGCAATATTCTGGCGAAAATATCATTGATCTGTTCACTCTCGCCTGTTAGGCCAATAACCACTTCGGCAAATTCTTCATCATTATCTAAATCAATCTCTGTTACGTGATCCTGCCAAAACAGGGGTTCAGGTACATATAATTCTGCCGCACCTATCTCTTCAAATTGTAGATTAAACAAGATCGCATCGGTCTGATCTAAATTATCGAGTGCGAGCTCGAGAAAAATATCATAGGCTGTATCAATCACTTCGTCATCAGTCATCAGATTATCAGTGTTTTCAGTGTTTTCATGGTGATTTGTCATCGCTTTGTCCTTTGATTCAAGTCATGTGATTAGAGTAAGGGAGCAAATAAGTAAAAAATTCGCTCAACCATATGTTGCCAAAAAGGCCGTTTTAGCCATGCTTGCTTGTTAATCGGGATTGAATTAGCAAGATAGCTATCAAGTAATTGATGCATGTCATGGCCAAAGGTTAAATCGTCGATAACACTGGTTATCTCAAAATTTAACCATAAGCTGCGCATATCCAGATTCACGGTTCCAACAAAGCTAACTTGTTCATCGATAAGGACACTTTTGGTATGTAACAGATTATGTTGAAACTCAAAAATTTTAATATTTGCCTCTAATAACTCAGTAAAAAATGCTCGACTTGCCCATTTTACCATGACTGAATCAACTTTCTCAGGCACAATAATAATGACTTCAACCCCTCTTTGTGAGACCGTACATAAAGCGTTGAGAATATCATCGCTTGGTACAAAATAAGGCGTAGTCAGAATGATTTTTTTCTGTGCCGCATAGATAGCGGTAAGCAGTACCTGATGAATCATATTTTCACTATAACCGGGACCTGATGCAACAAGCTGTAGCGTGTGGCCTTGCTCATCTGGTGAAACGGCTAAATGTGTCACTTTGGGTAACTCCAAATGGGCACCGGTTTCTAATTCCCAATCGCTAGTATAAATTGTCGACATTAAAGCGGAAATAGGTCCATTCATTCGAAGCATTACATCGACCCATTCGCCAACATTTTTATCTTGTTTAAAATAACGCGGATCAACAATATTCATACTGCCAGTATAAGAGATATGATTGTCGATAATGACCATTTTTCGGTGTTGTCTTAAGTCGAGCCGACGAAAAACAAAGCGCAATAAATTGACTTTGAGCACTTCAATTAATTCAATACCGGCTGCTTTCATATGATGACAGTCTGTTGTGCGTAAGAATTGACGGCTACCTGCTGAATCTAACATTAATCGGCATTTAACGCCACGTTGGGCCGCCCGAATTAAGGCTGCTTCAACCTCATTGGCACGACCACCTTTGCTCCAAATATAAAAGACCAATTCAATATTGGATGTTGCGGAATCAATATCCTGAATCAGGCGATCAAAGACTTGGTTAGCGCTGGTAAGTAACTCGATTTGGTTGCCAATAATACCATTCAAACCAGTATGATGTTTGCAAAGTTGAAAAATAGGTTTGGCAACAGGGCTGACTTCTGAGGTGAAAATGGTTGGGTAATTCTTGAGTTGGTGGATAAAGTGTGATATCTGTTTTTGTTGCTTTTGTGCTCTTGTAACTCGCATTTTACCTAGATGAACTTCTCCTAACAGCAAATATAAAATAATACCCAAAAAAGGAATCAAATAAATAACGAAAAGCCAAGAGACAACATAAGTAGTTGGCCGTCGACGAGTGATAATTCTTATCGTAATGACAACGACCAATAGCCAGTGTGTGAAAAAAATTGCGGTACTGAGTATCGCGTAAAATTCACTGAGCGATATTTTCATAAAGATTAATCATAATCATTGAGTTTGCACGCGGCAATCTCAGTTACATTGAGATTTTGATGCTGTTCTGGCAGCGCTTTGGGAACAAAGTGTTTATCAACAGCAACATAGGTAAATTCGGCTTCAGTAATGCAGTAACGTTCACCAATACGACTATAATCGGTAACTTTTTTAACCCAAACCTCAATGGCAATTGTCAGTGAAGTGCGGCCTGTTTTAAGGCATTTTGCATAACAACAAACAACATCACCGACCATCGCTGGTTTAAGAAATGTAATGCCACTGACATTGACGGTGACGACGCGACCTTTAGCGATCTCTTTTGCTAATATTGCGCCGCCCAGATCCATTTGTGACATAATCCAGCCACCAAATACGTGGCCATAAGGATTGGTATCTGCAGGCATAGCTAATGTACGAAGTACTAGTTGGCCAGTTGGCTGAGTTTTTTGTTTAACTTCCATTTTTACTCCTACATCTAGTTATTATTCAGTTTGCTTTTATCCATACTTTTATAGATATAAAGACCGGTCATAAGCGTAAATAAGAGTGTTATAGCCGGTAATATAAACACTTTAAACGTTGCCCAAAACTCTTCAGACATAAAATAGGTTACATACAGGTTAGCCATCGCGCAGAGTGCGAAAAATAGAATCCAGGCTAAATTAATCCGATTCCAGACCTGATCATTTAATACTATCTCTTTGTTTAGCAGTTTCTGTAAAAGGGGGTTTTTAAAGATAAATTGACTAACAGCTAAGATTATAGCAAATAGCATATACAAAATGGTGACTTTCCACTTAATAAAATCTGGATTATGGAAATAGAGCGTCATGGCACCAAAAATCATAATCATGAAATAGGTAAATAGTGCAATTTTCTCAATTTTTTTAAAAATAATGCCGGCGATAATCAAACAAATTGTTGATGCAATCATGAGAGCCGTTACACCAACGTAAATATCATACATTTTAAATAACACAAAAAATATAACTAATGGAATAAAATCAAGAAGTTGTTTCATTCAAAATACCTAAAATAGAGTGCCAGAATCAATGCTTGAGGCGCTATTAAATAGCGCATCCTAAAGCGAATAATTATTTTTTATTATGAACGGATGAATCTTTTTTACAATTACCCGTATTACAGTGGCCATAAAGGTATAGGCTATGATTGGTTAGATTGATACCATGTTTAGCTGCAATCTCTTTTTGTCTTTGTTCTATAATTTCATCACGGAACTCAAATACTTCTCCACAGTCCAGACAAATTAAGTGATCATGATGATTTTGGTATGCGAGTTCGAAAACCGCTTTACCGCCTTCAAAATTATGTCTGGTTACAATGCCAGCGTCATCAAATTGATTGAGTACTCGATAAACCGTGGCCAGACCGATTTCCTCACCAAGATCTAATAGTTTTTTATATAAATCTTCTGCGGTGATATGCTGATATTTAGGATCTTGCAATAACTCTAAAATTTTCAGTCGTGGTAAAGTGATTTTTAAACCGGCTTTTTTTAAGGCTAAGTTATTGTCAGTCATGAATATTCTCTTAACTATGATGGATAATGATTCTCATTATAGAATTATTGTTATAAAAAAGACATCAATTACTATGATGGAAGATTTCAATAACCTAATAGGATGATGGTCTATCGTAAATTTAGAGTTGAAGAACAGGAAAATTAGCTACTATTGGTCATACTATCGATAGCAGCTAAATCATAGATATTTGTTATAAACTCATCTCAGCTGAGACTTGTTTTATCCATTGATTGATGCGTTGTGCAGTCAATTCAGGTTGACGGTCTTCATCAATGGTTAAACCAACGAAATGTTCATCATCAACTAGGCTTTTAGATGCCTCAAAATGATAACCTTCTGTTGACCAATGTCCGACAACTTTAGCACCTTTATTTGCAATGATTTCATGTAATGTGCCCATGGCATCACAAAAATATTCAGCGTAGTCTTCTTGATCGCCACAACCAAAAATAGCCACAGTTTTGCCAGTGAAATCAATCTCTTCTAACGCTGGGAAAAAGTCATCCCAATCGCATTGAGATTCACCGTAATACCAAGTTGGAATACCAAAAAATAGATACTCATACTGTTCAATATTTTCTTTGGTACTTTTTGCGATATCATACAATTGAGCAACATCATTACCTAATTGAGCTTGAATGAGTTTTGCAACGTTTTCCGTATTACCTGTATCGCTACCAAAAAAAATGCCAACTTTCGCCATGGTTTTGTATCCTATTTACATGTTGAATAATTTTTTTAGTATAACATTGGTTATTGCAAACCAGCAATAATTCTCATTTCTTTACTACACAATTACATCATATTGAATTAAACTTAAACGTAATCGCCGAAACCAATAAAGTAATCTCTTGTTTATATTATAAATAAAATACGGAACTATAATTTATGAATCTGCACGAATATCAATCAAAACAACTTTTTAAACAATATGGGTTGCCTGTTCCTGAAGGGTACGTGTGCAATTCAATTGATGAAGTTCATGAAATTTTAACTTTAATTTCTTCGCAGGCAATATCCGGTGCATGGGTGGTTAAATGTCAAGTGCATGCAGGGGGGCGAGGTAAAGCGGGGGGGGTAATTTGTACGCAGAATTTACACGATATTACTCAATTTGCTGAAAAATGGTTAGGACATAATTTAGTTACCTATCAGACGGATAGTCAGGGCCAACCGGTCAATCAAATCTTAATTGAAAGGGCCTCTGAGATCAAAAAAGAGCTCTATTTGGGTGCGGTGGTCGATCGTAGTTCTAAAAGAGTTGTGATTATGGCTTCTACTGAAGGTGGTGTGGATATTGAATCCGTTGCTATCAACTCGCCGGAACTTATTCATAAAGTCGCCCTAGATCCTTTGACGGGACCATGTGCTTATCAAGGCCGTGAGCTGGCTTTTAAACTCAATCTCTCTGGCAAGCAAATTAATCAATTTACCAAAATATTTATGGGCTTTGCGATACTTTTTTTACAAAATGATGTGGCGCTTGCTGAGATCAATCCTTTAGTGATAACCGCTTCTGAAACATTAATTTGTTTAGATGCGAAAATCGTATTAGACGAAAATGCATTATATCGTCATCCTGATTTGAACGTACTTCGTGATACAACCCAAGAAGATGAGCGTGAATCGCAAGCTTCAAAACAGGGGATTAGTTACGTTTCACTCGACGGTTCGATTGGCTGTATGGTCAATGGTGCAGGCCTGGCAATGGCCACCATGGATATCATTAAATTATATGGTGGTGAGCCGGCAAACTTTTTAGATGTCGGTGGTGGAACGACAAAAGAGCGGGTAACTGAAGCATTTAAACTGATTTTATCCGATAGTAAAGTTAAAGCAATATTAGTCAATATTTTTGGTGGTATTGTCCGCTGTGATCTGATTGCCGATGGTATTATTGCCGCGATCAAAGAGATTGGTCTTTCCGTCCCGGTTGTGGTACGTCTTGAAGGTAATAATGCTGATTTAGCGCGTAAGATTTTATCTGACAGCAAACTTAATGTGATAACGGCAGAAGGTTTAGCGGATGCCGCGCAAAAAATTACTGCAGCAGTAAAAGAATAAATGAATGGAGCATATTACTTATGTCAATTTTAATCGATAAAAATACCAAAGTCATTTGTCAGGGATTCACCGGCAGTCAAGGTAGTTTCCATTCACAGCAAGCGCTCGCTTACGGCACAAAGTTAGTGGGTGGTGTCACACCGGGGAAAGGTGGTACAACACATTTGGGGCTGCCAGTATTTGATACCGTGAAAGAGGCTGTTTTGGCAACAGGTGCTACTGCAACAGTCATCTATGTTCCTGCTGCTTTTGGTAAAGATGCTATTTTAGAAGCAATTGATGCGGGGATTAAACTCGTTGTCTGTATCACTGAAGGTATTCCCACTTTAGATATGTTGATTATCAGAGAAAAATTATTACAAGCGGATGTCTTTATGATTGGTCCTAACTGTCCGGGGATTATTGTTCCAGAGCAATGCAAAATCGGCATTATGCCAGGTCATATTCATCAGGTTGGTAAAGTGGGTATTGTTTCGCGTTCAGGCACCTTAACTTATGAAGCCGTTAAACAGACAACTGATGCAGGCTTAGGGCAATCTACTTGTGTCGGTATTGGTGGCGATCCGATCCCGGGTTCCGATTTTGTTTCAGTATTAAAACTATTTGAACAAGATCCACAGACTGAAGCTATTGTGATGATCGGTGAGATCGGCGGTAGTGCCGAAGAAGAAGCGGCAGATTATATTCGCCAATATGTGACTAAACCGGTTATCGGTTATATCGCCGGCGTGACAGCACCAACAGGCAAGAGAATGGGACACGCTGGGGCGATTATTACTGGCGGTAAAGGTACTGCAGATGAGAAGACGCAAGCACTTGAATTAGCTGGAGTTACTGTGGTTTCAAGCTTGACGGAAATTGGCGCAGCGGTAAAACAACGACTGTTTGGTTAAAATTTGATATTTATCAAACTTTACAAATCGTTATTTGTATACAATACTATTACCAATTTTTTGCTATTTTTTTTTGTTATTTTTTTAAGTTAGGAATAGATATCTATTCTGGGCAAGATATCATCTAAACGATGTTTTGTTCATTATTGTTATCGGAAATAATCATGTCCTGTAGGACTTTGGAGCTAAAATGTTGTTGGATGTCGTTGAACTATCGAGATTGCAATTTGCTCTAACCGCTTTATATCATTTCATTTTTGTACCATTAACGTTAGGTTTAGCGTTTTTGTTAGCGATTATGGAAACGATATATGTTGTTAGTGGCAAGCAAATCTATAAAGATATGGTGAAGTTTTGGGGCAAGTTATTCGGTATTAACTTTGCACTAGGTATTGCTACGGGTCTTACTATGGAGTTCCAGTTTGGAACCAATTGGTCTTACTACTCTCACTATGTAGGGGATATTTTCGGTGCCCCTCTGGCCATTGAAGCCCTGATGGCTTTCTTTTTAGAATCGACATTCGTCGGTATATTCTTTTTTGGTTGGGATCGCATGAGCAAAGGTAAACATCTAATGGTTACCTGGCTTGTAGCTTTAGGATCGAACTTATCAGCACTTTGGATCTTAATTGCCAATGGTTGGATGCAAAATCCAATTGGGTCAGAATTCAACTACGAAACTATGCGAATGGAAATGAGTAGCTTTAGTGATTTAGTTTTTAATTCTGTTGCGCAATTTAAATTCTTCCATACCGTGTCAGCAGGTTATGTTACGGGTTCAGTATTTGTTCTTGGTGTCAGTTCATACTACCTACTTAAGGGGCGCGATACTGCTTTTGCTAAGCGCTCTTTTGCAGTAGCGGCGGTATTTGGTTTTTGTGCTTGTATCTCATTAATTATGATGGGTGATGAAGCAGGTTATGAAATGAGAGAAGTTCAGCCAACTAAACTTGCAGCGATTGAAGCTGAATGGGAAACCTCTCCAGCGCCTGCTTCTTTTGTTTTAGTTGGTTTACCTGATCAGAAAGAGATGCGCAATAACTATACGATTGAAATTCCTTATTTAATGGGTCTTATAACCACACGTAGTTTGGATACGCAAGTTCTTGGTCTGAAAGATATTATGAAAGCGAATGAAGTTCGAATTCGTAATGGTATGATTGCTTATGATAATTTAGAAAAATTAAGAAAAGGGAGTCAAGATCCTGCGGTAAGACAACTATTCGATAAATATAAAGATGATTTAGGCTATGGATTATTACTTCAGCGTTTTGTACATGCGGATAATCTGACGATTCCACAAGCGACTGAGTCTCAAATTCAAGCTGCTGTGAATGATTCAATTCCACAAGTGTTCCCATTATATTGGTCTTTCCGTATTATGGTAGCATTAGGTTTCTTACTGCTTATTGGTATTGCTGGTGCTGTGTGGGTGACTTTTAAAGATAAGATTGGTCAAAAACGCTGGTTACACCGTTTATTATTAATTAGTATCCCATTCCCATGGATTGCGTGTGAGTGTGGTTGGTTTGTGGCTGAATATGGCCGTCAGCCATGGGCAATTCAGGGTATTTTACCTACTGGTGTAGCTAACTCATCGTTAACGTCGAGTGACGTTTTGATTTCAATGCTTCTGATTTGTGGGTTATATACGCTATTTTTAGTGGCTGAAATGTTCTTAATGTTCAAATTTGCTCGTTTAGGACCAAGTAGCTTAAAAACTGGTCGTTATCATTTTGAACAAACTCAACACTAATTGATAGCTGATAAGGAGTATACACAATGTTTGATTATGAAGTTTTGCGCTTTATATGGTGGGTGCTAATTAGTGTTTTATTAATTGGTTTTACTGTTACAGATGGTTTTGATATGGGCGTTGGGATTCTATCACCATTTATCGGTAAATCTGATAGTGAACACCGTATTATGATCAATTCTGTTGCGCCACATTGGGATGGTAATCAGGTTTGGTTAATTACTGCTGGCGGTGCGCTATTTGCGGCATGGCCGATGGTTTATGCTGCTGCATTCTCTGGTTTCTATTTCGCGATGATTCTGGTACTTTGTGCGCTGTTTTTTAGACCATTGGCGTTTGATTACCGCTCTAAATTAGAACCAGGTAAATGGCGTACAATGTGGGATTGGGGACTATTTATTGGTAGTTTTGTTCCCGCATTAGTTTTTGGGGTAGCTTTTGGTAATTTATTACAAGGTGTGCCTTTCAGAGTTGATGAGTTATTACGTGTCCACTATGAAGGTAGTTTCTTTGGTTTACTCAATCCATTCGCATTGCTTACTGGTATCGTTAGTTTAACGCTGATCATTACTCAAGGCGGTGCTTGGTTACAGATGAAGACCAAAGGTGAGCTCTATTTACGTGCGCGCAAAGCAACGCAAATTTCTACTTTAGTGCTGATGGTCGCGTTTATTTTGGCTGGAATTTGGGTTGTTTTTGGTATTAACGGCTATGTCGTAACCAGTGATCTCAGCCACGTTGCTGCATCAAATCCGCTTAATAAAACGGTCGCATCGGGTGTGTCTTGGCTGGCAAATTATGATCGTATGCCAATGCTATGGATTATTCCTTTATTAGGTGCCGTACTGCCTTTATTAACGATTCTGTTTTCATCATTAAATAAAAGCGCGATGGTTTTCATCTGTTCTTCGTTGACTATCGCTTGTGTGTTATTAACTTTCGGTATTACAACGTTCCCATTCATTATGCCTTCTAGCATTATGCCTGATGTAAGTTTAACTATGTGGGATGCAACGTCTAGTCTGAAAACATTATCAATTATGACTATTGTCGCGATTATTTTTGTGCCGATCATTTTATTATATACCTCTTGGTGTTATGCCAAAACGTTTGGTCGCTTAGATAAAGACTTTATCGAAGAAAATAAACATTCCCTATACTAACCTTTACTGGAGGATAAACAGATGTGGTATTTAATTTGGTTTCTCGCTATCTTGTTAGCTTCTTGTCTGGCGGTTATTACAGGAATTTGGGTCGACAGAAGAGAAGATGATAAAAAAAATTAATCTTTTCATTAGATTATAACTTTGATGTTTAAGATGCGCGCCTAAATGGCGCGTATTTTTTTATACGCAGAGAGACAAGCGATGACTAGTGTGATTATTTTTTAATTGTCAGGATAATTATAATGTCTGATAATATCCTATGTTTAAATTAAAATGATAATTGTTTTCATATCTAAGCTGTTATATTATTTTGTATGATATGATGAGTAAGCTGATTTGCTTTAGGCAAATGTAACAAACAGGTTCATTTTATGATTTGCGTTTTGTCTTAAACGCAATAAGGCCAACTGTTTTATCGGCAATTAGATAATAAATTAACATGATCAATTTTATTAATGGTTAGGTTATATTGTGAAAGAGTTTAGCTGGCAAGCCCGCGTTTATTATGAAGATACCGATGCTGGTGGTGTTGTTTATCATGCGCGATATGTGGCTTTTTATGAAAGAGCTCGTACTGAAATGTTAAGATATTCAGGTATCAGCCAAGATAATTTGCTGAAGGAAAATATCGCCTTTGTCGTAAAGCAGATGACGATTGATTATGTGTCAGCGGCTCGATTAGATGATTTGTTGACCATCGAATCTTCTATTGCCCAGGTGAGAAACGCATCTTTGACATTTAATCAGACGATTTGCGATCAGAATCAACGATTAATTAGTCGTGCAACTGTTTTGATTGCTTGTGTAAATACAACTAAAATGAAGCCAATAGCGCTTCCTAAAAATATGATGATGGAGTTTATGTAAGTGGATATGAATATCATTGACCTGTTTTTCAAAGCAGGTATCTTGGTTAAATGTGTAATGCTTGTGTTGCTAGCTTTTTCAGTAGGTTCTTGGGCAATTATCATTCAAAAAAGCCGTGTTTTGAAACAGACGAATAAGCAAATTGATGAGTTTGATGAAAAATTCTGGCATACCGAAGATCTCAGTAAGCTCTATGAGTCATGCCATTCCGATAAAGAAAATCTTAGCGGTACTTCACTTATCTTTTACGCAGGTTTCAAAGAGTTTTCACGCCTATATAAAATCAATCCAGAAATGCCAGAGGCTTCACTTAGCGGCGCATCACGCGCGATGCGTTTAGCGATGAATCGCGAATTAGATGCGCTTGAAACACAGGTACCTTTTTTAGGTACTGTTGGTTCAATTAGTCCTTATATCGGTCTATTTGGTACGGTATGGGGGATTATGCATGCCTTTATTGCGTTGGGTTCGGCTAAACAAGCCACTTTACAATTAGTTGCGCCAGGGATTGCTGAGGCATTAGTCGCAACGGCAATTGGTCTATTTGCCGCGATACCGGCTGTAATGGCTTATAACCGTTTAAATGTTCGTATCGGGCATGTTGATCAAAAGTACGCCAACTTTATCGATGAATTTACAGCTATTCTTCAGCGCCAAGCGGTTGCAGTTAGGAAGTAATGATATGAGTCGACGTAATAAGCGTTATGAGACAAAATCTGAAATTAACATTGTACCTCTGTTAGATGTACTCTTAGTGCTAGTCTTAATATTTATGGCGACTGCACCAATTATCAGTCAAAGTGTTGAAGTTGATCTGCCAGAAGCTTCGCAATCTAAAACGGTTTCAACCTCGGATAATAAACCGATTATTGTTGAAGTGTCCGATAGTGGTGTCTATACCCTTATCATTGATCAAAATCGTCAAGCCAATTTGCCAGCAGAGCAGATTGTTTCAGAAGTAAAACAGCAAATTGCGCTAAATGATAAAGCGATTTTCTTAGTAGGCGGAGCAAAAAATGTACCCTATGAAGAGATTATCAAAGCACTCAATTTACTTCAGACCGCTGGTGTAAAATCTGTTGGTTTAATGACGCAACCTATTTAACTTTTGATTGTCTAATATATTCATGCTTAATTTTAGATACACGTTATTGGTGCGTGTATCTAAAACCTATCAAATAATCCCAGCCACAGTAGATGATTATTTTAGGTAATAGTGCGACAATAATTCAAATTTAGGTTTTAGGAAAGAATATTAGGAAATTATGTCAAAAAAGAATACACCTAAACTCAGATTATCAGTTATTTTTTCAATAGCTTTGCATTTAGGCGTACTGGCATTACTTGCATACAGCGCATTTATTTCTATTTCACCGGTTGTCGGTGATAATGGCAATGCTGTTGATGCCATTATGGTTGATCCTAAGATCGTGACCGAACAGTATCAGCGTCAAATGCAACAAAAAACAGCGGTGCAAGAGGCTGAAAAACAGCGACAACAACAATCAGAACAACGCGCCAAAGAGTTGCAAGATAAACAGGCGCAGGAGCAGCAGCGTATCAAGGATTTGGAAAAAGAACGCTTAGCGGCGTTATCCAAGCGACAAGAAGAGGCAGCTGCAGCGCAAGCCGCTCAGGAAGCGAAACAACAAGCAGAAGCTGCCGCTGCTCAGGCAAAAATGCAGCTTGAAGAACAGCAAAAACAAATATTATTGGCACAACAAAAAGCCGAACAAGAGGCCAAGTTAAGAGCGGCGCAAGCACTCGCTGAAAAGCAACGTATAGAAAAAGAAAGAGCCGCCGCCGAAGCGGAAAAACAGAAAGCGGTTGCTGAGGCCCAGAAAGCGAAAGTCGAAGCGGATAACTTAAAGCAAAAAGCAGCAGAAGAGTCAAACAGACAAGCGGCAGTTAATGATATTTTAGGTGATTTAACCTCAGCTAAGCCTAAAGTACAGCAAGGCGTATCAAGTGCTGAAAAAGATCGTTATATCAGTCTAGTCAATAACGCGATTAAGAATAAATTTTTGAATGCAAACAGCTATATCGGTAAATCCTGTTCAATTAAGCTCACAATAGCCCGAGATGGTTTACTATTAAGTGTATCAGGAACCGATGGTGACCCGGTGTTATGTCGAGAAGCAATTTCAGCGGCTAAGTCGGCCGTTATCCCCAAGCCGGCAACCGATGCTTTATATCAGGAAGTGAAGAATATGGATATTGTATTTACCCCTCGTTAGTTAATGGTTTGGATGCTGGTTGTAGACTAAAAAGTCAATCAGCCTATTGATAATATCGTGATAGTTGTCTCAATCAGATGACAGAAATAGATTACAATAGTTGAATTGAATTAAAATTATAAAAAATGAAACTATGCCGATTAATTTAAGCTTATTTAAAGGTGGATTGTAATGATTAAATCTCTATACAAAATAACAATAGGATGTCTGTTGTTGTGTTTAAGTATAGCCAGTTATGCTGACGTGAGAATTGTTATCACTGATGGTGTAAATACAGCTAAGCCTATCGCAATTGTTCCCTTTAAGTGGAGTGGTGTTGGTGAAGCGCCGCTTAATATTGATGAAGTGATTGCTGCCGATTTGCGTAATAGTGGTCAATTTAATCCAATTAAAACCAGTGATATGCCGAAGATGCCTGAAACACCTTCAGCAGTAAATGCACAAGATTGGCGTAAATTGGGTATTGATGCTGTTGTCATTGGTAGTATTCAGCCAGGTAATGATGGTAATTATCTTATTACCTATCAAATGGTCGATACCTTGAATACTCCTGGTGCGATTTTATCTCAAAACCAGTATTCTGTGGCTAAGCGTTGGTTACGATATGCCGCTCATACGGCGAGTGACGAAATTTTTGAGACACTAACGGGTAAGAAAGGGGCTTTCCGTACTCGAATAGCTTATATTGTGAAGACAACCAATAGCAAATTTACCGATGAGTTACGCATTGCTGATTATGATGGATACGATCAAATCGTCGTGCATAAATCAACTGAACCTCTAATGTCGCCAGCATGGTCTCCTGATGGTAAAAAACTGGTTTATGTGACATTTGAGGGGGGGCACTCATCACTTGTGATGAAAACATTAGAAACCGGTGCTCTGGAAACAATTGCGGCATTTCCTCAACATAATGGTGCGCCCGCATTTTCGCCGGATGGTCGTAAACTGGCATTTGCACTATCTAAAGATGGCAGCCTGAATATTTACGTTATGGATATGCAAACCCGCAATATTACTCGAGTGACCTCTGGTCGGAGTAATGATACGGAACCTTCGTGGATGCCAGATAATCAGACATTGGTTTATACCTCAGATCAGGCCGGGCGTCCGCAATTATATACGATTAATATCAATGGTGGCACACCACAACGTTTAACCTGGGATGGTTTGCAAAATCAGGATCCGAGTGTATCACCTGATGGTCGTTTTGTGGCTATGATCACAACAACACCAAATGGACAATTTATCAATCGCTATGATTTTGATACGGGTGCTTATCAGATTTTAACCAATACTTTTTTAGATGAAACTCCGAGTGTTTCACCTAATAGCATGATGATTATTTATAGTTCGACACAAGGGCTTGGTTCTATTTTAAATTTAGTTTCAGCTGATGGTCGTTTTAAAGCCACGTTACCTGCAACTGATGGTCAGGTTAGATTTCCAGCCTGGTCACCATATTTGTAGTTTCTAAATAAGTTAGTCTCTTAATGTAAGGAATGATTATGCAATTTTCTAAATTGGTTAAAGGATTATTAATCGCATTACCTGTGATTGCTATCACAGCATGTTCATCAACAAATAGTGGTAGTGAGGATAGTAATGCCGGTGCAACAACCACCAGTGCTAATGGATGGGCTTTAAACACCTCAGCTAGCACCAGTGCACAACTACAGCAATTACAAAATCAAAATACCATCTATTTTGATTTTGATAAATACGATATTAAACCGGATTTTGCGCAAGTATTAGATAACCATGCCACATTTTTACGTGGCAATCCATCCTTCACTATTGTGATTGAAGGTCATGCGGATGAGCGTGGAACACCTGAATATAATATCGCTTTAGGTGAACGTCGTGCTAATGCGGTTAAAGCTTATTTACAAGGTCGTGGCGTTTCAGCTTCGCAGATAAAGATTGTGTCTTACGGTAAAGAGAAACCTTCAGTATTAGGTCATACTGAAAGTGCGTATGCTAAAAATCGTCGCGCAGTTATTGTTTACTAATTATTGTCTAGATAACAGCTATGTTAAAAAGTAGCTGTTATTTCTATCTATCTGTTAATTATTGCTATTATTTATTCTATGTTTAAATTTTATAGCGATGAGTCGAGATTCTATTATGTTAAAAAAATATAGTGTTATTTTTGCTCTGTTATCGACCTCATTTATGGCTCATGCGGTATCTACATCAGAATTAGAGCGTATTGTGACAGCGCAAGGTCAGCTATTAACTGAATATCAGCAACAAATTACTGATTTAGAGCAAGAGGTGGATGTATTAAGAGGGCAGTTACAAGAAACGACCTATAAACTCGATCAAACGATTGAACGACAAAAATCTATTCTCCAACAAATGGCGGCTGACTCGACCACTAATGCTGCATCATCCTCGGCAAACCAAACTAATAATCAAGCTACCGAATCGTCAACAACGACCGGTTTGAGTGACTGGAAGCCAACTGGCAATGATAAAAATGATTATAACTATATCGTCAGCTTTATATTGCAAGGTAAAGAGAAAAAAAATGCTATTGTAGCACTTCAGCAATTTGTCAAAACCTATCCAAAATCGGTTTATCAGGCCAATGCTAACTACTGGTTAGGTCAAGTCAATTATGGATTAGCACAAAAAAATGATGCTTCTTACTACTTTGCTTATGTGATTAAAAACTATCCTCAATCGGCTAAAGCTAGCGAGAGCATGTATAAATTAGGTCTGATTTTGTTGGAACAAGGTGAAAAAGTAAAAGCTAAAACAATTTTTCAGCAAGTTATCGCTCAATATCCAAAAGATGCTGCGATCGTTAATCAGGCGAAGCAGCAATTGGCTAATTTGCAGTAATATGCATCAATATGTTTGAATATCATGCAATTAAATAAAATTTATAACAAAAGGGGTTGCACAAAATAATAATCTCAGTATTATAGCACCCCGAGATATCTTGTGATGTTTCACCAGTTGGGTCGTTAGCTCAGTCGGTAGAGCAGCGGACTTTTAATCCGTTGGTCGAAGGTTCGAATCCTTCACGACCCACCAACTTTGATTTGCTCTTTATCTTTGTTCCTCTGCATTTTATTTTTAACTCCTGTTTTAATCTCTATTTTTAATTTCAAATTCTTTCTAAATCACCGATTTGACATATTATAATAATCCACTTTACCTATTTCTGATAACATGATAGATTGCAGACAGCGTGCTTAATGTACGCCAATTCCGCTTATTCTGAGTATAGTATTCAATGCAATTCGACAAAGACAAACTAAATGATGAACTATTAAAGTTGGCTGATTTAAGGCGTGAACGTGCTTTGATCGGAATGTCTGATCATTATCAGTTTGTTTTTAAAATACTTCCCTGTCTATTTCATTTTCATTCACCTCAATTACCTGGATATGAGAGTGATGATGTAGTACACGGCATTGCTGATTATTCTCCCGATACCGCCATCTTAGCACAATTGAATATTCAACTTGATTCAGATGCAGCTGCCTCTCATGCTATTCCTAGAATTGCTGGTTTATATTCAATGGGAAGTACCAGCTCATTAGGTCAGTCGGAAAGTTCAGATTTAGATATTTGGATCTGTATTGAACAGCCACTTTCAAATGATGAAAAAAGTAAGTTGCTGCGAAAATGTCAGTTAATCGAAGCATGGGCAAAAACATTAGATGTCGAATTACTTTTCTTTATTGTCGACATTAATCGTTTTCGTAATAACTATCATGATTGCTTAATCGGGGATAATTGTGGTTCTGCACAGCATATTTTACTGCTTGAAGAGTTTTATCGTACCGCTAATTTGTTAGCGGGTAAATTATTATTGTGGTTTCGTGTGCCACCTGATTTGATTATTGACGGTATCCAATATCCTAATTATGAGTCCTGTATTGAAGTCTTAGTTAATAGCAAAGCCATCAATCCTGATAAGTGGATTGATTTTGGGTCGTTAATCTCGCTTTCTGCTCAAGAGTATTTTGGTGCCAGCCTATGGCAACTTTATAAAAGTATTGATTCGCCTTATAAAGCAGTACTAAAATCACTCTTATTAGAAGCTTATTCATGGGAATATCCCCAGACCCAATTTATTGCGCAGCAAATGAAGCAGCAGCTTCATGCATTCAAATTAGATCATTTTTATCTTGATCCCTACTATATGATGCTTGAAAAGGTGACGCACTATTTGCTGGCCATAGATGATCATGAACGCTTAGAATTAGCCCGACAGTGTTTTTATATTAAAATTAATGAGAAGTTATCTCTTAAAGCGTCTTCGCTCAATTGGCGACGACAGATTTTACAAACGCTGGTCAGCCAATGGGGATGGGATAACAATAAACTCATGCACTTAGATAGCTGCCAACAATGGAAAATTACCCAGGTTCGTCAGGTTTATAACGATTTACTCAATGCGATGATGACCAGTTATCGAAATTTGCTCAGTTTTGGACGTCGTAATAATTTGGACTCGTTAATTAGCCCACAAGATCTGGCCGTTCTTACCCGAAAATTGTATGCAACCTATGAGGTACTACCCGGTAAAGTCTCGATTATTAATCCAAATATCTCGACTGAACTTGCTGAGCAAGCTTTAACCTTTATTCATGTTAATGAGGATAGAGTAAACCGCGTTGGTTGGTATGTTTATGATAAAGAACCTAATATGAAATACACTACTGGGAGCAAATATCTGGAGTTTAGTCCTTCTTTATTGAAGCTTGTCGCCTGGTGTTATTTTAATAATTTAATTATGGCCAAGACTTCACTCTTTTTATGGGATAATGGTAAACGGGACGACAGCAAGCTATTGCAGTTAATTGCGGACTTAACGGCTTATTTCCCAATCAAGGTACCTGCAGCAACAGAAGAAGCATTATCGGGCTCTTTTGAGATTCGCCATCTTGCCATGATAATTAATTTAGAGCAGGACCCGACTGAAAATTTATCCTCTTCTGTTGAGGATCTTGAGCCATTATCGATAGATGTTTTGAATTATGGTGAAGGCGAAATCAGCTTGATTGGCTCGATTGACTTATTATATCGTAACTCATGGAATGAGATTAGAACACTTCACTTCACAGGTCAATCAAGTGTACTCGATGCGCTGCAGACGCTCTTGAATTTAATGCATAAAAATTCTGATGTGCCCGATTCTTTGGCGATTTTCTGCTATAGCCAACATCTTCAGTCGACGATTACTCAGCAACTAGAAACGCTAACTAAAAGGTGTGTTGAGCTACGACTGAGTTCAACGCAGCAGAATCTTGTTAAATTTAAACCGTTGCGTTTTGCTGGTAAATCCTGGGGACTGTTTTTCGAACGGCTTGGTGTTTCCGTTCATCGTTTTGATAATACTGTTGATTTTTATGGGGCAATTTCAAATAATAAATTGCAAGGCACGGCATTGAATATATTAGATAATGCCAATGAGCTCCCTGAAGCGATTGATAGTGTGGCTTGTGAAGGTATTATTCAGTTCTTTTTTGAGGATACCAAAGCGGGTTTTGATCTTTATATACTGAATGAATTCAATCAGATCGAGATTTATCGTCAATGTGATGGCAGTAAACATCGTATGATAAAGGACGTGAATGAGTTTTATACTTTATCCGACGATCGCTTTACTTTTGCCTCGAGCTCGTCGGTTAATTTCAATTTACCACAATTTTATGAAATCATTGTTAATAATGATGGTAAACGTCAAGTTATTCCTTTTGTTTAAAACGGTCATAATGCTTCAGATCAGCCGTTAGCAGACGGACTAATTTTTCTTATTTGTGTTAACTCGATTTTGACATCATGCCTCTTTTTAAGCCAATCACGCCATATCGATGATAGGTTATCGTTTTTCTTTTATCTGTAAATAAAAGATAAATTGCTGTTTTCATATTCATTACCTGAAAATAACACTAATAGTAACATATTGATTTAAATTGTTTTTTATTTGTTTTTTGCTAAAAAACTCCCATTTACTGGCAAATCAGCGTAAAATGCTTGGAACTTTTTCTTTTTATCGAACTCTAATCTAACGTAAAAGCTCATAAACTTTTCATATTGGGCCATGAAGATTAGTTATTTAAGGGGTATGGCCGGAGTATGGGTGAACAATTAACCGATGGTGTATTGGTTGAACGTGTTCTGCAAGGAGACAAAAATGCTTATAATCTGCTGGTTATTCGATACCAGAATAGGCTTGCGCATTTAGTTTCCAGATATGTATTACAGGCTGAAGTGCCGGATGTAGTTCAAGAAACATTTATAAAAGCTTATCGCTCTTTGGCTAGTTTTAAAGGCGAGAGTGTTTTCTATACATGGCTGTACAGAATTGCGGTCAATACAGCAAAAAATTATTTAACTGCGCAGGGACGCAGGCCTCCATCATCAGATATTGATGCGACAGAAGCAGAAAATTATGAAGGTGGTGAATATCTTCACGATATTGATAATCCCGAAAGTTTAATGTTGTCAGATGAAATTAAACGTGTTGTGTTTGGCACAATTGAGTCTCTTCCTGACGATTTAAAGACAGCAATTACGCTAAGAGAGATTGAAGGTCTTAGTTATGAAGAAATTGCTGAAATTATGAATACGCCCGTAGGCACAGTGCGTTCCCGAATTTTTAGAGCGCGTGAAGCGATAGACGAAAAAATAAAGCTGTTACTATAATTTTGTTGCTTCGATAGACAGGTGTAAACCAAGGTTTGAAAGGCCAAAATAGAGACAATTTTAAGGTGTCAAATATGCAAAAAGAGAAGTTATCTTCATTCATGGACGGTGAATTAGAGCAAAATAGCAAGTTTATTTCTTCTTTATTATCTGATAAAGAGATGCAAGCTTGTTGGCATCGCTATCATCTCACCCGAGATGTACTGCACCATTCTTTGCATGAACAAATGATTAATCTTTCACTTTCTGAAAAGATTGCGCTAGCTATTACTGATGAAAAGATTGAACCTGAATATCAGAATCAGTCTATACCAACTGCTGTTAAGATGCCGGATACTAAAAAGTTATTTTGGCCAAAATTGACTGAATTTGGCACTCGAATTGCGCAAGTCGGCTTTGCTGCTTGTATTACTTTATCGATTATTGCTGGTGTACAGTATTATGCCAGTAAAAATGAGTCAGTAACGGGCATACCTACATTTAATACTCAGCCGGTTGGTGTTGGTATCTCTCCAGTCGGTGGCATGAATAGTGTTGTCGAGTCACCTGATTATATTATGAATGGCAGTAAACTATCTCAAGAGCAGTACGAAAAAATTTCTATTTTATTGCAAGATTATGAGTTACAAAAACGTTTAAATGCAAATCACTAAATTTCAGTTATTCCAAAGGCTTATCTCCTTAATCGCCCTATTTTCTAATAGGGCTTTTGTGGTTATGTCGACGATTGGTGTTATGCTGTTTTTTCCTCAGATTGGCTATTCTCAGGCTGATAGCAAAGAAATTAGTGCAACATCAATATCACCAAATCAGCCAGATACCGTACAGATACTAAACAGTATGCGCGATGCAGTAATAAAAAAAGATTATGAATTCTCTTTTTTAAATACTGTTGAAGATAAATTAGTGGGTACTTTCAAATATCGACATATAGTTGCTGATGATAAAACATATGCTCAGTTGATAAAGCTAGAGGGGCTGGCCAAAGAGATTATCCAAAAAGATAATGTTATTAGTTACTATCAGCAAGATCATGCATCATTTTCCATGAATAGCTTTCGAATGGTCGATGCTTTTCCTGATGTCATATTTAATGATTTTAATAAATTGAACCAATATTATGATTATTTTTTTATTGGTAATGCACGAGTAGCTAATCGAAGTTGTCAATTAATACGTATCTTAGCCAAAGATAAGAATCGTTATAGTTACATATTATGGCTCGATGATGAGACACGGATTCCGCTTCGAATCGATCTTTATGACCTGAATAATGGCTTATTAGCACAGTTTAAAGTGGTTGATTTTTCTCCTTCATTAAATGAAAAAAATCTGTTTTTGGCTTATTTGAATAAATCTCAGATCAATCCATTGGTAGTTGGATCTGAACAACCTAATACTTTGGATGATCAATGGCAACTCAACTGGATTCCCAGTGGTTTTACGCAGCGTTCACACTCCCAGATCGATTTTAATGAACATGGTATCAGTTCTCGACTATATTCTGACGGCGTTTTCTCATTTACGGTAAATGTTTCAGAAAATACCGTGCCAACAAAATCTTATAGCTTGCAAAAAGGTGAACAAACTATTTTTGTGACACAGCTTAAAGATAAAGAAATCATGATTATCGGTAATTTACCGTTAACCACGATAACCAAAATCGCACAAGATATTGAAGTTAAAACATCACGTTAAATCATACGTAATACTATGCTTAATGCTCATTAATGTGTAGAATGCTCAGCATTAAATTATCCTGCTCTCAATTTATTTAAATTTATCATTGTAGAGTTTAATTTTTAGGTGTAAGTAGACATAAGTATGAATAAAAATATCCGAAATTTCTCAGTAATTGCTCACATTGATCACGGTAAATCAACCTTATCAGATCGTATTATCCAAATCTGTGGTGGATTATCCGATCGTGAAATGGAAGCCCAAGTTCTGGATTCAATGGATTTGGAAAGAGAGCGCGGTATAACAATCAAAGCACAAAGTGTCACGCTCGACTATCATGCTAAAGATGGTCAAACCTATCAGCTTAATTTTATTGATACACCAGGCCACGTCGATTTCTCTTATGAAGTTTCTCGCTCATTAGCGGCTTGCGAAGGCGCATTATTAGTTGTCGATGCCGGACAAGGTGTTGAAGCGCAAACATTAGCAAACTGCTATACCGCAATTGAGATGGATTTAGAAGTCGTACCTGTGCTGAATAAAATTGACTTACCGGCCGCTGATCCAGAGCGCGTTGCGCAAGAAATTGAAGATATTGTTGGTATAGATGCTTCTGATGCGGTGCGCTGTTCTGCGAAAACCGGCGAAGGTGTGATTGACGTTCTCGAGCGTTTAGTTCAAGACATTCCTGCACCGCAAGGCGATCCTGAGGCGCCATTACAAGCATTAATCATCGACTCTTGGTTTGATAACTATTTAGGCGTGGTGTCATTAATTCGAATCAAAAATGGTGTGCTCAGAAAAGGCGAAAAAATTAAAGTTATGAGCACAGGTATGGTTTATGGTGTCGATCGTCTAGGTATTTTTACGCCAAAACAGATTGATAAAGAGACGCTAAGATGTGGTGAGGTAGGTTGGCTAGTTTGTGCCATAAAAGATATTCAAGGCGCGCCCGTTGGCGATACCTTAACTTCAGCCAGACTACCAGCAGATAAAGCTTTGCCTGGCTTTAAAAAAGTAAAACCTCAGGTTTATGCTGGACTATTCCCAACCAGCTCTGATGACTATGAGTCTTTCCGTGACGCGCTGGCCAAATTGAGTTTGAATGATGCATCACTATTTTATGAACCAGAAACTTCGACAGCATTGGGTTTTGGATTCCGATGTGGCTTCTTAGGTTTATTGCATATGGAGATTATTCAAGAACGTCTTGAACGTGAGTATGATCTCGATCTGATTACCACTGCGCCAACCGTAATTTATGAGGTTGTCACGACTTCAAATGAAACTATTTATGTTGATAGCCCAGCTAAATTACCGCCGTTAAATAATATTTTAGAATTGCGTGAACCGATAGCTGAGTGTAACATTTTAGTTCCGCAAAGTTATTTAGGTAATGTCATCACACTTTGTATTGAAAAACGTGGTGTTCAAACTAATATGGTATATCATGGTAATCAAGTTGCCTTAACTTATGAGATTCCGATGGCTGAGGTTGTGCTGGATTTCTTTGATAAATTAAAGTCAACTTCACGGGGATATGCTTCATTAGATTACGGATTTAAACGTTTTCAAACCTCAGATATGGTCAGACTTGATGTCATGATTAATAGCGATAGAGTGGATGCTTTAGCGATTATTACACATCGGGCTAATTCGCAGTATCGAGGCCGTGAATTAGTCGAAAAAATGAAAGAACTCATTCCCCGCCAGCAATTTGATATTGCTATTCAGGCCGCTATTGGTAACCATATTATTGCTCGTTCAACGGTTAAACAGTTACGTAAAAACGTTTTAGCAAAATGCTATGGTGGTGACGTGAGCCGTAAGAAAAAACTATTACAGAAACAGAAAGATGGTAAGAAGCGTATGAAGCAAATTGGTAATGTTGAATTACCACAAGAAGCTTTCTTAGCCATCTTACATGTTGGTAAGGAATAACGACTATGACCTATACCGATGATTTCCATAATAATATCAATAGAGGATAAAAAATGGCTGGAATGTTTGCCATTATATTAACAGTGGCGACCCTGTTTACGGGAATTTTGTGGTTTTTGGAAAAGTTCAAGTGGCGGCCAGCTCGACAACGTCAAGTCGAGCAAGTGCGTAAACAAACTGATGGCAAGATTGATGGTAATGTGCTTGCTCAAGTGGCTAAACCAAAAAACTGGATCGACTCTTTAGCGTCTCTTTTTCCGGTTTTGTGTTTCGTATTTATCATCCGTTCTTTTATTTATGAGCCTTTTCAAATTCCTTCAGGTTCAATGATGCCAACTTTATTGGTCGGTGATTTTATCGCGGTTGAAAAATTTGCTTATGGATTGAAAGATCCGATTACCAATACGACCATTATTCCAACCGGCCATCCTAAACGTGGTGATGTGGTGGTGTTTAAATATCCAGGTAATCCAAGTATTGATTATATCAAACGTGTAGTAGGATTACCGGGCGATAAAGTCGTTTATAATCCAGATACTAAAGAGCTGTCGATCTATCCTGCTTGCCAAGCGGACGAGGCTAACTGTGACAATAATGCTGTTGCATCGCTGGATTTAAGTTATACGCCAGTTGAGCAAAGTGACTGGATGCAAGTTTTTGCTAAAAATCAAAGTAATTTTTACACCCAAGGACAATTTGCTGATAAACGTGCTTCGTTAGATCGCTCTGCGCGAGCATTGACGTTAAATACACGCAGCGAAACCTTAGGCGAACATCAACATCAAATCCTTGCCTGGCCAATGGTTATTTATAAAAGTAGCGATTTTCATAAGCAAAATAACGGTTTACCGGACGGACAATGGATCGTTCCGCAAGGTGAATATTTTGTGATGGGTGACAACCGCGACAATAGTGAAGATAGTCGTTTTTGGGGATTTGTGCCTGAAAAAAATTTAGTCGGTCGAGCTTCTGCAATTTGGATGAGTTTTGAAAAACAACCTAATGAGTGGCCAACCGGAATACGTTTAAGCCGTATTGGCGCTATAAATTAATTATCAACTAAAGAGTATCAAGGTCGTCTTAATGCCAATGGATCGTTTACAAAAGCAGCTTGGTTATACATTTAAAGATAAAGCATTACTAAAACAAGCGTTAACTCATCGTAGCGCCGATAAAGTGCATAATGAGCGGTTTGAGTTTCTAGGAGATTCTATTCTCAGCTTTGTGATAGCGAAAGCATTATATAAACTTTTTCCATTAGTCGCTGAAGGTGACCTGAGTCAAATGCGCTCATCACTCGTTTGTCGACAAACGTTAGCTGAGCTAGGAAAACACTTTGCATTGAGTGAGCATCTAATTCTGGGACAAGGTGAACTGAAAAGCGGTGGATATCGCCGTGATTCTATTATTTCAGATACTGTCGAAGCAATTATTGGTGCTATTTATCTGGACTGCTTGCAAATCGATATTATTGAGCAGCTTCTCCTGAATTGGTATCAATCACATTTACAGATAATCAGCCCGGGTAATGGGCAGAAAGATTCTAAAACACTTTTACAGGAATATTTACAAGGTATTCATAAAGATAGACCGGTTTATATTATTCTTGAAGTAAAAGGAACTGATCATGAACAAGAGTTTGTTGTTCAATGTAAAATCGACTATCTGAGTATAGAATTTATTGGTCAAGGCGCAAGTCGACGCAAAGCGGAGCAGGCCGCCGCCGAACAAGCAATAAAACATTTAGGAATAAAATGACAGCAGAAAAAAATCAAGTACAGCATTGTGGATTTGTGGCAATAGTCGGACGTCCCAATGTTGGAAAATCAACATTACTGAATCAATTATTAGGCCAAAAAGTCTCTATTACTTCGAGAAAACCGCAAACCACGCGGCATCGAATTATGGGCATTGATACGCAGGATAATTATCAGATTATTTATGTTGATACCCCTGGTCTGCATATTGAAGAAAAACGTGCGATTAATCGTCTTATGAACCGTGCTGCCAGCAGCTCGATTGGTGATGTTGAGCTGATTGTATTTGTAGTTGAGGGTACGCACTGGACTGAAGATGATGAAATGGTACTTAATAAACTCAAAAATAATAAGGCGCCCGTCTTATTAGCCATCAATAAAATTGATAATGTAACCGATAAAACCATTTTATTACCACATATAGCTACATTATCACAAAAGATGCATTTTCTTGATGTCGTCCCTATTTGTGCCGAAACCGGTGAGGGCGTTGATACGATTGCGGCGATTGCTAAAAAATATATTCCAGAGGGAATTCACCATTTTCCTGATGATTATATTACTGATCGCTCGCAACGTTTTATGGCCTCAGAGATTATTCGTGAAAAATTGATGCGTTTTTTAGGTGAGGAATTGCCTTATTCAGTGACTGTTGAAATCGAGCGCTTTGTTGTGAATGAATCCGGTGGTTATGATATTCATGGTTTAATTTTAGTTGAACGCGATGGCCAAAAGAAAATGGTTATCGGCAATCAAGGCCAGAAAATCAAACAAATTGGTATTGAAGCCCGTCGCGATATGATGGCCTTATTTGATAATCGTGTTCATTTAGAGCTATGGGTTAAAGTCAAAGCTGGTTGGGCCGATGATGAAAGGGCGCTACGTAGTTTAGGTTACGTAGACGACCTTTAGTGGATCTCATCTGGTTATGAGTCATTGGCAACGCGCCTTCGTTTTACATAGCCGTCCTTATAGTGAAACAAGTCTATTAGTTGATTTTTTTGTCGAAACTAGAGGACGGATAACCGTATTAGCAAAAGGTGCCCGTCGTAAACGATCATCACAAAAAGGGACTTTGCAACCTTTTACACCACTGATTATTCAATACAGTGGCGCCGGTCAAATGAAGACCTTAAGACACGTCGAAGCTATATCTTTAGCGCTGCCGTTCAGTAATATTTTTCTTTATAGTGCATTCTATTTAAATGAGCTCGTTTATCGGGTGCTTGTGCCTGAAACCGATACCTCGGTACTTTTTAGTGAATATCTGCTCTGCTTACAAACCTTAGCCAGCCAAACGCAATCGCCAGAATATGCGCTGAGGCGTTTTGAACTAGTGTTGTTAGAAAATCTTGGTTACAGTATTGATTTTGCTCACTGTTATGCGACAGGTGAAGAGATTGTTGAGAATATGACTTATCAATATCATGCTGAAAAAGGCTTTATGGCGAGTTTACTCAATACGCATACCAGTTTTAGTGGTGCCCAGCTGCGGGCATTGGCTAATCGATCCTTTCCTGATCAAGACAGCCTTAAAGCGGCCAAAAAATTTACGCGCATGGCCTTAAAGCCCTATGTTGGCTCTCAACCGTTTAAAAGTCGAGAGCTGTTTAGAAAGTAACATTTAATCGTCGGCATCAATATCATCGAGATAGTTACTGATACTATCTTGACGCTGCTGCTGTTTTGTTTCATCAATTTTACCATCTGCCGCTAAAAAGTTTTGTCTCTGGAAGTAGGCATTACGCATGAATGCGTAAGGATCATCACTGTTTTTAAGCATATCTTCAACATCAAGTAACTGTGCACGTGTCTCTAAGCCATCAAATAGCCAATTAGCAATATTGAGTTCTGCGGTTAATAAACTTAGCGGCGGATATAAATAGTCCACCAGTTCACCACCATCTTCTCTTAATGAGGCCTGGCCATAAAATGGCAGCACGACATAAGGTCCATATCCCACTTCATAGTGACCGAGCACATTACCAAATGTTCGGTTATTGTTTTTCTGTAATTGTGGATCAGCCATACCTGCGACATCAATCAAGCCACCTAATCCAAAGATCGTATTGAGGAAGAAACGCGTAAAGTGAATCGCCGCTTTTTTACCTTCACCTTGCAATAGATAGTTAATCATTGAAGCGGGTTCGCTGATATTGGATGAGACATTGACTATGCCGGTTCGTACCGGTTTGGGTAAATAGTCACGCCAAAATACCGCAGCAGGTCTGACAATGTAGGGATCTAATACATAATAGTTAAAATTAAACATCTTACGATTAAACCCTTGCGCCGGATCACTATAGCTATTTGTTTCTGAATTATAGGTAGCACATCCACTCAACGTTGTTATTGCTAACAACAAGCTAAGCATTATTTTTTTCATTTTTTCAACTCAGTTTTATAAATTATATTTATGATTGCTTATCGATTTAATTGTATCAGATATTTTGATAAAATGACCAAAAGCATTTACAATTTATGTTAATGTTTGCTGTCCTTATAGTTAAATGGATATAACAAGCCCCTCCTAAGGGCTAGTTACAGGTTCGATTCCTGTTGGGGACACCATCATTACAGTTTTTGTAAAAAGTAAATTTAATCAAATGGTTATGCTTTATATTTAATCAGATAAAATGTTAAACTACAAGTGCTTTTCAGTTTTTTCTGAACCTATTGTCTCTCTCGCTTCTCTTGTCTATAAGACCTCCGCGCGTTTGAACTAACATTATTGGAAGGTCTTTTGCTATTCATAAAGCCAAAAGGGTAATTAGTCTTACAGTTCAAATGAACAATGAAATACTCTACCGATAATCTCAATTTCCGGTATTTTTGCGATTTCAGCTGGGTGCTCTTCGGCGTTATATGACACGATTCGCACCTGATCGCCCGGTAAACGATATAATCGTTTAATTCGGCATAGACCATCTTGGCATATCGCATAGATATCTCCATCGATAATATCTTTTCTGGCGGTATTCACGGCGACAACCGCGCCGTTAGGAATCACGGGTTCCATCGAGTTTCCGCTAGCTGGAAAGCAAACCACATGTTCTTTTTGTACGTCTTTTCTTCTAAAAAAGGATTTACCAAATCTCAGTTTATAGCCATTGTAATCATTATCCATCGTTATACCATGGCTGGCAGCAAGCTCGATCGACTTGTAATAGGGCACTTCAACTTCGTCATCATGTAATGGGGTAAGATCCCACTCCTCTACGTTACTGCTAATATCGATAACGGCAGCCCCTTCAATATCCATGGCGCCTCGACCTGTTCTTAGCCAATTGATATTCACATTCAACGCTTTTGCTAGTAGGTCGATATCTTTCGGATCATTTTCACCTGACTCCCATTTCGATACCGCTGCTTTAGAGACACCGACTTTTTTACCGATATCTGTTTGACTGATTTTTAGTCTCTTTCTGGCCTGCTGAATGCGATTTCCTAGCATGTTTACCTCTGAAATAAAAAACGTCTCTTCTGCACCTTAGTTAACTTATGTTAACGGATGTTTTGTCTATATAAGTTAATTTTTAAGGTTGCTTCCACTACCATTATGTTAACTTTAATAAACAAAATAGTCAAAAAAATTAATTCCAAGAATGTTGATAATCCTAAACTAGAGAGGTTCTTATCATGACTTTAAAAAAATAAACTTTATTCGAAGATTATATCTTATTATTGTGATAACTGACTTTAAGTCTATAGGGAATAACCCTAAACTACGTTCGATTTTACCGGTATTTCATCAATTTGATTTCCTGATATTCAGTCAGGTGGCCCAATAAGTATGATATTGATGGTCCAAGCTATGAATACCAAAGTGGGTAATCCGATTCGGAAATTAGTCCTGCTAAAACTGGCAGATAATGCTAATGATAACGGAACGTGTTGACCTTCATATCGCTATATTGCTGAGCACTGCGAGTGCAGTAAATCTGCGGTCAGATCTCATATTGATGCGCTAATTAGTGCGGGATTATTACTCAAAGAGAATCGATTTGGTGATCATAAAGGTAATAAGTCTAATCTGTATGTGCTCAATCTCAACTCATCAGGCACTTTGGAAAGTGATGCCCTATGTGATAACGAGACACAGGCCATATCATCATCTGACATGATTAATATCAGCAAAAAAACATCCCCTGTAGCATCGGTAAGCAGCAGAATCAGTCATATTGAATCAGTCAATGAGTCTATTATTAAACCCAGTATCATCAGTGGTTTTGATTTTTCAAAACTAAACGGTATGCTCGAAAAAAGTGTGATTGATGATTTTATACAACATCGAAAAACCATCAAAAGGCTGTTAACACAATCGGCAATCAATTTTTTGATCCGCGAGTTAAATCTTGCTATCGCATAAGGCTACAACCCAACAACGCTTTTGGCGATGACTTTAAGTCGCGGCTGGCAATCATTTCGTTTTCACTATTTGAATCAACCGAATCATACCCGGTCAAATCAACAGCAAACGATGAGTCATAAACAGTATGGTGGGAGCACGCTGCCAGATTGGCTGGAGAATGAGTGATGAATTTAGAACAAGAACTCGTACGTTTAAATCACGCCATTGACATGGCTAAGCAGGGGATTGAGCCCCAACAAAATACGACGGTTGAAATGAATTTAATCGTGTGTGAATTTAATGCTAGTCATGGCTCGTTTATGCAGTCGGTGAGTTATTTAACCAATATGCCAAGAATGAGAACAATCACTCTGTATCCGCGCTGTCTGGATGAGCAAAAGTTATTAATACTGAACCAAATCGCCGAGTTGAAGAAAGTGCAACGAGAAAAACGCGTTAAGTTACTGTTAGCACATGCGGATATTCCAAAACGATTTGAGCATGCCTCCTTTGATAATTTTAATCCCATCAATACGCAAGCTGAAAAAAAGTTAAAGGTTTGCCGTGCCTATGTGGATAAATGGCCTGATCGTTTAAGTAAAGGGGGTGGCATCGTGATGATGGGGCAACCGGGTATGGGGAAGAATCATCTCGCTACGGCTATTGCTAAAACGATTATCCATAAATACTGTCATTCTGTTGTGATGACATCTGTCTTAAAGATAGTGCGTGATTACCGGTCTAGCTGGAAGAAAACAGCAAATAACGTTGAATATGACGTGATTGACCATTTTACACGACCTAAGCTGCTGATTATTGATGGAGTGGGCGTGCAATATGGCACTGAGACAGAAAAATTAATTTTATTTGAGATTATTAATCATCGTTATAAAGCGATGAAACCGACAATCTTAATTAGTAATGAAACAAGGGAAATGTTGGTTAAATATATTGACGACAGAGTGATGGACCGAATGAGAGAAGGTGGGGGATGTGAATTGAACTTTGACTGGGAAAGTTATCGAACCAAAGTATAACACTTTAATCACAACCATTTTTAAAAGGATAGGCCAAAATCAGCCTATCATTCCATGAAAGTAGTTATCCGCAATCCTGTTATAACAAATTGAACTATTTAGATAATAGAAAAATAAATAAGGTGATCAAAATGAGATTAATGAAACAATCAGAATTTGAGAAAACAGCAATAATATACAGCAAACCAGCGAACAAAATGTTGATTTACGTCTGAAAGCGATGGAAATGCTTAAAATGTGGGGTATCTATCATGCTTACACCAGCCGATGTGGATATCAACGCATTAATGCCGTATTTAAAGCGCTCTACCCAACCAAAACCTATATTTTTATTGAAAATGACATTAATTTTATTGATGAATGTATGTGGCTGGCTAAAAAATCGCTATTAAGTTCACTCAGGGAGCAGCAGAAAATAGCTGAACTCTATTATAAAGGTATCGATGTGGTTGCTGAGGGGAGTGATTGGAGTGAGCATCTGTCTATTCGTGATATCGCCGATACACTCGGCATGTCAAAGAGTACGGTTGACCGACGATTAAAAGCCTTCGAAAGTTACATTATTAGCAAGTCAATAAAAGTTAACTTTTAATTGGCGATTTTTGTTGGCTTGGGACAATAAGTATATTAATATATTCAAAGTCAAGAATTGTTTGAGATGAAGCCCAGCTAATGAGTCGGGCTTTTTTTATGATCACATTTAAAGGTTTGCTCTCTTTTTGGTCAACAAGATCTTCTTTTTCAGTTGGCGGTATGCAGCTAATCACGCTATTGAATGACTAAAATACAGCAGTCATGCATCAATCCCTCAACTAACCTCATTGGAATAAGCGGATAGATAACAGTACTTTTATATATATAAGAGCCGCTTTAACTCCACCCTTATCTTTATCGCGCCTAATGGCGCTTTTTTTATTTTAAGCATAGGAAATAAATATGACTGATTTCAAATGGGAAGAGATCTTAATTTATTTTTTCATCACCTTATTAGGTACTTTCGCTAATTACTTCTATCGAATCTCAAAAGGCTTATCTTTCAGTATTTTATCGTTAACCAGTCATCTGTTTATTTCTTCGTTTGGCGGCACGTTAACGCTATTAATCTGTACTTACTTCCAAGTTGATCACGGCTTGATTGGTGCGGCATGCGGAATTAGTAGGTGGTCAGGTTCGAAAATGATTGAAGAACTTGAAAATAGGATGATTGAGAAAATAAAAAATGGACAACCAAAACAATGAATATTAGTGGAAATGGTAAAAACCTCATTAAACAGTTTGAAGAATTAAGTCTTAAAGCTTATTTTTGTCCGACTGGTGTCTGGACGATAGGCTATGGGCATACGCTTAACGTCAAGAGGATGGACTTTATCTCTGAACAAGAGGCTGATTGCTTGTTTATGCAGGACCTATATAAAGTTGAACAAAGCATTAAAAAATTAGTTAAGGTGCCGCTTACCCAAAATCAGTGTGATGCACTCTGCTCATTTATCTTTAATGTAGGGGGGTGGGGCATTTAATCAGTCCACCTTACTGGCTAAACTTAATACCGGCGATTATTTGGGATCCGCCAATGAATTTAAACGCTGGAATAAAGCGGATGGTGTGATTTTAGCCGGACTTATCCGGCGTAGACAGGTTGAAGAGGAACTTTTTAATGCTGACTAAACTTGGTTTCCTTTATAAGCGCTTGCCAACCATACTTTTAATTCTATTAATTTTTGCTGGTTATATCATGATCGGCCTTTATCAGGAAAAAAGCACCTATAAAACTGAGCTAAATAAAATGCGTGCTGAATTCGTTAAGTATCAAACCGATACGAATTTTATTAAACAACTAGAGATTCACTTACAAAAGGTGATAAAAGATGGACAAACTCATTCTGATAAGTTGCGTAATGATATTGATAATAACTTTATTCAGCTGCGTGTCAAAGTCGAATCAATCGAGCAAGATAGTACCACCTCCAGCCATATTGCTGACCGAGCCTTACAACTTGCAACATTTACTCGACAAGATTATTACAACCTCATCAACGGCATCGGTTACAACCAAGTCATGATCAATGGCTGGCAACAATACTATTGTAGTGAGATAGCGCCTAAGAACCAGACTGAATTTATGTGTATTAAAGATTGAATAACAGATAGGTATAAAAAAACAGATCATTAAGATGAACTAATAATCTGTTTTTAATGTTACGCGATAAAACTGAAAGCTGATACAAAAAGGTTTTTTGCTTACTTTGTAGTGTTATTTACTTAGAGAGTTAATACTGATAAAAAATTAAAGACGGTCAGGACAACCAACTACAGTGCCACTTAGTAACTGTATTGAATAAGTTTGTACAACTTTGTTATCCGAAAGTTGGTATTGCTCATAAGTGCATTGAAGATAAGCACCATCAAGTTGTTGACTTGCTAATTTCCATGCTACTGCTTCACCTACATCAATATTTTGTGAATCTGCACTGTAAGCAGCAGCTGAGGTTAAACCAAGACTGAATAATACACCTAATGTAAGAACTAATTTTTTCATGTTTTTATTTCCCTAAATGATTGTTCGGAGTAAGTATTATAGCACTGAGAAATAATAATAGAAATAGCCGATCAAAAAATAAGCAGATAAAATTATAATATTTACTCTTTAGATTTGATTGTTTTGACTTTTATCAAATTTAATTGAATTTCGACGCATTTATTCTCCAATTTTGAGAAAATTTTTTCATCTATTTTCCATCAACTCTTTTTTATTCCCTCACTTTGAATCTGACAACATGATTGTTACTGAGAGATAGTCTATTGAATGACAAACCAATATAAGTCCTTATAAATTAAGGCTTAGATATCAATTCATGTACTAAAAATCAACATTTTATCAACAGATAGCTATCTTAAGACGATGTTTGGGAATGAAAAAACACATATAGCCTATTAAAACCATGACAGCAGGAGTAATGGGATTTGATTTAACACAATCGGATAACAATAGTGATGCCAGCAAAATAGACATAATCAATGAGGTGGTAAGGAGAACGCGATCGGATAAAGAGACTGAGAATGTTACAGATAATCAATTGGATATTGTGGTGGTTTCACAACTCGATATGCCGCAAATCAGACAATTAATTGCGCTTGTTTTACAGCTACCAGAAAACCTGGTGGTGGATGCTGATGCTCCTTGGATACATCAAATGTCGATTGTTATGTCACGACTTTTTGTCCTTATTCAGAAGTATTAGGCTGCAGTCGAGCTTATAGCACTGATAATCAAACTGAACATATATGAGTACCAGAAATACCACTATCTCAGTCAATGCCTATGGTGATTGTGCTTATCAACTGATTGAACAATTATCCACTTCATTGAAGCTCTCTTCAATAAAGCAGAGATTTAAACGGCTCGGAATCTCGCTTTTAACCACTTCTCAAATTAGTCGCCAATCAAGGAATGAATCTGAGGAAAAGGAGCCAAATGCACAAGTAGATTTAATCTTTCAACACCGGTATAGCGTCTCATCTCGTTTAAGCCGAGGCGATGCTGTCGATATTACTTTAATAAAGGATGATTATATGAGTTTATTAATTAGCGATGTGGTGAATGTGTCAATGCAGACACAGACCAAATCAGCCAAACGTCGTGATTTGAGTGTCACCAGTATTTTTACCGATGAAATTGGTGATGTTTTTACTGATAAAGAGAGTCGTTACATCGTGGTTTCTGATGCAGACACCATGGCTAACCGCTTCGCGGTGCCAATTCACAAGTCTATAAAGCCACAGTTTCACTATTTTCAGCTAGTCCAAAACTGAAAACAGCACTGATTGCGCGTTATAACAAAACGGTGAAAGAGATACCGGCAACACTTAATCAGCTTAAAGGTGGCCTGGTATCTGTCGGCGCTAATTATTTCCGTGGCATACTTAATGGTTCAATGAATCTGAGTATCGGCGGGGTGACGGTGCCACTTATCGGACTGAATTTTTCTGAAGTGACTGATTTTGATGACGCAACTCAAGCGATAGCTATTATTCAAGATACTATCGATTTTAAAGATGAACTAGATTTAGATATAGCTGAAGATGATGAGGAGAAATTAAAAGCATGGAGGAAGTATCGCGTGCTTTTAAATAAAGTAGACAACACAGTAGAAGAAATGACGTTGCCAGAAAAGCCGATTAGTTAGTTTGCTTTATTACGATTTTATTGGTTTTTTCAGTATAAACGGTGCAATTGTCAGGAATATCTTTATTGATGAAAGACATTGCGCCTACAGTAACGTTATCGCCAATTACTAGCGGTTGATTTGGGGTACAAGATACTACGCAGCTATTTGCACCGATATAAACATTATTACCTATTTTCACATTGCAGCCGCCAATGGTGGTATTTTGCCGAATTGAAAAGTTTTCACCGATTACCGCTGATGCGCCGATAACAATACCTGAAAAGTGGCCTATTGTAAAATTATACCCAATTTTAGTGCCGACCATGATATCTATACCATATTTTATATTAACTTTCTGCCCGAGCGTTAATCCTATTTCTTTTTGCTTCTCATTTCCATGATGATACATCGCATTAGCCAATCTCCACCACGCAATGAATGTATTATTATTTTTGCGTAATCGTCTGAAAAGCCTTCGCCATGTGAATGGTTTATTTATTATAAACTCAGCTTCCCAGCACTTTTTCAAAAAAGTCAAATCATGCGTCATTAAGAAAATAAGAATATGAATATATTTCATGTGTGGCCTTAATAATTTTTTAATTAAAATACCAGATTAGATAAAAATAGAAAAGGGCGTATAGCCCTTTAACTATTTAAAATTAATTGATTTAAAAACTTACCATATGTGTATTTTTATTGATGATGCTTGGGTTGAAGATGAAGTTAAAAAGTTTGATTATCAAAATAAATTATTACCAATACCTGTTACAAAAAGACAGTTAATGCTGCAATTAAATAAAATAAATCTTTATCATGATGTAATAAATTTCATTTTAGATGATGAAAATATTGAGATTAAAATTGATTTTGATTGCTCAGTTAATTTTAATGTAAATTCAGCTTTAATCAAAGCTATAGCTGCGCGTTTTAAATTAGAAAATATTGAAGATATACTCATTAGTGCTAGCAATTTATAAATGACTAAAATATTTTATTTCTGATTACTTCCGTTAGCTTAATCGCACCTTTTATATTCGTATGATCGCTATCACCAAAATCATCGTAATCAAATATTTCAGAAGCAAACAAATCAATTATTTTCAAATTATATTTTTTTGCTATTTCTTTTATATTGTTGAAAATATTTGGTTCTATGTGGATTTTATAATCAGCGCGGGATGGCGGTATAATTATCAATAGGTCATGTGAATTTTTTTTGCATTTTCTTATTAAACTTACCAAGTGCTTTAATTGTTCTGGCTTTCTGCCAGCTTCTCTTAAATGTTTGCTAGCCCTTGATTTTATATCGCCATCTTTTATGAAAGTGCTCGCTTCTATAAATCCATTTATAGATTCCTTGAGATCTAATGATTTTATATTGATTCTTTTATATTTTTTATATATTTGCTCTATTTCTCTATTTTCATTTTGATAATTTATGTTAAATACCTTTTTAAAAAAAGCACAAATATCCTTTGATGATGTTTTACTGACATCATAGCCGTTAGAAAAAACAGAAAAATAGACAATAACAGTTTTGATTTTATTTTGCTTATTAATGACATAATCATACAATTGATTTGAGTAATAAAGGTCTTGACTTGTTGTACAGAGATTGAATGATTTATCAATAATTGAAGAATTAAAAGAGTGCGCACCGTGGGATGACCCAATCGCTAAAACTTCAATTTCGCCAGCATTATCAAGACTACGCTTTTTTGAGGCAATTTCAATAAAATTATCTGGAAGATTAATTTTTTTTAGGTTTATTCCGGTAGTAGCATACAACCAGTTTCTTAGCCCCATAATAGCTCCTTATTTATTTCAATTAAAATACCAGATTAGCTAAAAATAGAAAAGGGCGTATAGCCCTTTAATTGATTAGTTGTGACTACTCTAATTGGTTTTAATGTTCTAATCTGGTTAATTGATAGTCCAATATTAAGCTGCATTTTATTAAATAGAGTTGGTAATTTTAGTGTGCTGCAGAACTTAATGTCTATATGAAGTCCTTAAAATCAAATATGTGGATTCTGAGCAATTTTTCGTGACATGATTTGATAGTTTTCAGATGTGACATCCGTTTGAATAAGATGTCGTCATTATCTCTAATCCATCTGAAAACTTAATGGTTTTGTCCAGTTTTATTGCTGGCAATTTAGTATAATCACGCATTTTATATGCCTGATGTAGTTTAGTGTTAATAGCCTGATGCTTTCACCCGTAAGATATGTCCGTTTATGTATGATTTACTGGATAGCTTGTTGCTACTTAACGTTAATCGTTAAAGAGTATGATCTAGTTTTATAGATTATTGGTCATATTTCATCGACCCTTCAGTTCTGGAAATTGATTGTAGGGGGGGATTGATTCTTTTTCATTCCATTCCATTCAAAACAGACTTATTTGTCTCATCTTAAACAGATGATATGTTCCGCTAATCACATACTAATGGTCGATCTGATATGACATTTTTAAGTATGTTTATTTTTAGCTCATAACGTTTATTAAAGGAGTAAAGATGTCATTTCAAAATAAACCCGATTATTTGATTTTTGCCCAAGAGGGGAAATCAGGTGAAGTCTTAGCTTTTTTTGATATCAAAAGAGGTTGGGGACTGACAACTGAACAAACTAAAGGAAAACCCCCTTTAGAGTGGATGAATGGTGCTTTTCAGCGTGTGGATCGGAATATTAATTACCTGATCGAACAAGGTATTGCTGAATAGGACAGTGTTGTGCCCTATCCAAAAAATGCTGTCACAAAATATGATGGTATGCTTTATGTTGCAATAAAAGAGAATGCTGATAAAGCACTAAATAATAATACTTTGGTATGGAATAAGGTTATCGATGTTCCTCTTGCTTCAACAAAGACCAAAGGGATTGTACAGCGCTGTTCTACAATTGATAGTGATAGTGAATTGACGGCCGCGACATCAAAGGCAGTTTATGATTTACAGAAGAGTATGGCTGGTTATCCACTCGGCGCTCATTACTGGGATTTAATCCTTCATCCTGAGTGTTTACATTTAAATGGTAATCTTTATGCAATCTTTGCTTATACTGAATTTGTTGCATATATTAAAAAAAATCTGGCTGCATTAATTGTGACTGAAGAAGTTTGGCAGTCAGAATTCTTAAAGTATGGGCAGTGTAATAAATATGTCATCAATGCTGATACTTTTCGTGTGCCGCTGATTGCTTATACTAAAGGTGGTGGGACTAGATATCAGAAACAAGGATTACCAAATATAACGGGTAATTTGGGATATCAGCGAGATGATATTGATGCCTATGCCACTGCAAACGGGGCATTTGATAAAGAAAAAAATACAAACGGTAAAGGATATACTGGTAATGCTGCGCTAAATGGTTCCTATCTTTATACTTTTGATGCTTCACGTTCAAATTCAATTTATGGTACCAGTGAAAATGTTGAAGTTAATGCTGTTAGAGGTTACTGGCAGGTTAAGGTTTTCGCTAAAATACAAACTATCGCAGAATTAGATGTATTAGAGTTACTTAATCAAATTAATCTCCAGCAAGATAAAATCACTGAGCTAAATAAAAAAATCGAAACTCATGGTTTAGGATATGAGCAAACTTGGCAAAATGTATCAAGTGATCGTAAATCAAATACGGTATACATGAATACGACTGGAAAAGCGATTGCTTTGTCTTTAAGTGTACCGGCTGGTGATGGTGATGGTGATGGTAATGGTGCGTTTAGTGTCTATGTTGATAATATTTTACTTGCTTATGCAAACACACTTTCATCCTGGTCGCAAGGCCAACAGCTTTTTATTGTTGTACCAATAAATTCAACATATAAAGTGACGGCAGTTACGAGAGACTTTTCCTCATGGAGAGAATTAAGATAGGAGATTATATAAAATATTTTAAAGATAAAGATAAAGATAAAGATAAAGATAAAGATAAAGATAATCAAGTTTTTGTGTATGAGATTGATGGCTCACAAGATGCTTATATTAGTGAAAACCTAATTTCTATTACAGCTGATGAAGCTGCAATATTGGCGGTTTCTCAACCTTCCACTGAGGAAGCAATTGCTTCAAACATCATATTGAAGCAATCATTAATGAGAGAAGCGTCACAGCAAATTGCGATCTTACAAGATGCTATCGAATTAGACATGGCATCTGGCAATGATCTAGCTTATTTAAAAGTGTGGCAAAATATCGTATAGCATTAAATAGAATTGATGTTAATGAGGGTATCAATCTTGAATGGCCTGAAAAAGTAGTACGCTGATAAAATATCCGGTTAAAATAACAATATCGTATCTTGATAAATTTAACCGGATATTATTACAGTAATCTCTCATGTTTCTGCTGCTATTTTTGTACTGAATTGGATCAAGGATGAAAATAATGATATCGATGAATAACCGTCAAGAAGATGATTTAGTTGAAATTAGTGATAAGTTCTCTTTTATTTTAAAAGATGATGACTATGAAGAGATGAATAAAAAACTCACTCAAGCACTTTGCATTTCAACTATGCTGATTTGTGACGGTGATAGATATGATTTTGAACTGGAATATCATATTATTGTCAGTGCTATTGAAACGGTCCATGATCTAATGTGTGATGTGCGCAAAACGTTAATGTCTTGTCACATTGCTTAGTCTCGAAACAGTGCGACTTACTCTTTAGGTCTATAACCATCAAAAACACCAAAGATGATATGCATCGTGTTTCTAGGCTTTTTATTTAATCAGGATATAAATAAAACTTGCTTATTAATAATAATAGTCTATGATAAGTTCAGTATTAATCTGCATTACATTTTAGAATAATAGTCTTTAGTTCAAGTATATCCCTTCTTTACTTAAGTTTAACCTATCTTTTTAATAATTAAATCATAATGTAGAAATGATGCCAATCATGTAGCTAAAAACTACATCAATTTTTTTATTAAAAAAGGTAATTTTATATGAGTAAGCAAAAAGGTACAGTTAAGTGGTTCAATGAGAGCAAAGGTTTTGGTTTCATTACACCTGCAGATGGAAGTAAAGATTTATTTGTTCATTTTTCATCACTTGTTGGTAGTGGTTTCAAAACTTTAGCTGAAGGCCAAAGCGTTGAGTTCTCTATCTCTAATGGTGATAAAGGACCAGCAGCAACAGATGTTGTTGCACTTTAATGGTGAAATACTATTTTTTCTCTCGTAGGAAGACGAAAAAGCCGGTGTTAGCAGATAAAGTATCCAACTTTGACTAGATAATAGGTTATTCAGTTAAAGACATAAGCCTCGCATCGCGGGGTTTTTTTATGGCGAAATTATTTATTCTGGAAGTGTATACTGTGAACCATCACTACTTGCTAACTGGAAAAAGTCATTTGATCTTGTGATGAAATTGGTTTTAAATAACCTTATCCTTGGCTATTCAATAGTGATAACTGAAACAGATGGAGTGCCGGTAAATCCTTTACCGGGCTTTTGTGTGTGAGCACTGCATATCCATATCAATAATAAGCCTGTATAGATTAAGCTTATTTTGCCATTTTAATAACTGTTCTTAGGTGCGGTTTTTATTTTTATTGAATATTTAATTGGACTTATAGTTTATTTCGATTGTTTTGTCACGATTTATTCAGCATACTGAGTTGAGTAAATATTGTCCAGATATGGGCAATTTTTTATACATAAAAGTGAGGGGATCGTTATGGTCGGATTGAATTTATCAGATGAAATTATTAAAGACTTTATTTATTCAGTCTATCGCAAAGAGATCTTATCTAATTTGAAAAGTATCGTTTTAACTGAAGAAGATCGAATAAAATTGCAAGAAAAAAGAGATTATATGAATCGATTTTCAGAAAAGGATCTCAATGAATTTCGTCAGTGGGTGATGAATAAGTTATCGGTCTAGCCGCCTATATCTTGGATAAATAATCTACTAAGTTGATCAGTTTTATGTTTAACTGATGCATAGATTAATATTTTATTATCTATCTGCGCTGAGATAATTTTGATCTTAAAGGTTATCTGTCGCTATGCGTTATTTAGGATATTAGATACAATAAAAGCCATTATTTTTGAAAGATGGATTAAGCACAATGATAGATGATTTAGAACTGACTCATGAACAGCAACAGCGGGCAGTGGAAGAGATACAAACTCTGATGAACAAAGGGGTTAGCTGTGCTGAAGCGATTATTCTGATTGCTGAAAAAATCCGTAAAGAACATACTGCCGATTTATCAAAATAACCACAGAACGATTGTGTTCCGATGTTCTTTTTTACATAAATGTGATTTATGTCTTAAATTAGATAATAAACCTTGCTTTCATTAAGATTATATGCGGTAATAGAACACGGGCATAAATCCAGTTTTACTTTTGTAACATTAGAGTATAAGTAGTATCTTGTTTAAACAATAATCTTTGATTTAGCTTTAACAAATTCTCTTCTTGGATGTTCATGTAAGACGTATAACTGATGTTATGACCAAGAGAGCCTTTAGGCTAATATTAATTATTGTTAGGATGTTTTGTAATGACTAAGAAAACTGGCCATGTTAAATGGTTCAATGAAAGCAAAGGTTTTGGTTTTATCACTCCAGCTGACGGTAGCAAAGATGTGTTTGTTCACTTCTCTGCAATCTCTGGTGATGGCTTCAAAACTTTAGCAGAAGGACAACAAGTTGAGTTCGCTATCCAAGATAGCCCTCGCGGTCCAGCAGCAGCAGAAGTTGTCATCATCTAGTAGTCAACTGATTTGTTAAAACCCGCTAATATAGTGGGTTTTTTTATATCTTCTATTTAGTCTAATTTCTATTCCACTATTCCACTATTCCACTATTCCACTATTCCACTATTCCACTATTCCACTATTCCACTATTCCACTATTCCACTATTCCACTATTCCACTATTCCATCCATTATTTTAGTTTAACAGTATTGTAAACTATTTATTTTAAATTCGGTTTACTTGTGATATAGTTATTTTTATTTTAATAAAAGAATTGTGATGTTTTATCTCATTATTGTTACGTTGATTTGGTCATTTTCATTTAGTTTTATTGCTATTTATCTCAGTAATCAGATTGATATCTGGTTTGCTGTTTTTATCAGGATCCTATTGGCTTGTATCCTCTTTCTGCCATTTTTACGCCTAAACCAGATAAAATTAAGGATAATCATATTACTGATGTCAGTGGGGGCTTTTCAATTAGGCTTTATGTATATCTTTTATTACCAATCTTTTTTGTACATCACGGTGCCTGAAATATTACTATTCACGATAATGACCCCCATTTATATCACGCTTATCTATGATATTTTACGTAAACAGCGATTTCGCTTAACTTATTTACTCACCGCCATAATTGCCGTCTTTGGCGCGCTGATTATCCGTTATAACAACCTCAATACTCACTTTATGATAGGTTTTTTATTGATTCAGGGCGCTAATCTCTGTTTTGCTTTAGGACAAGTTGGCTATAAAAGAGTTATTGAGCTTCATCCCATGCCTCAACATCAGGCATTTTCCTGGGTCTATATTGGTGCCGTTATTGTCGCAATATTTTGTTGGGTACTATTTGGTCAGCACAGTGAGATGATAATAAGCCCTATACAGTGGGGTATTCTATTTTGGTTAGGTCTTGTGGCTTCAGGATTATGCTATTTTTTATGGAATTACGGCGCAACCAAAGTAGATGCCGGCACATTGGCGATAATGAATAATCTGGTGATTCCTTGTGGCATCATTGTGAATGTTTTGGTCTGGCATCAATCGATTGACTGGATTAGATTTATTGCAGGATCTATCACCATTTTGATTGCGCTCTATATCCATCAACGTTGGATAGTTAGTCAATAAATGGCTATAATAGGCAGATTAGGGTATAAAAAAGGTCGTCTATAAAAGACGACCAAAAATGTTTAAAAATGAAAAATAATGCAGTGGCATTAATTAAGACAAACTAAAAATAAATAAGTTTCAAAAATGATGATAAAAATAACATTTTTTTGAAAAAATTTAACTTACTGATGATATTAAGGTTATTTTTGTGCAATGTGATTATTTTTTAGAAGGTCAATGTCTTTCTTGTTCCTGGCTGACAAAAACCTATACACAGCAGTTAGCTGAAAAACAAATCATATTGAGTGATAAACTCCGCTCCTTTCAGTTTACTGATATTGATCCGCCCGTGGCGAGCGAGACATCTGCTTTTCGTAACAAAGCGAAAATGGCAGTATTAAATACCGTTGAAAAACCTATTTTAGGGATTATTAATCATCAGCAGCAACCGATCGATCTTTGCGATTGTCCGCTCTATCCCCAGCCATTACAGCAGGCCTTAGCGCAGCTTAAAAGCTATATTAAAACGGTTGGTTTAGTACCATATAATATTAATAAAAAAAGGGGGGAACTGAAATTTATTATTATGTCTTATGCCGATAATAAATTTATGTTGCGGTTTGTACTGCGATCATCGTTGATGATTGAAAAAATAACAGCTTCGCTGGATACGCTTTACCAGCTTATTCCTGATTTATGGGTTATTTCAGTTAATATCCAGCCTAAACATGCGGCAATTCTGGAGGGGGACGAAGAGATCATCCTTAGTCAGGCAGATGTTTTACCTATTCAGCTTAATCATGTGCCGCTCTATATTCGTCCGCAAAGCTTTTTTCAGACTAATACGCTAGTTGCTGAACAGTTGTATAAAACAGCGGCAAATTGGGTAAAATCACTCGATACTAACAATATCAATAAGATTTATTCGATTTGGGATCTATTTTGTGGCGTCGGTGGCTTTGGTTTACATTGTACCGATAAATTTAAAAAGCTGACCGGTATTGAAATTAATCAATCCGCTATTATTTGTGCTAAGCAGTCAGCTCAGGTGATGGGACTTCCATCACCTGATTTTCAGGCGTTAGATTCAACGCAGTTTACTTTAGCGCAACAACAAGCGCCAGATCTGGTGTTAGTCAATCCCCCTCGTCGAGGTTTAGGACAAGCTTTAGCCAATTTTTTGCAGGAATTACAGCCAAGCTATATTTTGTATTCCAGCTGTAATTTAGATTCTCTACTAGCGGATATTTTACTATTGGAAAACTATCACATCAGTAAAGCCCAATTATTTGATATGTTTCCTTATACACCGCATACTGAAACCATGCTGTTACTCACAAAAAATAGATGAGGATGATAAAGATGAAAACAATTGGATTATTAGGTGGTATGAGTTTTGAAAGTACCATAACGTATTATCAACTGATTAATCAAACCATCAATAAACAGTTAGGTGGCTTACATAGTGCAAAAATTATCCTGTACAGTGTTGATTTTCAGGAAATTGAGCAGTGCCAGGCTGCCGGTGACTGGGATAAAAGCGCTGAAATATTGATTGATGCGGCATTAAGATTGAAAAAAGCCGGTGCTGATTATTTGGTTATTTGTACCAATACGATGCATAAAGTTGCGCCACAAATTCAACAGGCAATCGGATTACCGTTATTACATATTGCACAAGTCACCGCGGATGCACTGAAACAGGCAAATATTCACCGCGTTGCACTACTGGGCACGCGATATACAATGGAACAGGATTTTTATAAAGCGCTGATTATTCAGGCTGGCATTGATGTGTTAATTCCGGATGAAAATGATCGTTTACAGGTCAACCGTATTATTTATGATGAGCTTTGTCACGGCCAGATTAAATCTGAATCGAAACAGATTTATTTAGCCATTATCAATAAACTGATTTCGCAAGGGGCTCAAGGCATTATTCTGGGTTGCACTGAAATTGGTTTGTTAATTAATCAGCAAGATGTCTCTGTACAAGTTTTTGATACGACCTTATTACATGCAAACGCAGCGGCGATAAGTGCAATATAAAAAGATATGGATATTAAGAGGTTATCTTTAATATTTTTTTCCTCTCCACTTTATATTGTTAACATTGATAAAAATAAGCTATGCTAATAGCCATTCAGTGATGGATCATAAATTATTTTTTGGAGGTCATTTTGATTCCTGACGTTTCAGCCGCTTTGTCTTGGCTAGAAAAACATCATACAATATTACAAGGCATAAATCGAGGTATTGAAAGAGAAACCTTACGCATCGATCAAAATGGTAAATTAGTGCAAACACCATTTCCAGCCTCAATTGGTTCAGCCTTAACACACTCATGGATCACAACCGATTTTGCCGAATCGATGCTTGAGTTTATCACGCCAGCTAATACTAGTATTGACTACACGTTAACTTTTTTACGTGATTTACATCGTTATGCTAGTATTGAGATTGGCAATGAGATGATGTGGCCGCTGAGTATGCCCTGTTTTGTTAATGATGAAGACGAGATTATTCTCGCTCAATATGGCACTTCTAATGAAGGATTAATGAAAACCCTTTATCGTAAGGGGTTAAAAAATCGTTATGGTGCGATGATGCAAACCATCTCAGGTGTGCATTATAACTTTTCGCTACCGCTTGCTTTCTGGCAAGCAAAAGATGGCATAAAGAATAGTGATGAGGGAAGAGAGGTTATTTCAGAAGGTTATTTTCGATTAATTCGTAACTATTATCGTTTTGGTTGGCTTATTCCTTTCCTGTTTGGAGCCTCTCCATCAATGTGTTCTTCCTTTATTCAAGATCCAGAAAAGAGGGCGGCGTTCTTAGCGCTGACTGAGAATAAAGGTTATTTACCTTATGCAACGTCGTTAAGGATGAGCGATTTAGGTTATACCAATGATGCGCAGCGTAGTTTAGGTATCACATTTAACCATTTAGAGACTTATGTTGAAGGGGTAAAGCGTGCCACGAAAATCAAGTCAGAAAAATTTGCTAAAATTGGTATAAAAGTTGACGGTGAATATCAGCAACTCAATGATCATATTTTACAAAATGAGAATGAGTTTTATGCGCCAATTCGTCCTAAACGCGTTCCACAAGCGGGCGAAAAGCCAACGGATGCATTGCTGCGTGGTGGCATTGAATATATTGAAGTCAGAGCGCTTGATGTGAATCCTTTTTCACCAGTTGGGATTACCGAAGATCAAGTTCGGTTCATTGATCTGTTTTTGATTTGGTGTGCGTTAGCCGATGCGCCTGAGATGAGTTCGGCAGAACTTGAATGTGCAAAACGCAACTGGAATCGCGTGATCATGGAAGGTCGTAAACCAAATCAAGTGATTGGTTTCGATTGCGATAGTCGATTTGAGCCATTAGCTAAAATTGGCCATAGTCTATTTGATGATTTATTGCGTGTCGCTGAAGTGCTTGATCGAAATGAAAAAAATAGTGCTTATCGTGATGTGTGTCATCGCTTACGTCCACTATTTGATGAACCCGAATTAACCCTATCAGGTCGTACTTTACAAGCGATTAAAGAGCTAGGGACTAATCAATTTGGTTTAAGTATTGCCCGACAGTATAAACAGCAATTACTCTCTGAACCTTTAACACTATTAACCGATAGTGATTTTATCAAGCAGAGAGAGCGCTCAGTTGTTAAACAGCGAGCTAAAGAAGCGGCAGATTCAATCTCTTTTGATGAGTATGTGAAGCAATTATTAAAGTAGTATTCTGATAATAAATAAATCTACGTCTGCTGAATTAATCGATATGGTTTATTCGACAGATTTGCAAACGACTATCCTCATTAATGGTATGCTATTTAATCATTAATGTGGATAGTTATTTTATCGCTAAAATCGTGGTGATAAGGTACCAGGATGATAAAATGGTGAAGAGTAATCATATATTACGTTACTGTGCCGATAGCAGTGATGTTGAAATTATTTTGCCCAATCATCACATTTTTGTGGATCAGCCGTTAACCGCAGATAATACGATTAATATCTTAGTTTGGAATATTTTCAAACAAAAAAGAGCGGATTGGATTTCGGTATTAAAAAAGTATGCCAAACACTGCCAGCTGGTTTTACTTCAGGAAGCGCAAACGACACCAACCTTAATTAACTATGTGACTCGTCATTATCGGGTTGCTGATCAAGTCCCCGCTTTTTCTGTTAACGATAGTTTTACTGGTGTCATGACCTTAGCTAAAACCTTGCCTATTTATACTCGGGCATATAAAGCGCGCGAACCTATCATTAGAGTCCCTAAATCAGCTTTAATTACCCTATATCCACTGGCGAATACGATGCAAACACTGATGGTTGCGAATATTCATGCGGTCAATTTTAGTTTTGGCCTGAAGGTTTTTCAGCAGCAGCTCGATGATCTTTTACTGCATATTCGAGATCACCAAGGGCCAGTTATTTTGGCGGGAGATTTTAATACCTGGAGCCGACAGCGTCTAAGTTTATTGCACTATTTAACCACAGAGATACAACTTCTGCCGGTTAATTTTGACACCGATTTGCGTAAAACGTTTATGGGGCGGCCTTTAGACTTTGTCTTTTATCGCGGATTGTCATTAACCGATTCACGTATCATCAGTACCATCGCCTCAGACCATAACCCGCTATTAGTCTCTTTCCAGTATTGATGATACTGTGGATATATTAGTGCCGAATATTGATCACAAGTCTGTCGCCAGGCTTAAGCTTATGCGCGTTTTGGATTTTATTCCATTGTAATAATTGACTTATTTTAACGCGATGATTTTTGGCAATCATAGAAAGATTATCACCTGGTTTGATACGATAAATAATCTGACTATGACGTAAGTGCTCTTTGGCATAAAATTGTAAATCAGCATCAGTGATAGTCAGATATTTCAGATTGGTGTTATTCGTTTTATTGGGTAATATGTCATCGGTATCAGCCGGTATCGATAATAAATCGACGATTGCAGCGCTGTTAAAATTATTGCTCAATAAGTTGCTATAGAGTGATTCAGCTTGATTTTTAGGAATTAGCAGATAGTAGGGACCATTGAGTGTCTTTTTCAGATAAGCCGCATTGTAGAGAGTCAGTTCATCTAAAGATAAATCGGTATACTTACAGAGATCGGCCAGTTTAATCTGTTGACCTATATTGACTTTGACTAAGGCATTGTCATAATCGTAATCGGGTAATGTAATCCCAAAATTTTTATTATGCCGAATCAGATCGGCAACCGCCAGAAACTTAGGAATATATTGCATCGTTTCTTTAGGTAAATTTAATGCCCAGAAATGTGCGGGTAAATGATTATTGATGCTCCATTGCTGAGCTCGTTTAACTCTACCTTCACCGGCATTATACGCCGCAAGTGTTAACAGCCAATCACCATCAAATATTTTATTGAGATATTCTAAATAATTCAGCGCCGCTTGGGTTGATTCGATCAAATCGCGACGCGGGTCATACCATTTATTCGCTACCATACCGTGGGCTTTTGCGGTAATTGGTACAATTTGCCATAATCCTGCGGCTTTTGCCGAAGAGGTCGCTTGTGGATTATAAGCACTCTCAATCAAGGGAATTAAAGCAATTTCGACCGGCATATTGCGTTGTTGCAGTTGGTTAATAATATAGTACATATAAGGCTCCGAGCGTGAGAGTAGTTGCTCGAAAGCCGATTTGTTTTTTAATAATTTTTCTTGTTCTTCGCGTATGCGCTGATTTAACGGAATACTGATATTGCTTTGCTTTTTAATAAAACGCCAAGGATTTTGCTTAAGTTTAGTGGTCAGTAAAGCTTGTGAACTGAGGTTGTCAGTGGCAGAACTGTCAATATGCGTTGGTGAAGGCTGATTTTGACATCCCGCAAGTAATATGAGCAGGATGAAGCTTAATAATTTTTTCATTATATTATATTTATATTAGATCTTTCGAACAGCGCCGACTATTTTATGCTGGCTCACTGGTACAATAAGATGATCAAAAGTTATCTTTAAGCGCTCTTAATACCATAAACAATGATTGGGCATCTTCTACTGAAAACTGACGTTGTAGTACTTGCTCGTGACAACGAAGAAAAATATTCGTTTTTTTCTCTAAAGCTAACGTTGTTGGTAAGGACATTTGCTGATTTTTGCGTAATAGTTCCACTTCAGCCAACCGCGTCATGATGGGGCCATCATTGGGTAAAATTTGATGCGCAAATTTTAGGTTGCTAAGTGTATATTCATGCGCACAACATATCAACGTTTTATTGTCTAAATCAGCTAAATGATTCAGTGTATTAAACATTTGCTTGGGCGTTCCCTCAAATATTCGGCCACATCCACCTGAGAATAAAACATCACCACAAAATAGATAAGGTTTGCTGTAATAGCTAACATGACCAAGGGTATGACCCGGTGTGGCGATGATATGAAACGCTAAGCCTAATTCCGTGATGATTTGATCAGGCGTAATAAGCTGGATGGGTAAACCAATTAATTTTTGACAAACTTCTTTGGGTCCATAAATGCGAATTGAAGGAAAAGCCGTCAGTAAATCGGTAACACCACCAATATGATCAGCGTGATGATGGGTTAGTAAAATAGCAACTGGTTGATATTGATTCTCTCTTAAAAACAGAATAACTGGTGTGGCTTCACTGGGATCAATAATAACAGTTTTATTATTGCTATCACTGAGTATCCAAATATAGTTATCGTTAAGTGCTGGGATAGCGGATAAATGCACCATGTTACTCTCCATCGGGTTTGAATCCATGATCGTGCTCAGTTGGATGGCTAGCTGAGGCCTTGGCGATGACATCACATCGTTCGTTTTCTGGATGTCCTGCGTGGCCTTTCACCCATAACCATTCCACCTGATGCTTAAGTAATGCATTATCAAGACGCTGCCATAAATCGACATTTTTGACCGGTTTTTTATTGCTGGTACGCCAACCATTCTTCTTCCAGTTAAAAATCCACTGCATAATGCCATTACGTACGTATTGGCTATCGGTGTAAACTTGACAATTACAGCGCTCTTTGAGCTTTTCTAGTGCAACAATTGCCGCCATTAATTCCATTCTGTTATTTGTGGTTAAATAATAACCGCAGGTTAATTCAAGTTCTTTCTCTTTATAGCGTAGAATAGCCGCATATCCACCTGGACCCGGATTGCCGAGACAGGATCCATCGGTAAATATTTCTATATTCTTTAACAGCATGGTTTATAAATCTCTGATAGAATAAGTGTAAGTTGACTATACCTTAGTTTAATTTTCCGAAAAACTCAATTTTTAATGGTTTAAAGTATGACCCAAAGTACTCAGATTACGCCGCAAAGGCAAATCGTTCTCGATACTGAAACCACTGGTATGAATCAGGATGGTGGCTTACACTATTTAGGACATAAAATTATTGAAATTGGTGCAGTTGAAGTGGTTAACCGACGCTTAACCGGTAACCACTTTCATGTCTATATCAATCCTCAACGGTTAGTCGATCCAGAAGCCTTTGCTATTCACGGCATCAGTGATGAATTTTTGCAAGATAAGCCGCTATTTAGTGATATTGCCGAAGATTTTATTCGCTTTATTGATGGCGCTGAACTCGTCATTCATAATGCTTCGTTTGACGTCGGTTTTATGGATTACGAATTTAATTTGATGGGACGAGCCTATAAAACCGCTGAACATTGCCAAGTGACCGATACACTTGCGATGGCTCGTCGTTTATTTCCAGGTAAACGTAATAATTTAGATATACTGTGTGAGCGCTATCATATTGATAACTCGCATCGAACTCTTCATGGCGCTTTACTCGATGCGGAAATTCTTGCAGAAGTTTATTTGGCGATGACGGGTGGGCAGACATCTTTATCGTTCAGCAGTGAAGAGCATCAGCAAAATCAGCAAACGTTTGTTTCTGCCGTGCAGAAATTAGCCAGAAGCCACTTAAATCTACGAGTACTGAAAGCAAATGATGAGGAGTGCCTTGCACACGAATCAACATTGGACAAAATTGACAAGAAAAGTGGTGGTGCAATATGGCGCAAAACGGTATAAATTGAGTCTGTCGCGTTGAATTTATAGACAATCAGTGTGGGTTTATTAAAAAAGCGGTTGACGGGTTATCAAGAAGTCTTTAATATTCAATCCGTCTTCATGAGACCTCAATTTCTTGAAGTGATTTAAAGGCGCGGAGCGGTAGTTCAGTTGGTTAGAATACCTGCCTGTCACGCAGGGGGTCGCGGGTTCGAGCCCCGTCCGTTCCGCCAATTCACTTTGTCAATTAGTTACAACACATCTGTTATATCAATTCATTTTCAATCTATTGTTATACAATGCGAAACTACCTATCCTACAATATAACTAATCACTAATCACTAATCACTAATCACTAATCACTAATTATTTATTGTGAAAAATCATTTAAACTATTAGTTAAGTTATCTTTAATAAGAAATACCTATTAAAATGAGCGATGTTTTAAATTTCTGATTTTAGTCACTGGTAACTTATTGAAAAAATGTAAGATTAAAGTGAAATTTAGACCTGTTTTTAAATAATCACATAATTTATGAGGTTGATCTCATTTAATTGTCTCGATATGATATTAAACGTAAGTGACTGTATTTTATGTTTATTTTTTCTATGGATATGTTATTAATGCGGTTGCGCTAATAGCTATTTATAAATAATTTAAAAAATAAAGGGAAATAAAAAATGAAAAAAAGCAAATAAATTATTAGTTTCGGGATTTGTCTCAATCTTTTTAACCAGCTTATCTGGTTTCGCGTTAGCTTAAAATAAACCTGATGACTTTTCGGCGACATCTCCGAGTACACGTGATCAAAATATCAATAAAACCTTTGAGCAATTTAAATCAGAAAGAACGATTGTTGAGAATAATTTAGATAATTCAGACTTTAATATTTATAGTCTTCAAAAATGGGATGAGATGAAGAAAAGCCACGCTCCTGATATCATTGTTCATTATCCTGACGGCTCATTCACTAAAGGTTTGGCTGCCCATATTGAAAAATCGAAAAAAATATTTCAGTTTGCGCCGGATACCAGAAATCTAATTTACCATGTACGTATAGGCCAAGGTAAATATACCGCAGTAACCGGTGTTTGGCGTGGTACATTTACTCAGCCGATGGTGTTAGCAGATGGTACGGTTATTCAACCAAACGGTAAAATTTAGAGCTTGAAATGGCAACGATTCTACGTTGGAATGAAAATGGTACCATGGATGAAGAGTGGTTATTCTATGGTGATTATACCTTTATGAATCAATTAGGTTTATTAAAATAATCGATGATATTATCGGTTGATGACTGATTAAAACGCAACCGGCTTAATCGCCGGTGTGCGTTTTTTATTAAATATTGTTTCTTCATGATTTTGATTAATCGTCTGATTTGTTGGTAAAGTATTCAATTGATTATCGTTTTGTGGTAAATAGGGGCTAATATTAGTGTAATGATATGCCTGCGAGTGATATTCAAACGATGGATGATGTTTTCTTCGACAATTATTTTGCTCATTTATAATCGATTGTTTATGCTAAATATTCCTAATTTGGATAGGGATCGTCATTATGCTAAACTGTCTGCAACTGTTTTAGTGTTGAGAGCGTTATGAATCCATCATCTATTGACTACCTTGTTATCGGTCAGCGCTTACGAGCTTATCGTATTGCCGCATCATTACGCGCTGAAGATGTCGCAGAAAATTTGAAAATCTCTCGGGCTGCGGTCTATCGGCTTGAAAAGGGTGAGATAGTTAAGATAGAAACGCTTGATCGCTTAGCTGCTTTACTCGGTACATCACTCACCAGCTTATTGGGCGTGGATGTTGAATACTACTCATCTGGTGATGGATTTTTTGAGAGAATGCGGCAACTTGAAGAACAATCTTCCGATATATACTCTCATTTTGATCCTTTCTCATTTTTATTGACGTCACCCGACTATCTTACCCATTTACGCAGTATGTTGTATGAGTCTGCTAATCATAGCACCAAAGAGATTGAAAAAATTGAAAGCGCTTTAGCTATTTTGCAAGAACGTAAATCACATTTAACCGCACATTTTCCCAAAGTCATCAATCTGGTGGGTCTACAGCAAATTGAACGCTTTCTACATTTAGGTTTAGTCGGAAGCTTAAATATTCCGCCGAGCACGAAAATGCAAAGGACATTGTTAGCCAGAAAAGAGGTGGAACACCTGATCCATTTAATTGAAGATCAGCGAAGTTCATTACAGTTAGCGATTACACCGGAAGTTGTGCCTTCTTCGACATTTCAAATTTTCTATCAGCATGACAAACCCTTATCACTTGGACTGAGTCCATTTAGATTGGGTGAGTTTCCTAATGTGACAACAGGTATTGCCTCAATTACCTCATCGCAAGAAGCCATTACACGCTATCGACATCTATTTGATCGTTTGTGGCAAACTAGCGTTAAAGCGGGGCAGGCGATTGATCTATTAAGAAAAACATTAGAACGTTATTAATAAGTACGTCAAAATAATCATAACCACTATGATAGTGGAGATAATATAAAATACCCCCATAACTTGTACGAGGTGATAGTGATGTCTGAAAAAGAGAAAATGTTATCAGGGCAATTATATGATGCCAACTACGATGAACAGTTGATTGCCGAAAGAAATCAGTGTAAGGATTTATGCTTTGAATTTAATCAGATCAAACCATCAGACATCAAAGCGCAACAAAAAGTAATAAGAGCACTGTTTGGTCAGATAAAAAGTACATTTACTATCACTGCGCCATTTTGGTGTGATTATGGATATAATATTGAAATTGGTGATAATTTTTATACCAATCATCACTGTACTATTTTAGATGCGGCTAAAGTCACATTTGGCAACAATGTGTTTATTGCGCCCAACTGCGGTTTTTATACTTCAGGTCATCCCGTTGATGCTGAAAAACGAAACCAAGGACTGGAATATGCCTATCCAATAACCGTGGGGGATAATGTTTGGATTGGTGCGGGTGTGTCAGTTTTGCCTGGTGTTACTATTGGCTGTAATAGTATTATTGGTGCAGGTAGTATCGTCAATCGTGATATTCCGGCGAATGTCGTGGCAGCGGGGAATCCTTGTCGCGAGGTGAGAAGTATTGCCGATGTTGATAGTTGTGCTAAAGATAAGTAACACTTTAGGAAAAAATAATACTAATACGGTTAATTATCATAGCAGAAAATTTAAATCAGATTGACCTGATTTAAACGGTATACTTGATCTCTAAACCAAACTAGCATATTGATTTTTTATTCGAAAATAATAGATCGATCGACTAAGCGATTGATAAACTAGTCTAGTGATTGAGTTATTTCGCTATTCCTTTTAAAATGTTCTCTATTAAAATGAAAAGTAAAGAGAATTCACATGTCAAAAATGGCGTCTTTAACGTTACAACCGGTTGGATTATTCTCTGGTACCATTAATTTGCCAGGTTCTAAAAGTGTCTCAAATCGGGCTCTGTTACTTGCAGCTCAGGCTAATGGCCGCACCCGTTTAACTAATTTACTCGATAGTGATGATGTTCGTTATATGCTGCATGCGCTTAAAGCTCTGGGCGTTCAATATCAGCTATCTGACGATAGAACAATTTGTGATATTCAAGGGCTTGGTCGCGCGTTGTCGAGTGATACACCTTTGGAGCTCTATTTAGGTAATGCAGGAACAGCCATGCGTCCATTATCGGCGACGCTGTGTTTGGCTGATAATAATCTGGTGCTCACGGGTGAGCCACGGATGAAAGAGCGGCCAATTGGTCATCTGGTTGAGGCTTTACGGCAAGGCGGGGCGAAGATTGATTACCTTGAAAATATAGGATATCCGCCATTACATTTACACGGTGGATTTATCGGTGGCCAGATTGAAGTAGATGGCACGGTGTCCAGTCAATTTTTAACCGCGTTATTAATGGCTGCTCCACTGGCTCAGCAAGATACTGAAATCCGTATTAAAGGTGACCTTGTCTCTAAACCTTATATTGATATCACCATCAAAATGATGGACAGGTTTGGCGTAAAAGTGGACAACCATGATTATCATACTTTTATGATTAAAGGCAAACAACAGTACCAATCACCAGGCCAATATTTGGTTGAAGGTGATGCGTCATCGGCCTCTTATTTTTTAGCAGCGGCCGCGATTAAGGGCGGAACTGTTCGCGTAACGGGAATTGGTAAACATAGTTTACAAGGCGATACTCAGTTTGCTGATGTGCTGGCCAAAATGGGAGCCAAGATCACTTGGGCGGATGATTATATTGAGTGTACACGTGGCGAACTCAACGGAATTGATATGGATATGAATCATATTCCCGATGCGGCAATGACTATTGCAACAACCGCACTATTCGCAAAGGGGCCGACCACGATTCGTAATATTTATAACTGGCGCGTTAAAGAGACCGATCGCTTGCATGCGATGACGACTGAACTTCGTAAGGTTGGCGCGACAGTGGAAGAGGGGCATGATTATATTACCATTACGCCACCACAACATTTACAGCATGCTGAAATTGAAACCTATAATGACCATCGGATAGCGATGTGTTTTTCACTGGTGGCATTATCTGATCAAACCCCAGTCACTATTTTAGATCCTAATTGCACAGCAAAAACATTTCCGACCTATTTTACTCAATTTAATAAAATGAGTATGGCAACATGAGATTGATGGTAACAAATTTATTGTTCAATAATAGAGATAAGAGAAAATGATACAAAAATCAGTTCCTGTGATTGCGATTGATGGGCCTAGTGGTGTTGGTAAAGGAACGCTTTGTCAGGCATTAGCCCAACATTTAGGCTGGCATTTACTTGATTCAGGTGCGATCTATCGGGTATTAGGCCTATACGTGTCAGAAAAACAGATTGCTTTTGATGATGAAGAGACTATTGCCGGTTGCGCGTTACAGCTGCCTTTATCATTTGAAACCACCGCTAATGGCGTAGCGGTTTTACTTGATGGTCAAAACGTGAGCCAAATGATCCGAACACAAGAAGTCGCCATGTTTGCCTCAAAAATTGCTATTTTGTCGAAGGTCAGACAAGCCTTGCTACAACGTCAGCGTGATTTCCAACAAGCCCCAGGTTTAATCGCCGATGGCAGAGACATGGGCTCCGTGATATTTCCTGATGCACCAGTGAAAATCTTCTTAGATGCCAGTGCACAAGCTCGCGCGGAAAGACGCATGAAACAGTTGCAAGAAAAGGCAGTTTGTGTTAAATTTGGTGAGATTTTGCAGGAGATAATTGAGCGTGATGACCGCGATAGAAATCGGGCTGTAGCGCCGTTAAAACCTGCAGTTGATGCGCTAGTGATTGATTCAACAAGCCTCAACATTGATGAGGTTTTTGAAAAAGCACTGAGTTATATTCAGCAGCAATTAAGTTAGCTAAACCGCTTCATTATATGGATATTCTGAAGTTTTTTAAACAACCCCATTAGGCAAGATGCCAGATGGCCGTTATTTTAATCTTGAAAAGTAAATAAATATGACTGAATCTTTTGCTCAACTCTTTGAAGAGTCTTTAAACCAACTTGAAACTCGCTCTGGTGGAATGATCCGTGGTACTGTTGTTGCCATCGATAAAGATGTAGTTTTAGTTGACGCTGGTCTTAAATCTGAATCAGCAATTCCTGTAGAACAATTTAAAAATGCCCAAGGCGAATTAGAAGTTAAAGTTGGCGATGAAGTTGATGTCGTACTTGACTCTATCGAAGATGGTTTTGGCGAGACTATTCTTTCTCGTGAAAAAGCTAAACGTCATGAAGCATGGATTACATTAGAAAAAGCAGCTGAAGAATCTGCAACCGTAATGGGTATTATCAATGGTAAAGTTAAAGGTGGCTTTACGGTTGAATTAAACGGCGTCCGTGCCTTCCTTCCAGGTTCATTAGTGGATGTTCGTCCTTTACGTGACACTTCACATATTGAAGGCCGAGAAATCGAATTAAAAGTCATTAAATTAGACCAAAAACGTAATAACGTTGTGGTATCTCGTCGTGCTGTTATCGAATCTGAAAATAGTGCAGAAAGAGAACAACTTCTTGAAACTTTACAAGAAGGTGCTGAAGTTAAAGGTGTTATCAAAAATCTTACTGACTACGGTGCATTCGTTGATCTTGGCGGTGTTGATGGTCTTCTTCATATCACTGATATGGCGTGGAAACGTGTTAAACATCCAAGCGAAGTGGTTGAAGTTGGTCAAGAAATTTTAGTCAAAGTCCTTAAATTTGATCGTGATCGTTCACGTGTTTCACTAGGTCTAAAACAACTTGGCGAAGATCCATGGATTTCAATTGCTAAACGTTACCCAGAAGGTACCAAAGCAACAGGTAAAGTGACTAACTTAACTGATTATGGCTGTTTCGTTGAGATTGAGACCGGTGTTGAAGGTTTAGTTCACGTTTCAGAAATGGACTGGACAAATAAAAACATTCATCCATCTAAAGTGGTTAGTCTTGGTGATGTTGTTGATGTGGTTGTGCTTGAAATCGACGAAGAACGTCGTCGTATCTCTTTAGGCTTAAAACAATGTAAACCAAATCCATGGTTACAATTTGCTGAAACCCATAATAAAGGCGATCGTGTTGAAGGTAAAATTAAGTCAATCACTGACTTTGGTATCTTTATCGGCCTTGAAGGTGGCATTGATGGTTTAGTTCACTTATCTGATATCTCTTGGAATCAACCAGGTGAAGAAACTGTTAAACAGTACAAAAAAGGTGATGATATTGCCGCTGTTGTATTACAAGTTGATGCAGAGCGTGAACGTATCTCTTTAGGTGTTAAACAGTTAGAAGAAGATCCATTTAACAACTTCTCAACTGTACACAAGAAAGGTTCAATTGTTAAAGGTACTGTGACTGCTGTTGATGCAAAAGGTGCAACAATCGAACTTTCTGATGGCATCGAAGGTTATTTGAAAGCACAGGATATTTCTCGTGAACGTATCGAAGATGCATCACAAGTGATGAAAGTGGGTGATGAAGTTGAAGCGAAAGTGATCAATATTGATCGTAAGACTCGCGCAGTTTCACTTTCTATCCGTGCTAAAGACGAAGCGGACGAAAAAGAAGCAATCGCTGTTGTAAACAATGCGCCAAAACAAGATGAAGCGTCATTTACCAACGCAATGGCAGAAGCCTTCAAAGCAGCATCTAAAACTGAGTAGTATTTAAATTCGAGGGGGCAACCCCTCTTTTTAAAATCTCGCATAATAATAAAGACTTAGAGTAAAAAGTCGCCAAAAGGAGATAGTTATGAATAGATCTGATTTAACGGAGAAACTCGCTAATTGGCGTACGCATCTTCCTGTTCAGGTTGTTGATGAAGCTGTTCGTGATATTATTGAACAAATGGCATCAGCAATGGAAAGAAATGATCGCGTTGAAATTCGTGGCTTTGGCAGTTTTGCGTTAAATTATCGTGCACCTCGCAAGGCGCGTAATCCTCGAACTGGTGGGCAAGTGGCAGTGAAGCAAAAATATATTCCACACTTTAAACCAGGTAAAGAGTTACGTGAACGTGTCGATAGCGCGGAAAGTTAAACTTTATTTTATTTATTGCTAATATAAATAAAGCCCCTTATATGTAGATATAAGGGCTTTTTTTTATCTGTTTATTGTTGATAAACCATAGATTAATCATTTTATCCCACCAATAGCTTAGATTCTTTTTAATCGATTAACACGTCATTTAGTCTCTTAAATTATGATAGTACAAGAGATCTCTTGAATCCTATTTATATCAAAAAAGAAAATCGACTATTTATGCTGAGAGTAACATAACAGCGTCGATAGTCTGTTTTAGCTCACAAAGAAAGTAACTGGCAAAATCGTCTTTTTGGACTTCATCTAATTGAAAATCAATCAGGATATCGCAGTATTAGCATTTATTGTGGGTAGTAGCTTGCTACTTTTTTTACCTACACTGATTACTGGCTATCTATTTATCGGCTTAAGTCTTGTTTTGTTTTGCCTGTTTATGATTCAGTGGTTATATCATTGTCATTTTTGGCTACTCTCTTTTATCAGTTTTAGTTTGTTTGGTTTACTATGGTCATGTTTTTCTGCACAGCAGGTGCTTGATAATGCAAGGCCCTATGCTGATCAAACGGTGACCGCTTTAGCAATAATCAAAACGATCAATATTGATGCTGCTCGTTCCTCACAATTATCTTCAGCTCAGCCGTTAAACCAATCCATTTTACTTGAACTGATACAAATTAATGATCGTCAATTAAACAAACCAATTATTGTCAAAGCGCAGTGGTCTGATCCCTCGCTCGTCTTTTATGCCGGAGAAGTATGGTCTTTAAATTTACGATTAAAAGCAATCCATAGTCGGCTCAATCAAGGTGGCTTTGATTCCCAACGTTGGAGTTTAAGCCGCCATTTGGTTTTATCAGCAACTATTCAAGGTCAGACACATCGCATCTCAACAATGCTTTCGGTTAGGCAACAGGTTGTCTCGTTTATAGTCGAGAAGATCGCTCATTACTCTCGCTCAGGTGTAATGCTAGGACTCCTGTTTGGTGAACGCGGTAATATGACTAAACACGAGCTACAACAGCTACTTCACACCGGCATAGGCCATCTGATGGCGATCTCTGGTATGCATATTATGTTATTCGCCTCTGCTGTTTTTTATCTTTGTAAATCTATTCAAAAATGCTTACCAACGCGCTATATCTCGCTACGTTTTCCATTTTGGCTTAGTCTTATTGCTGCTTGTTTTTATGTTTGGTTATCTGGTACTAATCCACCCGCCCAGCGCGCTTTGACCGCTTTTCTATTAGTTTTACTCTGTCGTTTTAATGGGGTTAGCCTTGGTGCCTGGCAATTATGGTTACGTGTTGTCGCTGTACTGATTTTTATTAATCCCTTAGCACTTTTATCGGATAGTTTTTGGTTATCTTGTTTTGCGGTCGCGAGTTTAATTTTTCTTTATCAGTGGTTTCCGTTATCTCTCCGATTATCCAATAAGAGGTTAGATTATTTTTTACGATTATGTCATTTGCAATTGGGATTATTACTGCTTCTGCTCCCCATACAAATCACCATTTTTAATGGTATCAGTCTCGTCAGTTTAGTGACTAATTTGATCGCAATTCCTTTGATGAGCCTGATCATTCTACCACTGCTATTTTTATCTATGCTGCTGTCATTATTGGGTTTGGACTTTTTATCACAACACATTTGGTGGTTAGCCAATTTTACGCTTGAGATGCTATTTTTGATGGCTGATAAGATTCAAGGGAGTTGGCTAAATATTTCTCACAATTATCGCTATATCAGCCTGATTGGTTGGATAGGTATTATTTTTGGCAATATTCGTTTATGGCGTTATTTTAGTCTCACATTATGTTTAGTTTTTTTATTAATGATATCTCCATTTTTTCAATCAGCAGGTTATCGATGGCGCGTTGATATGCTTGACGTTGGGCATGGACTGGCGATTGTGATTCGTCAAGGCCGTTCCGCCGTACTCTATGATACTGGACAACGATATCAAGAGAGTAGTGAGGCTGAAAGACAAATTATTCCTTTTTTGCAATGGCATCAACTTGATCTGATACAAATTATATTGAGCCATGAGCATAATGATCACGCGGGCGGTCTTGCTATTTTACAGAAAACTTATCCGAATACCTCTCTGGTGAGTTCCTCATCCCGGCTCTCTAATCATCTTGATTGTCGACAAGGGGTAACCTGGCAGTGGCTGTCACTTAATTTCGAGATTTTATGGCCGCCTAACTTAGCGCAGTATGCAGTAAATGAGCACTCTTGTGTGATTAAAGTGAGTGATGGTCGCTTCAGTATTTTATTAACTGGTGATTTGGAAAAGGCCCAAGAACAAGTATTAGCGCAAAAAATGGTAACAACATTATCGACGACTATTTTACAAGTGCCACATCATGGCAGTAATACGTCATCCAGTTATGCTTTTTTATCTAAAGTAAAACCCGATTTAGCCATAAATTCCGTTGCGCGGTATAATCCATGGCATCTACCTTCGCCTAAGACGATAGGGCGTTATAATGATTTAGCTATCCCCATCTATTCAACCCATCAACAAGGTCAAGTTAGCTTCTATTTTTTTGCTGACCAATGGCAAGTCGTCAGCTTCCGTCAGCGAATAAAACCCCGTTGGTATCATGATTGGTTTGGTAGTTTACATAAATAAGGGTAGAATATGTCTGTTTGAATAAAAATAGGTAATAGTGTGAACGAGATTATTGATAAAGATTTTTCAACTTGGCAGACCTTTAAACGACTTTGGCCAATGATTTCTCCTTTTAAATTGGGATTGATTGTTGCAGCAATTTGTTTGGTGCTCAACGCGGTAGCGGATACCTCACTCATCTCCTTACTCAAACCCTTATTAGATGACGGATTTGGTAAGGCAGATAATAAAGTGATGTTAATGATGCCGTTTGTGGTGATCGGTTTGATTTTTATGCGCGGTATTGCCAACTATATCTCTACATACAGCTTATCCTGGGTATCAGGAAAAATTGTGATGAATATGAGAATGCAAATCTTTTCTCATTTAGTGAAGTCTCCAGTCGCTTATTATGACCAAAACTCTACGGGCCGTTTGTTATCCCGTATTACTTATGATTCAGAGCAAGTAGCCGCTTCGTCATCAGACGCCTTGATTGTGGTCGTCCGTGAGTCGGCCTACTTAATTGGTTTATTCGGTATTATGTTTTATAACAGTTGGCAATTATCACTGGTTTTGCTCATCATGGCGCCCGTTGTTGGATTGATTATTCGCTGGGTTTCAAAACATTTTCGCCATCTGAGTAAGAATATACAAAATAGTATGGGAAATGTGACTAGTACGGCTGAGCAAATGTTAAAGGGGCACAAAGAGGTCTTAATATTTGGGGCACAGGATGTCGAAAATGAAAACTTTAAACGTGTCAGTAATCGTATTCGTCATCAGAGTATGAAGATGGTTTCTGTCTCCGCGATGATAACGCCATTAATCCAAATCATTGCTTCGTTTGCCTTAGCGGCTATTTTATTTATGGCTAGCAGAGCAGAATTCTCCAATATTTCACCTGGTGCCTTTACGGTGGTTTTCTCAGCCATGGTTGCTTTAATGAAACCGTTAAAGGAGTTGACCAGTGTTAACGCTCAGTTTCAACGCGGTATGGCGGCCTGCCAAACACTGTTCCATTTATTAGATTCGCCTTTGGAAAACGATAAAGGCACGCTCAATATTGAGCGTGCTAAAGGTGATATCGAATTTAAGCAGGTGACTTTTACCTATCCAACACGAGAAACCCCAGCTTTGACAGATGTCAGTTTTTCGATTGCGGCAGGTAAGACGATTGCCCTAGTTGGCCGTTCTGGTTCAGGAAAATCAACCATCGCCAGTTTACTGACGCGATTTTATGATATTTCGCAGGGGGAGATTCTCCTTGATGGTCATAATATTCAAGATTATACCTTGCGTTCATTACGTAATCAGATTGGTTTAGTTTCGCAAAATGTACATTTATTTCATGATACGGTTGCGAATAATATCACTTATGGACGTCCAGAATGTTATACGCGAGCTCAAATTGAAGAGGCGGCTAAATTAGCACATGCGATGGATTTTATTGAGAAAATGGAGCATGGCTTAGATACTATTATTGGTGAAAATGGGGTGTTGTTATCTGGGGGGCAACGTCAACGTATTGCTATCGCCAGAGCATTATTAAGAGATAATCCTATCTTAATTTTAGATGAAGCCACCTCGGCGCTGGATACTGAATCTGAACGGGTAATTCAATCGGCCTTGGATGAGCTACAAAAAAATAGAACCTCTATTGTGATTGCGCATCGTCTTTCGACTATCGAAAAAGCCGATGAAATTTTAGTGATTAATGATGGTCGCGTGCTTGAGCGTGGTGATCACCAAACATTACTCGCTAAAAATGGCGCTTATACACAATTACATCAAATGCAATTTGGTGATGCAAAGTAATGCTGAAAAAGATATGGGCTGGTCAAAATAAATTGTATTGGTTACTTGTTCCATTTTCACTATTATACGGATTGATCAGCTATATTCGACGTTGGTTGTATCTTAAAGGGCTACTAAAAACATGGCAGAGTCCGGTACCAATTATTGTTGTGGGTAATTTATCGGTCGGCGGCAATGGTAAAACACCATTAGTGATTTTGTTAGTTGAACAGCTGCGTGCCAAAGGTTATCAGGTCGGTGTTATTTCAAGAGGATATGGTGGACACAGCGCACACTATCCTTTGCTGGTAACCACCGAAACGCTAACCACCGAGGCTGGCGATGAACCGGTGCTGATTTATCAGCGTACTGGCGTGTCTTTAGCCGTAGCTCCGAAACGTATCGAAGCAGTGAAATATCTACTGAGTAATTATGATTTAGATTTTATTATTGCTGATGATGGATTGCAGCACTATGCGCTTGACCGTGCCTATGAGATAGTTGTGATTGATGGTAAAAATGGCTTTGGTAATGGCTGGTGGATGCCCGCTGGACCGATGCGAGAAAATGCTAAGCGACTCAATGAGGTCGATCTGGTGGTTGTGAATGGTGACCTTTCTCATCAACTCACCTTACCCGCCCCAGTCCCCGTTGTGAATATGCAGCTTAAACCCGGTCTGGCGGTTAATTTATTAACCAAACAAACTTGTGATGTGTTGCTATTGCCTCATGTACAAGCGATGGCCGGTATTGGTTATCCGACCCGTTTTTTTACGATGTTAATGAATATGGGAGTGGATATTGAACAATGTCATCCGTTTGCCGATCATTATGCTTTTCAATCCTCAGACCTTCTGCCGTTAGCCAATCCGCAGCAAAATTTATTAATGACTGAAAAAGATGCGGTTAAATGTATGCCCTTTGCTCAGTCAAATTGGTGGTATTTACCTATTGATGCTGAATTAAATAAACCGATTATTGATATTTTGTGTGATAAACTGGGTGCGTAATAGCGTTTAAAAAAATATAATTGAAAAAGATAGGTGATAAAGATGGATATGCGTTTATTAGATGCAGTCGTTTGTCCTAAATGCTGCGGTAAACTAGAGTATGATAAAAATCATCATCAACTGATTTGTCATGATGATAAATTGGTTTATAACATTGATGATGGCATCCCTGTACTCTTAGAGTCTAAAGCCGTGGAGATACAAGAAGAGCGTGCTTGATTTAGATTATTGCGTTACTTTAAAGGTCGCCGTTTAAGTCAGATCATCATTGATTGAGGTGAGTATGATGCAGCAGTTTACTGGCTTTACCCAAGCCGGACTTAATTTTTTAGAAAATGTGAGCTTGTATAATAGCAAGCCATGGTTTGAGAAAAATCGCGGCATCTATGATAATGAGCTTGTTGCGCCATTTCGCGCTTTAGTTCAAGACTTGGCTGATGCAATGAAACTTATCGATGCGCAATTTGAAGTAAAACCCGCTATCGGGAAAACCATTTCCCGTCTTCACCGTGATACCCGTTATTCCCGCGATAAATCACGTTATCGCAGTCGCCTATGGATAACCTTCAAACGTCCAAGTCAGGACTGGAAAGAAGCGCCGGCTTTCTTTTTTGAGATATCTCCGGATAGCTACCGTTATGGTTTGGGTTATTACTGTGCTCCGAAGAAAACGATGGATATTCTTCGCGAGCAGATACGACAAGATCCGGCTGATTTCTTAGCGGTGGTGAAAACTTGCCGTAAGCCCTTTGAACTGGTTGGTGAAAGCTATAAAAGACCGTTGATTAAAGAGCAGGCTGAAAATATTGCTCAATGGTATAATAAGAAGAGTTTCGCTGTTATGGCCACCAGTCGTCATATGGAAGATATTTTTCAGCCGGGTTTGACTGATAAATTACGTAAAGGATTTAAACAACTCGCGCCGCTATATCATTACTTGATGCGCGTAGAGTTTATTAAAAATATTCCAGAATAGTTGCTGTATCTATGTAAGCGGTATAACAAGACATAAAAAAGCCCACTATTGTTGAAATAGTGGGCTTTTTTGTTGAGCAAGATATTGACCTTGATCGATTAATGATGCGGAAAGTTTACGACTAATTCTTGAATGCCGTTAATAATAAACTGTGTCCCCATACACACTAATAAAAAGCCCATAATTCTGGAAATGGCATCAATGCCGCTTTTACCGACTAATCGCATAATCGTGCCTGAGCTGCGTAAACATAGCCATAAAATCACACTGATAGCGAGTGGAATCAGGATTGAAGAAGCATACATCACCCAAGGCGTAATCTCAATCTGACCACTTTTGATGGTTGAGGCGGTACTGATAATCATGGCTATCGTTCCGGGGCCAGCAGTACTTGGCATGGCTAATGGTACAAAGGCAATATTATTAGTACTGCTTATCTTGTTCTCCTGAGCACCGTTATCAACATTCGTTATTTTATCATTAGTTGCAGGCGGAAATAGCATCTTAAAGCCGATAAAGGCGACAATGATACCGCCGGCAATACGCAGACCCGGTATCGAGATACCAAAGGCATCCATCACCAGATGACCACCATAAAAGGCGATGACCATAATCATAAAAACATACACTGAAGCTAATAATGATTGTCTGTTTCGCTCTTTTTCACTCATATGACCAGATATACCGAGCAATAAAGCAATGGTCGTTAATGGATTGGTGAGCGGTAGAAACAGGATTAATCCTAAAAATACAGTTTTAACTAATTCAAACATAGGCTAATTTCACTCATGGATTTAAAGGTTATTAATCCTAAATTTAGCATTATTTTATTGAATGTTATAGGGGAAATTGTGCTTGGTGCTGATAAGTGGAATTGAGTGAGATGTGATTAAACAGGTCTGTTAAAACAAACCTGTCGAATAAAGTAATATAAATGATTTACGTGATTAGAACGGTATATCATCATCAAAATCGATTGGTGGCTCTTTACTCATCGGAGCTGGTTGGCTAGCAGCGGGTGCTGATGACATATTATTGGCACTTTGTCCCCAATTTTGATTCGCTGCTGGTGCTGGTGCATCGCCGGCGTTACGTGAACCAAGAATTTGTAAAACACCGCCAATATTAACGACAACTTCGGTACTATAACGATCCTGACCACTTTGATCTTGCCATTTACGCGTTTGCAGTGCACCTTCAATATAAACTTGTGAACCTTTACGCAGATATTCACCCGCAATTTCAGCTAGTTTGCCGAAAATAACCACACGATGCCATTCAGTTCGTTCTTTTTGTTCGCCCGTCTGTTTATCTTTCCAGGATTCTGAAGTGGCGATACTGATATTGGCAACTGCGCCGCCATTCGGCAAATAACGAACTTCAGGATCTTGTCCTAAATTACCAACCAGAATAACTTTATTAATACCACGACTTGCCATGATGAGCTCCTAACTTTAATTTTTTAGTCTAGAATAAAAATTTTCCGGCATTGTATCATGATTGAAATATAAGGACATAGCGATAATTCAAAAAGGTCAATGATTGGAGGATATCACGCAATAAATAAGTTATCTTTCACTCATTACAGTGATAGTTAATGACTTAGGTTTGTGACCGATTAAATACTGCCCTTATTGGTGAATTTTTGGTATAATCTTAAGATCAACTTATGTGAGTAAGAGCCGTTATGTCTATTAAAAATATCGAAATTCGTGGTGCAAGAACACACAACCTCAAAAATATTAATTTAACAATTCCGCGAGATAAGTTAGTGATTATTACGGGATTATCGGGTTCCGGTAAATCATCGCTCGCATTTGACACATTATATGCAGAAGGACAACGCCGTTACGTCGAATCATTATCGGCTTATGCACGTCAGTTTCTGTCGTTGATGGAAAAGCCGGATGTCGATCATATTGAGGGTCTCTCGCCGGCGATTTCAATCGAACAAAAGTCGACCTCACATAATCCGCGTTCAACCGTCGGTACCATTACCGAAATTTATGATTATTTACGTCTTTTGTTTGCACGGGTCGGTGAACCACGCTGTCCAAATCATCATCTGCCTTTAAAAGCACAAACAATTTCACAGATGGTCGATACCATCATGAACTTATCTACGGATCATCGTTATATGATTCTGGCGCCTGTGATTAAAGAGAGAAAGGGTGAGTATGTTAAGTTATTTGAACAGCTCGCCAGTAGTGGTTATATTCGTGTTCGCGTAGATGGTGAGATTTATGATTTATCTCAGCCGCCAGAATTAGAGCTACAGAAAAAACATACCATTGAAGTGGTGATAGATCGATTTAGAATCAGAGAAGATCTTAAACCTAGATTGGCCGAATCGCTGCAAGCTGCGCTCGATTTAACCAATGGTGTGGTCACGGTAGCTAATTTAGACGATGCTTCACAACCTGAGGTATTATTCTCCGCCAATTTTGCTTGCCCTATTTGTGGCTATAGTATTGCTGAACTTGAACCACGACTATTCTCATTTAACAATCCAGCGGGTGCCTGCCCTGAATGTGATGGCTTAGGTATTCAGCAATATTTTGATCCGAAACGTATTATCCAGATGCCCGAAGTGTCATTATCAGCAGGTGCTATTCGTGGATGGGATCGTCGTAATTTCTATTATTTTCAGATGATGAAATCACTCGCGGATCACTATCATTTTGATATTGATACGCCGTTTCAGGATTTGGCTAAAGAGATACAGCATGTTGTGCTACAAGGATCGGGCGAAACTGAAATTCAATTTAAATATACCAATGACAGGGGGGACGTGGTCATGCGACGTCATCCGTTTGAGGGTGTTTTAAATAATTTGAGTCGCCGTTATCGAGAAACAGACTCTCAAACCATACGCGAAGAGCTGTCTAAGTTTATCAGCCATCGTACTTGTCCCGTTTGTCAAGGGTCAAGATTATGTATTGAAGCCCGCAATGTGTTTATTCATGATACTAATCTGCCAACAATTACTGAACTCAGCATTCATAAAGCAAAAGATTTCTTTGATGGTTTAAACTTGACCGGGCAAAGTGCGCAGATTGCCGATAAGATACTGAAAGAGATCAATGATCGTTTACAATTTTTAATCAACGTCGGTTTAGATTACCTAGCGCTATCTCGTTCAGCTGAAACCTTATCCGGCGGGGAAGCACAGCGTATTCGCTTAGCCAGTCAAATTGGTGCCGGCCTGGTTGGTGTCATGTATGTGCTGGATGAACCCTCGATTGGTTTGCATCAGCGCGATAACTCCAGATTAATCGAAACCTTAATTCATCTTCGTGATTTAGGGAATACCGTGATTGTGGTCGAACACGATGAAGAAGCAATACTGGCTGCGGATTATGTGATTGATATTGGTCCTGGTGCAGGCGTGCATGGGGGGAATATCGTCGCGCAAGGTACACCTGCTCAGATTATGGCGGATCCAAATTCATTGACCGGTAAGTTTTTATCTGGTCAGGAGTCTATTACTATTCCACAAGAGCGGGTGAAACCCGATGCTAAGCGCATGCTAAGTTTGGTTGGGGCAACCGGTAATAATCTTAAAAATGTGACCTTGAATATTCCGGTCGGATTATTTACTTGTGTGACTGGCGTATCCGGTTCAGGTAAATCGACCTTAATCAATGATACGCTGTATCCACTTGCCCAGAATGAACTCAATGGCGCTGAAAATAGTGATATTGCGCCTTATAAAGCGATCCAGGGTCTCTCTTTCTTTGATAAAGTGATCGCTATCGATCAAAGTCCAATTGGTCGTACGCCGCGTTCTAATCCGGCAACCTATACTGGATTTTTCACCTCAATTCGTGAACTTTATGCTGGTGTGCCAGAGGCTCGGGCCAGAGGTTATACACCTGGGCGTTTTAGTTTCAATGTTAAAGGTGGCCGATGTGAAGCGTGTCAGGGTGATGGATTAATTAAAGTTGAGATGCACTTTTTACCGGATATCTATGTGCCTTGCGATCAGTGTCATGGTAAACGCTATAATCGTGAAACCTTAGAGATTAAATATAAAGGAAAATCGATCAACGAAATTCTTGATATGACCGTTGAAGAGGGGCGCGAGTTTTTTGATGTTGTGCCAATGATTGCCCGAAAATTACAAACCTTAGTCGATGTGGGTTTATCTTATATTACGCTAGGCCAATCGGCGACGACCCTATCTGGTGGTGAGGCACAGCGTGTCAAATTGTCTAAAGAGTTATCAAAACGTGATACGGGTAATACCTTATATATTTTAGATGAGCCGACCACAGGATTACATTTTGCTGATGTCAAACAGCTACTCAATCAGTTACATGTCTTGCGTGAAAAAGGCAATACAGTGGTTATCATTGAACATAACCTTGATGTGATTAAAACGGCAGATTGGGTGATAGATTTAGGTCCAGAAGGCGGTAATGGTGGTGGACAGATTATTGCTGAAGGAACGCCGGAGCAAGTTGCTGAAGTTAAAAAATCATACACTGGCCAATTTTTAAGACCGATTTTACAAAAACAAAAAAGTAGTGACAGCCAGTCTAAACCAGAGGTTAAGAAGAAAACCACTAAGAAAGTGGCGAATAAAAAAGAAGATAAAAAATAGACTGACGATTTAAGGCATAAGGAGCGTGCACTTTTGTTTTATTTAACAATTATTGGTATGGTGATATTCGCCTACTTATGTGGTTCTTTATCTGGGGCAATGATTGTCAGCCAATTAATGCATTTACCTAATCCGCGCGAGCATGGATCGCACAATCCTGGCGCGACTAATATGCTTCGTGTTGGAGGGGTATTAGCCGGATTATTGGTGCTGGTTTTTGATATTTTGAAAGGGATGATTCCCGTGTGGCTTGCTTATCGTATGGGAATCAGCCCATTCTTTCTGGGTATTATTGCGATAGCTGCTTGTTTAGGTCATATTTATCCCTGCTTTTTTCATTTTCAGGGGGGCAAAGGTGTGGCAACGGCTTTTGGTTCAATGGCGGCAATTGGTTGGGATTTTGCTGGGGTATTCTCGCTGACCTGGCTGTTAGCATTATTCATTTCTGGTTACTCTTCTGTTGGCGCGATTATTAGCTTTATTTTAGCGCCATTATATGTTTGGTTTTTTAAGCCTGAATTAACCATGCCTGTTGCCATGCTTTCCTGTTTAATATTAGCCCGCCACTCGAGTAATATTCAGCGTTTATTTAGAGGGCAGGAGTCAAAAATTTGGAAAAAAAAACGCTAAAACAACAATAATAGATTGATATCAATGTCGGGTCAGTAGAGAGATTAAATCGATAAGGTGAAGATAATTTGATGAGATTTTTGATTTTATTTTTAGCAATAAGCAGTTTACCGATCTCAGTTGTTCAGGCAAAGCTCAATATCGCAAAACATGAGTATAAAGTACAACTTAATCCGGCATCATTTATTGGTAACATTTCAGCGATAACCGATAAAGCGAATGATTTTTTATCTGCTTTATCTAAACAGACCGATGGCCATATGCAAATTTTACAGCCATTTGATTTTGATAGTCAGCAGGATATTATTTATTGGGATGTTGCGGGTGACTGTCGTTTAAAAGAGCATAATTTGATTTTGCGCTCTCGATTCCAGCCACATAAAAATCGTCAGGAAGTGACCTTAAAATTAAGAACGCAGAATATATCTGAAATCAATCAGGATGAGCTCTTTACTTCAGCCCATAAATTTGGCCATAAACTGGAACTCGATGTATTACCACAGAATCAGTTTGCCTATTCACTTTCTGTTAAACAAAAAGTGTTAGCGCAGTGGCAGATGAGTGATAATCAAGTTCTCGATCAGATGTTTCCAACGTTACGTCAATCGCTGCAAATTAGTGACAAGTCGTTAGAAAAAGTGAATGGTTTAAGCATGACTGAGCGAAAATTGACTGAAGCAAAGTTACTCATGAATGGCTTTGTTTATAAAGATGTCACCCTGAGTTTATGGTATCTGAAAAATTTACAGCAACCCGTTTTAGTTGAGTTTTCTATTGCCGTGCCAAGCCAGCAGCAACAACCCTTACCAGAAGCCTCTAAGATGATTAATACTATTTCAATGATGTCATCATGGGCCGCTGAGCAATCTTTAACTAAAACGAATTGGGTTTATCTTTATCAAGCTGATTTTTGTCAATAAGATGTTTGTAAAATAGAAGGGCAATATAAAAGCGAGGCACATGTCCTCGCTGATAGGTGGTTTAATAAGCTAATTGCGCATCGCTCAGCTCTTGGAATTTGAACGGAGCACTTAGTTTATATTGATCGGTAGCATTACCTGAAAAGATATTTCGCTGTCCTTTACCTAACGCTAATTTTTTCACCTTCCCGGTCTCTTTGGAAAAATCAACTTGCTTTAAGTCAGTCCAAAAGATATTTGGTGTTAATGCAGATTCAAAGAAATAGAGCTGATGTTTATGATCATACAGCGTTCGCCAACGTGTTGACGATATTTCCGGTGAAGCTTCCGTTGTTAAGCCAAACGGGACTGAGACATTACGAATGACACTAAAGACACTGGCTATCGCTGTTTGAGCATCGACATCTTTCGGTAGGCTATTAGTATAGAAAGAGGCGCGAGCAAAACGATCTGCTGCACGATTGGTACCTGGTAAAAAGGATAAACCACCAACACCTTGCCAATACTCTTCCATCGCAAGTTGTTTATCATAGGTGGGTGAATTTGTCATCACTTGGTACTTTCTACTATGATGAATGACTTGCTGACCATCAATATATTCAATAATAGCACTATCACCGGTAGCATCGGATAAAGAGAGATGTAATGTTGCCTGACGGCTTTGACCTGGGACATTATCGGTCATCACGGCAATCGGATGTTGCTGTAAATAATCTACCGCTTCGTTTACTGAGGCAAAGTTATCCAGCATGAATTGTGCCCAAATTGAGATTGATAAGGCATTTTGCTCGGTAGTACCTTTCGGGTATTCTGATTCCGCTAGCCACAATAAGTTGGCAACCAGACCTTTTTCATTCACGCCATCGGTTGTGGCAATACCGTAGCCAGAGGCAATCACACTACCATATTTAGATGTCCAGTTTAATGAAGCTTTACCGGCCAGGCCATTTCGCTCCATACCTTTTGGAAATATCCAGAGATCGGTATCAATTTCGTCTTTCCAGTCCATTGTTCGTGCAGTAATGATTTGTTGGTTTTCGCCTAGATAGACGACACGCGTACAAGCATCGCTCACAGCGGTAAAGCACATCATCGATGCCAATAAAGCGCTCTGTAATTTGAAACGACGTAATTTAGGATATTTCATTAATTATCTCCATAACAAGGATATTTTACTGATTAAAGACAAAATATCTATCTATCTATCTATCTATTTATTTGTAATGTTTTGCCTGCCTAAGATAACCTAAATGAGTAGGTAACTCTATGTTAATTAATGAAAAAAGCACTATTTAACAATTAAAATGATGTAAAAGAGTGTTTATTGAACAGATATCTTTAGTTTTCAAAGTAAATTAAAGATAAAATAATTGTTAAGCAAAGATAAAAATAGTGCCAGTGTAATGTGAATAAGTTCTCAATGAGATAATTAGTTTAAATAAATGATTATAATTAGTAGCTAATGCTAATTTTTGCACCTTGATGAAGATGCTTTTTTACGGTTAATTTGACCAAAAAAACCGCTTATTACTTATAAGCGGCTGGGGGGTATCTGATTTGAGTGTTAATTTTGACGCGTAACTTGCTGATAGAAAAACTTGGTAACATTGATAATATGGTCACATTTCACTGAGTGGCCAACGAGGTTTTACGTCGATAGCTAAATCTTGATAGGTTTGTTGTTTTAAATGAATCATACCGGCGTATGCGATCATTGCCCCATTATCCGTACAGAACTCGATTCTAGGATAATAAACTTGTCCTTTTCTCTCTTTCATCAGTTTTTCTAACCGATGACGTAAAGTCTTGTTCGCACTAACGCCACCCGCAATAACCAGTCGATTAAAACCGGTCAATTCTAAAGCGCGTTTAGATTTTATGACGAGTGTATCAACTAAGGCGTCTTCGAAAGCGCGCGCGATATCGGCTTTAGTTTGTGCATCAAGTTGACCCTGTTCATCTTGATATTGATGTATAGTGTTCGCGCTAAATGTTTTTAATCCAGAAAAACTAAATTGCAGCCCTGGCCGGTCAGTCATTGGCCTTGGAAAATGGAAACGTTGACTGTCGCCTTGTTCCGCAAGTTTAGACAACTTAGCGCCGCCAGGATAGTCTAGTCCCAATAATTTGGCCGTTTTATCAAAGGCTTCGCCCGCGGCATCATCAATTGATTCACCTAATAAAACATACTGACCAATACCAGTAACGCTGATTAACTGGGTATGCCCACCAGAAACTAATAAGGCAACAAAAGGAAAATCGGGCGGATTTGTCTCGAGCATTGGTGCCAGCAGATGACCTTCCATATGATGTACGGCGATAGCCGGGACGCCCCAGGCATAAGCTAACGAACGGCCTATTGAAGCACCGACTAACAGTGCACCGACAAGTCCAGGCCCAGCGGTGTAGGCAACGCCATCAATCTGTTGTGGTGTCAGATGTGCTTGTTTGAGGGCAGCCTGAATTAACGGCACGGTTTTACGAATATGATCGCGAGAGGCCAGTTCCGGCACCACACCACCATAATCAGCATGAAGTTCAATTTGACTGTAAAGCTGATGTGCTAATAGACCTTGCTCATCATCATAGATTGCGACACCTGTTTCATCACATGAGGTTTCAATTCCTAAAATACGCATCATCTATCATCTCTGTCTAGTGGTGAGATATTGTCATCACTCCATATTTCATTATCACTGATCAATTCATCGCTGGGTATACGATTTTCTTCACTTGCCCAGTCACCAAGATCAATAAGCTGACAACGTTTACTACAAAAAGGGCGATAAAGACTTTGATCATTCCAAAGTACTTTCTTCTGACAAGTCGGACAATTGACATAAATTATTTCAGTATTACTCATATTATTTAACTAGTTATTTTTTAATTAAGATGATTAACAGCAAGCGAGTTCAAACTCAAAATTATCATGCTGATTCTTGTGGCTATTTTCCAAAGATAAAAAACGCACCGCATAGCGAGATTTATGGCCGGAAACCTGAGGATAAATACGTAACATTTGCGGAATTCGAATACGCAGTAGCTCAGCATCTTCGTTATTATTCTGATAAAAATTATTCAGACATTGACACTGTCGGAACAGACCTAATTGCCGAATCAGCTGTATACAGATTGTGAGTATATCATTGACAGAGGAAATATGACCAATCCAGTTCATTACCTGCGTATCACGTTCAGCTTGCGGCAAACTCAGCCATAAATGAAAGAGCGGTAAATCGAAACTGCAGCAGCCACCTGGGATCATTAAACGTTGTCGAATAGATGATATAAATTTATCTTCTTTTAACGCCAGGCCAATACGCGGATTGGTATTGAGTTCAACCGAGAGCGAGGATAATCGATCTAATAGCGACCGAAGTAACGCGGTATCAACACCATCCACATGAACCCATGCCGTGAGTTTCTGTTTTTGTATATCAAGCTCTTTAAGCAGCTCCCCGCGAATATCATTGCGTTCAATAATTTCCAATAGTTCACCGAGTGAATGAAAAAAAAGCAGGGCATTATGTTGATCAAAAATTTTATGTTTATAGATTTGCTTGAGTAAAAATTCAATACGAAGCCAGATCCGCATTTTCTCATTTAACGGATGTTCAAATACAATTTTAGCCACAGGCTCAGTCATAGCATCAATCTACTCTAGTTACATGGTGATTTTTAGCTAATTCGAGATATTGACGATGCAACTTTTCAACAACAGGTTGTAAGGTTTCTAATTCACCATTGTTCTCGATTACATCATTAGCGTAACGTCGTCGAATTTCATTTGTTGTTTGCGATGATAGCATGTTTTGGACCATGTTTTCATTAATCTTATCACGTTTTTTTAAACGTGCTTGTTGTGTTTGAAGATTGCTTTCAACAACGAGAATGCGATCTGCCTGATCCTGAAGATGGTTTTCGATTAAAAGCGGGATCACCCAAATTAGATAGGGGGCATTGATGCGTGAAAATTGCGCCTTTGTCTGCTGATGAATGAGAGGATGCAATAGATTATTTACCCATGAGAGTGCATCAGCATCATTGAAAATGATCTGTCTCAACCGATTTCGGTTTAACTCACCATGCTGGTCAAGAATAGATGAACCAAAATGATCAACTAATTGATGAAGTGCAGGCTGCCCTTTCTCAACCACCTGGCGAGATATTTTATCCGCATCGACAATCGGTACGCCAAGTTGAGAAAACAGACGCTCAACGGTACTCTTACCACTTGCAACACCGCCGGTTAAGGCAACAATTAAAGGCTTCTTCGACATATTTTGATATAAAAAGGTAATATTTACCTAATTATAAATAAGAACGACCCATGCGCCAAATAATATAAACGGACCGAAGGCAATTTTTTTCATCTTTTTTGGTTTTGTTTGATTGAAGATAAGTAACCATAATAATCCAGTTGAACAGGCGATGATCATTATTATGGGTATTTTATCTAATTGAAACCAACAACCCAATCCAGTAATTAATTTGATATCACCAAAACCAATCCCAGAATGATTTTTATAATAATAGAAAATTGCGGCGATCATGCCAATCGCGATAAAAGTGATTAAACAGTTTATGAATGCCTGTATCAGTGAATTGTCGGTATAGCCCATTATGCAAAAGATGAGTCCAATAGCATAGAAAGGGGCAACGAAGATGTCAGGCAAGAGATAATATTTAATATCATAACAGGCGAGAATATAAAACCAGATAGAGAGTAAAATAAACGTCATCGACTGATGATGATTGAAATGCCATTCACTCAACATAAAAATGACGGCAAAGCTCAGTTCGGTTAACAGTGAGTTTATCCCGATATGTTTTTGGCAAAACGCACATCGACCTCGTAATAGTAGCCATGACACAATCGGGATCAATTGCCAGATAAGAAGTGGCTTGTGACACAGAGAGCAGTGGGAACGTGGCTGATAGAGCAACTTTAATGATCGATAATAAGGCGGGTAGGGGACAATTAATCTTGCTTGGAACAGATATAAAAAACTACCCATACAGCTACCGATAAGTCCCATAATAATTGTCCAGATGAGCTCTTCTTTCATAGAATATTGCCTAGCTGAAAGATGGGTAAATAGATGGCAATAACTAGTCCACCGACAATTATGCCAATTATCATCATCATCATTGGTTCAACTTTTTCGGTTAAATTCTCCGTCATCTCTTCGATTTGTATTTGATAATAGGTAGCCAGTTTTTCTAGCATATTGTCGAGTGTACCGGAGGTTTCACCGACGGCAATAAATTGTTGGCAAATCTTAGGATAAAACAGTGGATTATCCATCGCTTGACTAAGGGGTAAACCTTGCTCGATTCGCGTTTTTACTTCACGCAAGTTGACTTGATACGCCTGATAATTGATCACATCGATGACCGAGTTTAAGCCTTCTAAAAGTGGAATACCTGATTTTTGAGTTAAACAGAGATTATGAAAGAGTAGCGCTAAATAATACTTTCTAAGTAAATCACCTAAAATCGGTATTTTTAATTGCTTAATTTGTAATATTAGACGATATTTAGGATAAATAACGAAACGAATAATGAGAATAATGAACGTTATGCAGAATAAGAGGAGAATGCCATACTTGCTTAATTGAGTTGACATCTGAATAATTAAACGGGTGAAATAAGGTAATTCGGCATCAAAGCTGGCATAGATTTGCACAAACTGAGGGATGACAAAGGTGAGCATGATGATACTTATTAACAGCGTCATTATGCTTAAAAAACAGGGATAACGCAGTGCCTTTTTGATTTTCTTTTGTAGCTTTAGCCGATTTTCTTGTTGAATCAGAAGATAATCTAGGCAGCCCGTTAGCTGGCCGGTGATTTCTCCTGTTATTACGAGTTGTTGATAAAGCGGGGAAAAAATAGTCGAATAACGTTTTAACGCTTCACTTAACGCACAGCCTTGCGTGACCTGTTGTGTGATATCAGATAGAACTAATCGCCAACAGCTTTTATGTTGCTGCTTGACTAAAAGCATTAGCGTATCAATTAGTGGTAAACCCGCGTTAAGCATGGTCATTAGTTGTCGCGTAATAATTAATAGTGTCTGTTGATCAAAGTGTCGGGACGATAAACTTGGCCCAGTGTTTACTTTTGTGGGGATATTCTGTGTCATGAGTAGCTGCTTTTTGGCCTCAATTTTTGAGTATGCGGCTATTTCACCCTTGATAAAATGATGGTTCTCATCAAATCCATGCCATAAATAGATCCGTTTATGCCTCATGAGGTAATTCCTCTTCATCAAAAATATTGATTACCCGAGCAAGTTCAGCAAATGAGATTAATCCGGTTTTAACTAAATTGATGCCCGACTGATATAGCGATGTCATACCTTGTTGTGCAGCCTGTTTTTTTAATGATTCAATAGAAGTAGCCGATGGTGTGAATAATAATTGTTGGATGGCGGGAGAGATAGTGAGAAGCTCATAAATGCCCGTTCGCCCATAGTAACCACCAACGCAATGTTCGCAGCCTTGCGCTTCAAAATGCGCGATTTCCTCCCAGGCTGTTTGTCGATAAATTTTGAGCGGTGTTAATGCTACTTTTTTGCAATATTGACACAGCAGTCTCACCAGACGCTGAGCGATCACTAATTTTAATCCTGATGCTAATAAATAGTTGGCAATACCCATCTGGTTGAGCCTTAGCACCGCTTCACAGCTAGAATTAGTATGCAGTGTTGATAACACTAAATGGCCGGTGTGTGCAGCTTGCATAGCAATTTGGGCTGTCTCTTTATCACGAATTTCACCAATCATAATAACATCGGGATCTTGTCTGAGAAAAGCTCTCAAAATTTGTGTGAAAGTGATGCCTGATTTGCTCTGTATTGGTGTCTGATTAATGCCCGGTAAATAAAGCTCGATAGGATCTTCAACCGTACAGATATTGCGTTGAGGGTGGTTTAACTCATGTAAACCGCCATATAAGGTCATCGTTTTGCCACTCCCCGTTGGTCCACAAACTAAGATTAATCCTTGTGGAGCTTGTAGTGTTTTTTGATAACAATCGAGCGCTGATTCATTCATGCCAAGATGTTCTAATCTGGTTTGTTGACTGTTCTGTTGTACGATACGTAACACAATTTTTTCACCGTAGTGCACTGGTATTGTCGACGTGCGCATAACAATCGGTTGATCCTCGTAATCGAAAACTAATTGACCATCTTGGGGAAGACGTCGTTCAGCGATATCAAGTTTAGCCATAATTTTGAGTCTGGTGGTAATCTGGGCTGATTGTCGGTAATCAGGGTGCGTCATGATGTGTAAAACGCCATCAATTCGATATCTAATGCGATATTGATGATCATAAGGTTCAAAATGGATGTCTGAGGCTTTTTGTTTTAGTGCCGAGCAGAGAACTTGATTGATCAAATTGATGACGGTATTTTCATCGCGATCTAACTGAGCAGCCGATGGTGAAGTTAGCGATTTATCGACTAAAAAGGCAGATAATACTTGTTGGAATTTGATTGACGGCCAAATAGTCGTATTGATATGACGATTGGTTGCAAATCCTAGTTGAGCATCTCTTTGAGGACTGACTTGTTCTGCGGCAACAGTTAAGGTATAGGTGTCGTCTTTAAGAGGAATGACCCGATAACTTTGGCATTGCATAATAATGTCCTTAGAGATATTAGTGGCTGAGTCAGGCATCGTTATTTCGTCCCGAATGTTTTAGGTTAGAAGCGAAAAATATCATGGCAAGCCTCCTCCAAAGATGGATTTTTAGGTGATGTTTTACATATTCTGGACCAGGAAAGTTGGCTATTAGTTTGGTTAACCGTGGGAGAAAGCGTCAATGTCAGCCCGCTTAATGTATTCGAACCCGTTAAGGTGATGATGCCATTTGTAACCGAAACAGCGGAAACATAATTTGATGTTCTTGAAACGAGAATACCTTGACTACCACTATTACAGTTGGTGATATTACCTTGTTCTAAGTGGCAGAGTTCAACGGTGATTTTGTACGGTGACATCACCTGTAACATATCCGTGAGTGCCGCTTTTTGAATATAGCCTTGGTAAGCTGGAATACCGATACTACTTAATATGGCGATGACAGCAATGGCAATCATCAGTTCAAATAGGGTAAAACCTGCTTGAGGATTAATCTGTTGCTGGGGCATATGCATAGCTGTTTATCCATTTTAATCAGGAGATTCATTTATATATTATGTTGACTGATTATCCTGAGATGGATTGACTAGGCGAAATCTTGCTAGCAAGAAATAGATTTAGGTTACACTACTAAATACATTAAATCAGAGATAAGCCGAAAAAACAGGTCATATCAGTTAAGTTAAGGTTTGTTTGATTCTATCGATATCATCGTTTAATATTGCGTTTCAATAAACTAAAATGATTGGTTTTTATGCTATCTGGGATGATATTATTGTGTTGAGTTGGGCTGTTCTGGATAGATGGTTTCATTTTATTTTTAAGGTAAAGGCTGCATATGCGTTGGAAAGGCGAACGAGAAAGTAATCATGTTGAAGATAGACGAGGGCAGTCAGGTCTGGGTGGGGCTAATCTTGTTTCGGGAAAGGGCAAAATTTTCTTATTGATTGTGGTATTATTTGCTGGATATTATGGTATTGATTTGACGCCATTATTGAACAATGATCCGGTTGTATCACAAACCACCTCTAATGAGCCCTTAGATCAGAATGATGAAGCCGCACAGTTCACATCGGTGATTCTTGCTTCGACAGAAGATACTTGGAGCGTAATTTTTAAACGTATGGGCCGGCGATATCAGGAACCGAAATTGGTACTCTATATACAGTCCACCACGACTGGATGCGGTGTCGGGCAAGCGATCATGGGACCTTTTTATTGTCCAGCTGATCGCACTGTTTATCTTGATCTCTCTTTCTATCAAGATATGAAGCAGAGATTCGGCGGCGGGGGTGAATTTGCTCAGGCTTATGTTATTGCGCATGAGGTAGGTCATCACGTGCAGACCTTGTTAGGGACTGCCGATAAAGTGAGGCAGTTACAGCAAGGACAAAGTGCTAAAAGAGTGAATCAACTTTCGGTGATGCTGGAGCTGCAAGCGGATTGCTATGCGGGGGTATGGGGTCATTCACTACAGGATCAACATATACTGGAGCAGGGGGATTTAGAATCCGCTTTGCGCACCGCTCAAGCGATTGGTGATGATCGCTTACAAAAAAGGCAGACTGGGCAGGTTGTACCTGATAGTTTTACACATGGTACCTCTCAGCAGCGTTATAACTGGTTTTTAAAAGGTTATCAAACTGGTGATATGACGCAATGTGATACCTTCGGTGGCATTTTATGATCTCAATCGATCTTAATACCGCGATGGTAGCTTATGGTTATGTGAGTCGTATATCACAAATTTACTCGCCTTTTTTTAACGATCGCCCCAATCAGATAAAGCCGACTTTACTGGTTATTCATAATATTAGCCTACCGCCCCAGCAGTATGGTGGCCCCTATGTTGAACAGCTATTTATCGGATGTTTAGATCCGAAGGCTCATCCCTATTTTTCAACCATTTATCAACTGCAGGTTTCCAGTCATTTTTTTATTCGTCGATCCGGTGAAGTGATTCAATTTGTCTCTTGTGACAAAAGGGCTTGGCACGCAGGAAAATCGAGCTTTAAACAACAGGAAAACTGTAATGATTTCAGTATAGGGATTGAACTGGAAGGCTGTGACGATGAGCCTTTTACCGATTTACAGTACCAGCAACTGGTCGGGTTAACCCAATTACTGTATAAACACTACCCTTTAACTGATATCGCTGGACATAGCGATATCGCGCCAGGTAGAAAGACCGATCCTGGTCCTTATTTCGATTGGCAGCGTTATTTTTTACTCCTTAAACAGGCCCGCAATGATGAGCAATCAACAGCAGCAGCTACGTGAATTATTAATCAATATTGAAATTGAGTTACAAGTGCTTAGGCTTTGGGATGCCATGGCTCCATCAATGGCTGATTTATCCAGTACACAACCGTTTGCGATTGATACACTGATGCCTCATCAGTGGTTACAATGGATTTTTTTACCGCGAATGCATGCTTTACTTGATGCTGAGGCAAATGTACCGAGCAATTTCTCATTAGCGCCCTATTTTGAAGAGTCACTGAAAGAGTCGTCGACGGAAAGGTTATTAGATCTCATTCGTGAGATGGATGCATTGGTTAAACAATAAACGGTATGAGTCAGTCTAATATAGCGATGAGATTGACTGCGTTTGTTGATTGGTTGCTAACGTTGATCGTATAAGCGTGGACATCAGCCACGCTTATCAGGTGTGATACCCATTAATGTGATAAAACGGATGGCGGTATTTTTATTGCGAAAAAGTCATACTATAAAGCCTTAATCATTAAACTACTTTAATTTTCTGGCTCTCTCTTTGGCTTGTAATTTTTCAACATCCGCTTCGATTTCGGTAATCTTATTACTCACGACGCGTTGGAGATGTCTTAGCTCAGTGAGAATTTTAGTATGCAAGTCAACGTCTTTATCTTCCTGAATGAGTTTTAAATTATCTAATTCATCGATGATATATCTTAAAACCGGGTTGATCTCTTTGACTTCTTTATAGCGTTCACCATTGCTGTCAGCGGTGACTGTTTTACGTTGACGAGGATACTTAAATTTAAGGCTGCGTGCAAAAAATTCCCCTTTTTCTTTACGAAAGTAAATTTTTAGGGTGTCATTTACGCCTTCCTGACGTAGCGTATAATGGGTAATGGTCTCTGGATCCATAATGCCCAGTTTTTTCAAATTATCGTACATGCATCATCCTTTATTAGCGTTAAAATTATCAATATCACTCATCCAAGTGGTTATTTAGGATTAGCGGCAATAATTTTCTGCACATTATTAGCTTCGTTGATTAAACCAAGCTTGCGATAAGCTTTTTCCATCAATGGTAATGCATTACGGGTCGCTTGCGTATCTGGATAGAGTTTAAGCATATTATCAACACGATTAATCACGGCAGCATAGGCTCCACGTTTAGTGTAATATTCAGCCACTTTATACTGATATTTAGATAAACGATTTTTTAAGAATAATAGACGTTTCTGAGCATCATAACCATAACTACTGTTTGGAAAGTTTGTAATGAGATAGCTAAAGTCTTTAAAAGCAGCGACTGCATAGTCTTGGTCGCGGTCAGAGCGATCCACACCAAACCAACCTTGAATTTGATTATCATCTAAAATCATATTTGATAATCCACGCATATAGATGACCCAATCAATATTAGGATGGGTTGGATTTAATTTTAAGAATCGATCGATTGAGGCAACCGCAAGAGATAAATCAGAGGATTTATAATATGAGTAGATGAGGTTAAGTTGAACCTGCTGTGAATAGGGACCAAACGGATAAATCTTATCCATCTCTTCTAATAATTTAGTCGAAGATTTGAGCATGCCTTGTTCCATTTCTGTTTGTGCTCTGGTATAAAGATCGGGCTCAGGCACATTAGAATAATCAGGCTTAGACGAACTACAAGCTGCTAAAATAGACGCGGATAGACCAATTACTAAAAGACGTTGATACAATTTCATTTGTTTTTCTCAATATTTAAAAATAATCATTAACCCTTTATATGCGCTTATGATACTCTAAATTACAGTATCGTAAAACTGAATATTGCGCTTTTATGCGCAATTAACGTTGTAAAGTTAAATTATAAAAGAATTTATCGTATGTCACATGAAATCAAGCTTGACGCCATCGTTGGCGAAACACAATTAGGCCAGCGTCTGGATCAGGCATTAGCTGAACTTTTTCCTGATTATTCGCGCTCGCGAATTAAGGATTGGATTACCGATAATCGGGTGACTGTGAACGGTCAAACGGTCAATAAACCGAAAGAGAAGGTCTTAGGTGGTGAAACAATTGTCATCGACGCCGTCGTCGATGAGGGAATTAGCTATCAACCACAAAATTTACCACTCGATATCGTTTATGAAGATGATGATATCTTGGTATTGAACAAGCCGTGTGATTTTGTTGTGCATCCTGGTGCCGGTAATCCAGACGGCACGGTATTAAATGCCTTACTTTATCACTACCCTCAATTAGCTGATGTGCCTCGAGCGGGTATTGTTCATCGTCTGGATAAAGATACCACAGGCTTAATGGTTGTTGCAAAAACGATTCCGGCACAAACACACTTAGTTGAATCATTGCAGCGCCGTGAAATTACTCGAGAATATGAAGCGATTGCGATGGGCATCATGACTGCTGGCGGCTCGGTTGATGCGCCAATAGCAAGGCATCCAACCAAACGAACCCATATGTCGGTTTATCCTTTAGGTAAACCTGCCGTCACCCATTATCGAATTATGGAACGTTTTCGTATCCATACCCGTTTACGTTTACGATTAGAAACCGGTCGAACCCATCAAATTCGCGTACATATGGCGCATATTGCCCATCCACTATTAGGTGATCAACTCTATGGCGGCAGACCTAGACCGCCTAAAGGCGCGTCAGAAAAATTGATGACCACCTTACGGAACTTTGATCGTCAAGCACTACACGCTACCATGTTACGATTATATCATCCGATTTCTGGTATTGAGATGGAGTGGCATGCACCGTTACCGGATGATATGGTGCAGTTAATCGAAGCATTGAAAGAAGATAAAGAACAGTTCAAAGATAGTATTGATTGGTAATGAAATTTATTTATCCTGATTGGCCAGCACCTATACAGATCGGCGCTCTGTCTACTATGCGAACTGGTGGCGTGAGTATTTCGCCTTATGCATCGTTAAATTTAGGTAGCCATGTAGGTGACGCTCTGGTTGCGGTTATGCAAAATCGTCGTTTGTTATCAGAGTATGGACAATTGAGTGCCGAGCCAGTTTGGTTAGATCAGATTCATTCCACGACGGTGCTTAATTTAGATGATTTTACGCAAACGGATTTGATAAAAGCAGATGCCAGTTATACCGCTCAGACAACATTCGCCTGTACGGTGATGACTGCCGACTGTTTACCTGTGTTATTTTGTTCTCTTGACGGTGATGAGGTTGCGGCAGCCCATGCTGGTTGGCGCGGCCTCTGTCATGGTGTACTGGAAAATACCTTACAGCAATTTCGCTGTTCGCCCGATAAGATCATGGCTTGGCTGGGGCCAGCTATTGGCCCGGATCAGTTTGAAGTGGGAGCGGAAGTGAAGCAGCAGTTTGAAAAGGTAGATAAACATGCCGCAAGCGCCTTTTGTTTATCTAATCAGGAGTCACAAAAATATTTGGCTGATATTTATCTTTTAGCGAGACAGCGATTAAATACTTTTGGTGTCAGTCGTATTTATGGTGGTCAGCACTGCACTGTCAGCGAGCCAGAGACTTTTTTCTCATATCGCCGTGAACAGATAACCGGTAGAATGGCGTCAATGATCTGGATTAAATAAATATCACATCAGTATAGATTGAAAAAGCCATAAATCATGATGATTTGTGGCTTTTTCATTTTTTAATGGCGCAAATGTTTCTGTTCTTTAAACATAAACATTGAGAAGCTTGAAATAAATACTGCACCACCCAAATACCAGCTTGGACTGGTTGCAATGCCGGTTAAATCGACTAACAGTGTTGCAAAATATTGTGCAAAGCCACCGAATACCGCCACACCAATACTATAAACCAGTGCAAAACCTAAAGCACGAATACGGGTTGGTAATAGCTCTGATATGACCAACATGGTGGGCGCTGCCCCCAGCGTTGTAAAGAAAACCATGACAAAGACGGTTAATAACAACACGGCTGGTGAGTGATAGGTAGAAATTAACCAGAATGACGGATAGGCTAGTATTGTCAGTACAATACGTGAAATCCAAATCAGCTTTTTCCGGCCATATTTATCACTTAATATACCGGCATAAAGGCTACCCAGAAAGGTAATGACACCGGCAAGTAACATAGCGGCATAGCCAACTTCAGTTGGCATATTAAAAGAGGCGATGGCATAAGTAGAGTAATAATAGATACTAATATAGGTCGCAACAGTACTCCCTATTACGAGTAAGATACCTGCAACCAGATTAAACAGATTCTCTTTTAATAACCAAAAGATATTCTGATGTGGCTGATTTTCTCTTGGTTTTTCGATGATCGTTTTATGTTCATTTTCAAGGCCCAACCTTAACCAACAACCAATCGGTGCTAATAGCACGCCAATAAAGAAGGGGATTCGCCAGCCCCATTCACTCATCACATTCGGATTATCGGTGATGACAGGCAAGTAGCGCGTGAGCAGCAGGGCAATACCGCCACCGAAAATAACGGCGACACCTTGAGTGGCCAGCTGCCAGCTACTATAAAATCCGCGTCGATTGTGTGGGGCTGACTCGACTAACATTGACATCGAGGCGCCGACCTCACCACCTGCCGCGACACCTTGGATTAATCTGGCGGTAACCAACACTAAAGTGCCTAAATAACCGGCAGTAGCATAAGTTGGTGCAATACCGACCAGTAAGGTGCCTAAACTCATCAGTGAAATGGTTAAGACCATCGCCGGTTTGCGGCCAAATTTATCTGCATAAGTGCCAATGATGATGCCACCCAATGGACGCATAAAAAAGCTCACCCCTAAAGTGGCAAAGGCAAGCAGCAGACCCATATTCTTATCTGAAGAAGCAGGAAAGAACAGTGCACCGATATAAATCACAAAAAAGTTATAAACAGTAAAATCAAAAAACTCTAGTGCATTACCAAATGCCGAGGCAAAGATAACACGTTTACCACTACTCTTTTTCATGTTTGAAATAGGATTGTTGTTAATTGAGGCGGATGTTGTCATCAATAATCTACCTCTATTGTAAAAAAGTTTCAGTTAATGCGCACCAAAAAGCTGCACCAGGCACTAAACAATCATCATTAAAATCATAGCCCGGATTATGTACCATACACGATCCTTGGCCAACTTCACCGTTACCAATCACCAGATAACAGCCATGTGGATTTTCTTCTAGCATAAATGAGAAATCTTCGCTGCCCATCAAAGGCTGCATACCATAATGTGCTTTGTCCGCGAAAGTATTTTTAGCCACATGATAAGCAAATTCAGTCTGTGTTTTATCATTAATCAGTGGCGGAGAACCGATCACATGTTTTACTTCAGCCGTTGCCCCAAAGCTCTCAGCTTGAGACTTAGCGAGCTGTTCAATACGCTCTAATAGTTTCGCTCTGACCTCTGGTTTTAATGCCCGAATACTCAGCTTCATTAATGCCGATGAGGGAATGACATTGGCCGCTTCACCGGCTTGAATAGCGCCCACCGTGATAACCGCCGCATCTAACGGATTTACATTGCGTGAAACGATACTTTGTAGTGCTACGGTAATATGCGAGGCAACTAATACCGGATCAATTGCATAACTTGGCATTGCGCCATGACCACCACAACCATTAATCGTAATATGAACTTGATCTTGTGAGGCCATTAATGGACCATCTTGAAAAAAGAAGTGGCCAGTTGGATAACCGGGCATATTGTGCATAGCGAAAATCGCATCGCAAGGAAATTGTTTAAACAATCCCTCTTTAAGCATCGCATCAGCCCCACCTAACCCCTCTTCAGCGGGTTGAAAAATCAGATGTATGGTACCATCAAAATTTTGGGTTTCGGCCAGATATTTGGCGGCGCCTAATAGCATGGTGGTATGACCATCATGACCACAACCGTGCATACGGTTAGGTATTTGGCTTGCCCATTTTTTACCATTGTTCTCTTGAATAGGTAACGCATCCATATCGGCACGAATACCTATTACTTTATGACTATTACCAACTTTTAGCGTGCCAATCACTCCAGTTTTACCTAAACCTCGATGGACCTGATAGCCCCATTGGATGAGCTTTTCAGCAACTAAATCAGCAGTTTTCACCTCCTCAAATCCAAGTTCAGGATGTTGATGAATTTGATGTCGAATAGATTCAAGAAGTGGACGTATCGTTTCGATTTTTTGTTTTATCATGAGATTAACCTTTTTATTTATAATGATAAAAATAGTCGGAGTCTGATTAATATACCGAATATGAACTATTTTAGTAGTTTTTTAGTCAATTATAAAAAAAACTAATTTTCCAACCTGAATATTTAATTTATTTTTATAAAATTGATACTTACAGAAAAATTTCGAGTAATGAATTGAGAAAGAGTTTACCGTGTTCGGTTAAATACCAAAAATCGGTATCTTCTGTCAGATAATGTTGTGCGATAGCTTGCTCGATAGGCGACTTAATAACCGAAAGTGATAATCCGGTTCTGAGTTCAAAATCGATTTTTGGCGTTGGCTCAAACAGGCGAAAACGATTCATGAAAAACTCAAAAGGTAGCTCATCGGCTGGCACAATATAGCGTTTTTCCTCATAGTGTCCCTGCATATAGCCTTGCGGATGACGAGTTTTAACCGTCCGAATGATCTCGCTACTAGCTTGCGTCAGTTTCCCATGTGCACCACAGCCAATACCTAAATAGTCACCAAAGCGCCAATAATTAAGATTATGCTGACATTGATAGCCAGGCTTTGCATAAGCTGAGGTTTCATATTGCTGATAACCTGCACGGCTCAATAACTGATGACCGGCCTGATAAATATCCCATAATAGATCGTCACTGGGGAGTATCGGTGGTTTTGAACCGAATAAGGTGTTGGGTTCAATAGTGAGCTGATACCAAGATAAATGGGGTGGCGCCATCTCAATCGCTTTTTCTAAATCAAATAGCGCTTGTTCAAGTGTTTGTGTGGGCAGTCCATGCATTAAATCTAAATTAAAACTGCGGAGCTTTAATGCATGTGCTAATTGCGCAGCCGTTTCAGCTTCTTGTTGATTGTGTACGCGTCCCAACTGAATTAGTTTATCGCTAGAGAAACTCTGGACACCAATTGAGATACGATTAACTCCCGCCGCTTGATAGCCTTTAAATCGCTGCGTATCAACTGAATTGGGATTCGCTTCAAGGGTGATCTCTGCATTTGGCAGTAGTGAGGTGCGCGATTTGATACCCGATATTAACTGCTCAATAAAAGGCGCATCCAACAGACTTGGCGTACCACCGCCGATAAAAATAGTTGAAATTGGGCGCCCGTTAGTTAAGGGGAGATCATTATCCAAATCACGCAATAAATGATCGATATAGCCAGCATAATCGGGTTGTTGTTTCAACTTGTGTGAGTTGAAATCACAATAAGGGCACTTCTGTACACACCATGGGATATGTACATACAGACTTAATGGTATCTGCGAGTTAGTCGGCATCTTTATGTAACACTTTCATCATCTGCTTTAACGCTTGACCTCGATGTGAGATTAAACTTTTCTGTTCACGAGGTAACGCGGCGGCACTACAAGCGAGTTCGGGAATATAAAATAGCGGGTCATAACCAAATCCGCCATCACCTTGCGGTTCGGTAAGGATATTACCTGACCATTTTCCCTGACAAATAATCGGGGTTGGATCATCAGCATGACGCAGGTAGACCAGTGCGCAGTAAAAATAAGCTGTTCTTTGCGCTTTCGGTATATTGGCTAAAGCCTGTAATAGTTTCTGATTGTTCTTTTGATCATTGGTGCCTTCACCCGCATAACGCGCTGAATAAATACCGGGGGCGCCATCTAAGGCATCGACACAGAGCCCTGAGTCATCAGCGATGGCGGGTAAACCGGTCAATTTAGCGGTATGTCGTGCTTTTAAAATGGCATTTTCGACAAAAGTTAAGCCGGTTTCGTCAATATCAGGGACATTAAATACACGTTGTGAAATAACTTCAAATCCAGCATTGGATAGTAAATTATCGAGCTCTTTCACTTTACCTTGGTTATTGGTTGCGAGTACCAGTTTTTTCATATTATGTTCCTCTCAAATTGAAATGTGATCGCGATTAAAAATCCGGATCACAGCTAAAAGTCATTAACTCACCGGTGATCGGATGGGTAATGGTTAATGATTGGGCATGTAATAATAATCTGCTGGCCTTGGCTTTAGCCTCCGGTGTGGCATAAAATTTATCCCCTAAAATAGGATGGCCTAATGCTTGCATGTGAACACGTAACTGATGTGAACGACCGGTAAAAGGGAGCAGCTTAATTCTCGATGTATTATCATCAGCTCTTTCAAGGATTTCATACTCAGTTAGGGCTGACTTACCCGTTTCAAAGCACACTTTTTGTTTGGGCCGATTTGGCCAGTCACAAATCAACGGGAGTTCAATCGATCCCTTATCCTGTGCGGGATGACCAAAGATACGGGCGATATAGTATTTTTTGGTTTCTCGCTCTCTAAACTGCCTTTTAAGTTCTCTTTCAGCTTGCTTACTTAAGGCAACAACCATAATGCCACTGGTGGCCATATCTAAACGATGCACTGATTCTACGAAACTAAAATCGCGTTCAAGACGACTAATAATACTATCTTTATGCTCAGGCGCTTTTCCGGGTACGGAGAGCAAGCCACTTTGTTTATTCACAACCACAATATCATTGTCCTGATAAAGCGTGATTAACCAAGGTGATTGTGAGGGATGATATTCAAGTAACATAATATCGGTTTAATTCTACCTGCCGAGTTAAAATTGTGGCTATTTTAGCAGAAATTTCCCTAAGATAATGTGATTTTATCTAAACTGGCGCATTTTATGATATCGAAATAAAACGAAAGATGCGGATGAGCGCGGTATGTGAGTCAACAGATATAAAAAACGCGCCAACTCAGGCACGCTTTTTAGGCTTAGAGACTTAGACTAATTTTTCCACGCTGACTGAACTGGTCTGACGAATTGGGCAACCAATACCAATAAAGCGACAATCAAGTAGCAAATAAAAATAATCATTGTCCATTGTGACATTTCAAGTGTTAAGAATTGCCAAATACGATCAGAACAGATACCGGTACTTTCAAACATCCCCGGAATCCAGGTATTAAGTGGTAACCATGCAGGAAAACTGACATTTAATGGGCAGCTATGAAACATGGAGGGTTCAAACTGTAATGTTGCTTGTTCATATGCAAATAAAAACCCTTTAATTGCACAGTAGATCCATAATGCTAATCCGACTAATCGAAAAAGTAAATTTTGGGGATTAATGAGCGCAATCAGGGCAGCAATAAAGATACCGGCAAATACACAACGTTGATAAATACATAAAACGCAGGGATTAAGATTTAATACATGTTGAAAAAAAAGGGCAACTAACTCAAAACATAATGCAGAAAGCAGTAATAAAAACCAAGCTGTTCGATTTCTAGCGTATTGACTTAATAATTGCAGCATATACGTGTTCTCTTAATAAATAATAGTATTTTCTGGCGGGTAATAGTGTAAGTTATTTTCGAATAATGTAAACTAGTATTATTTTAGAGATTAATAATTATTCATGAAACCAACATCACCACAGGTCATTTTTGTGACTATTACTGCTGAAAATGAGCAGCAGCGTATTGATAATTTTTTACGTACTCAGCTTAAAGGTGTCCCGAAAAGTATGATCTACCGCATCTTACGAAAAGGTGAGGTGAGGGTAAATAAAAAACGGGTCAAACCTGAATATAAACTAGTTTGTGGCGATCAAATTAGAATTCCACCGGTAAGAGTGGCTGAAACCACCGAACCGGCAGTGTCAGCAAAACTGAATAAAGTTGCGAATTTAGAGCACGCGATTTTATTTGAGGATGACTATATTCTGGTCTTAAATAAACCGTCAGGTATCGCTGTTCATGGTGGCAGTGGACTCAGTTTTGGCGTGATCGAAGGCTTAAGAGCCTTAAGACCCGATGCGCGATTTTTAGAGTTAGTCCATCGTATTGACAGAGAGACCTCTGGTGTATTATTGATTGCCAAAAAACGTTCAGCATTACGATCGTTACATGAGCAGTTAAGACTAAAACAGATGCAGAAAGATTATCTGGCTTTAGTTCAAGGTAACTGGCCTTCGGCGTGTAAAGTGGTTGAAGCGCCTTTATTCAAAAATATGCTCCAAAGTGGCGAACGGATTGTACGAGTTAATCAAGATGGCAAGCCGGCAGAAACCCGGTTCAAAGTCGAAGAGCGTTTTGATTTTGCCACATTAGTTAAAGCCAGTCCGGTGACTGGGCGAACCCATCAAATTCGTGTCCATACCCAATACACAGGACACCCGATTGCGTTTGATGATCGCTACGGTGAAAAAGAGTTTGATCAAAAATTGATCTCAACTGGATTAAATCGTCTGTTTTTACACGCTGCTCAAGTCCAATTCACCCATCCTAAAACACAAGAAAAGATGACGGTTGCCGCGCCGTTAGACAAGACGTTACAGCAGTGCTTAAATCAATTAAGATTACAGAAACAACAGGAATAACCCAGCCGCTATCATCATCATGATTAAAGCAAACTAGCGCTGTGAATATTCAGGAGAAGTTTATATGAAAGAGATTAATTTTTATCTTATTCGTCACGGGCAAACCGAGTGGAATGTACTTGAACGCATGCAAGGTTCTCAAAATTCACCTTTGACTGAAAAGGGGATTGAGGGCGCCAAAATAACCGGTCAGTATCTAGCTTCTATGCCTTTTATCTGTGCTTATTCCAGTACCCAGCAGCGCGCAATTGATACGCGAGACTATATTTTAGCTGAGCATAATCCGTCAGTACCGGCTATTCCTCGTTTTGAAGATGCCGACTTTTGCGAAATGGATTTTGGTCTATGGGAAGGCCAGCCGATTGCCGAGCTAAATTTGCAAGATGACTTTCAATTATATTTAAATTCACCGCGAGTTTTCACCGCAGAATCAAACCAAGGTGAACACACTTTAGCTGTTTTAGCGCGTATGCAGCAAGGGCTGGAAAAGATTATTGCGCAATATGATACCGGCAATGTACTGATTGTTTCGCATGGCACAGCATTGCGAATTTTACTCAATGCGATACGCGGCTGCGAATGGTACGCGTATCGTGATGAGACCCACTCACCAAGGATTGCCAATACTAGTGTGAGTATTGTTAATTTTAAACAAGCTGATCATCAATCAGTCGGGCAGTTTAGTCTACAGCAATATAACGATGTGAATCATTTAGGCTAATTAGCTTATCGGTTATGCACCATCAAAGCAGTGGTAACACTCTCGGGTTTTATCAATCTGTCCCGCTTTGGGCATATTGTCTCTCTGGCAAAAAACCTAGATAAAGATAAGTTATCTAGGTTGATAAGTCGCTGCGACAAGATTGTTTAGCGCTGATAATGCGCATAGCGTTTTTGTAAATCTTCCAGCTGTTTTGCGCGTGCCTGAAAACGCGCCACTTGATTTGCGTTATCTTTCACATAACTTTGTGCATTGGTTAACAAGGTGATAGCCTGACGGTAATCACCTTGTAATGCACTGACCTCTGCGCGCGCAGACATCTCTTCACCACGAAGATGCTGTTTGGTATAGGTCTGTGCTAATAGATCCCAGCCATTAATATCATTAGGTGAACTGAAGGTATAGCGGTGCAGTAAACTCGCTGCCTTTTGCAAGTCATTATTATTCAGATAAGCATTCGCTAAATTAATCTGCAGCACATGGCTGTTAGGATGGGCTTTTAATGCCGAGAGTAACCGGTTTATTGCAGCAGACGGATCTTTAAGCTCTAAATCGATATCAGTCATTAAATCAACAAACCAGACATTATTCGGATCTTCGTTTAACAGGGTTTGTAGTGTTTTCTGCGCTTGACTATAGTTTTTACTCACATATTGTGACAGTGCTTGACCATAGAGCAACGCAATATTAGTCTGTTTGTTATTGATTTTTTTGTATTCGTCCAGAATTAAGGTTGTCGCATTTTTATTACGGCCTAACGCGGCTAAACGAATTTTAGCTAAATAGTAATCGAGTGATGAAGCGACGTTTTTGTGTGGTAGCTGATTTGAACGATTGCGTACATCAGATAAGCGACTATCAGGTAAGGGATGCGTCAGTAGCATTTCCGGTGGTTTTGAGCTAAATCGCGACTGGTCCGCTAATTTTTGCAGAAAATCGGCCATGGCATAGGGATCAAATCCGGCTTTAGTGAGCGTTCTGATGCCGACGCGATCGGCTTCTTGCTCGTTACTTTGAGTAAAACTGATCGAGCTTTGCTGTGAACCGGCCAAGGTACTAATCAGTCCTGACATGCCTAATTCTGGATTAGCCAGACCTAATAAAATAGAACCCAGCGCCGCACCCACCACATAAGGGGTATTTTGTTTTTGGGCTTCCATTGAACGGGCTAAATGACGCTGAGTGACATGCGCAATCTCATGTGACATGACCGAAGCTAATTGGCTTTCGTTATCGGTATCGAGAATTAGCCTTGAATGAATAACCACATTGCCGCCAAAAAAAGCAAACGCATTTAACACGTTACTATTCATCACGAAAAAGTTGAAGGGGGTTTGTACTGAATCTGCATTGGCCACTAGTTTATGACCCAGCTCGTTAATATAATCAGTGATTAAGAGATCACTATTTATCGGCGCCGAACCACGTAAGATACGCACATAATAATCACCCATCTCGATCTCTTGGCCAATACTGAGTGTTGCCGCCGCGGCAGTGCCAATATCCGGCAGCAGAATATTATTTGCCATTGTAACTGGTTGCATGAGCATTGAGGCTAAGACGACAGCAATGAGTGATCGCTTTTTCAACATGATAATTCCTGCAAAATTCAATCTATTAGATTGATATAGGGCCCTATATCGCGTAATTCAACTCGGTTTGCTCAATCATATCATGATTTACTTTAATTGAGTGTGGCTGAGATGTAAATGAGTTATCAATTAAAGGACGCGACGATCCCTCGATTTATTTATCGCTAAGATCGCTTTGTTTATTTTAGCGGTTTATTTTAACTATTTATTTTAGCTATTTATTTTAAAAACAGACATTATCAGGTGGTTAATTAATGTCGTTTACAGCTTAGTGGTATATAATAGCCGACAATTTTTATTGCGACAGATTGAATTTAAATGAAAACATTATTTGCCACAACGTCCGGTGGACTGGAAGAGTTATTAAAAGCAGAGTTACAAAAACTAGGTGCCGCTGATTGCCGCATTACGGCGGGCGGTATCTATTTTTCCGCTGATGATAAGATGATGTACCGCTCACTATTATGGAGTCGTCTGGCTTCACGTATTTTGCTGCCATTAAGTGAATTCGATATATATAGTGACCTCGATCTTTATGGATGTGCCTTGAATATTGATTGGGGCTCAATTTTTGATGTCGATTCAACCTTTGTGATCAATTTCCGGGGTACCAATGACTTTATTCGTAACACTCAGTATGGCGCGCTAAAAATTAAGGATGCGATTGTTGATAGCTTTATGCGAAATCAGCAACAACGCCCTAATATTGCCAAAAGCCAAGCGGATATTCGTATTGTTGCTCATTTATATAAAAATCGTGTATCGCTTAGTTTAGATTTAAGTGGTGAGAGTCTGCATCAACGCGGTTATCGTTTAGCGGCCGGTCAGGCACCATTAAAAGAAAATTTAGCCGCAGCCGTCGTTCATCGTTCGGGCTGGCAGCCAGATCAAGTCTTGATCGATCCTATGTGCGGTTCTGGCACATTACTGATTGAAGCCGCTATGCAAGCAGCAGAGATTGCGCCAGGACTTAATCGTTTATCCTGGGGCTTTAAAGCCTGGAAACAGCATAACTCGGTATTATGGAATGAGGTGTTGTTTGAAGCTCGCGAGCAAGCTAAGCAGGGGATAAAACGGGTTAGCGCCAAATTTTTTGGTTATGATAATGATGCGCATGTACTCAGTATTGCCACAGAAAATGCCCATCGGGCTGGTGTTGCTGAATTAATTGATTTTAAGCGACAAGATATTATAGAGTTAACCAATCCTTGCCCAGATAGAATGGGCACAATTATCAGTAACCCGCCGTATGGTGAGCGTCTGGAGAGTGAGCCGGCGTTAATTGCGCTGCACTCAGCGCTTGGCACGCTAGTTAAGCAGCAGTTTGGTGGCTGGCACTTATCGTTATTTAGTGGTGCGCCTCAACTGCTTGATTGTTTACAGCTGCGTGCTGACAAACAGTATAAAGCCAAAAATGGGCCTTTAGACTGTGTACAAAAAAATTATGTTATCGCCAAACGAGAATTAGCCGCGGACCAACAACAATCCATTCAATCATCAGGACCGATGATCGCGCAAGATTTTGTGAATCGTTTACGAAAGAATGAGCAGAAACTCAAAAAATGGGCGATAAGTGAAGGGATTGAGTGTTATCGTTTATACGATGCTGATTTACCTGAATATAATGTGGCGATTGATCGTTATAAAGACAAGGTTATTATCCAAGAGTATGCACCACCTAAAAGCATTGATGAACAGAAAGCGCGTAAACGTCTGTTTGATGTGATTAATGCAACCATTATGGTATTAGGACTATCCGTCGACCAAGTGGTGCTAAAAACCCGTGAAAAGCAGAAAGGTAAACAGCAATATCAGAAGCTTGCCCATAAACAAGATTTCTTTTTAGTCAAAGAGTATCAAGCCCAATTCTGGGTCAACTTAGTGGATTATCTGGATACCGGACTGTTCTTAGATCACCGTTTAGCGCGAAAAATGATCGGGCAGATGGCGAAGGGAAAATCATTTTTAAATCTATTTTCCTATACCGGATCGGCGACCGTTTATGCCGGGCTTGGTGGCGCTAAAAGTACCACGACAGTTGATATGTCGAGAACGTATTTAGAATGGGCAGAACGTAATTTACAGCAAAATGGCTTGACGAGTCGCCAACATCGTTTAATTCAAGCGGACTGTTTGGTCTTTTTGCAAGCATGTGATCAGCAGTTTGATCTTATTTTTATTGATCCCCCGACGTTTTCTAACTCTAAACGCATGAGTGATACATTAGATATTCAACGCGATCATCTCATGTTAATGGAAAATTTAAAACGGATGTTAACACCTAATGGCAAGATCATTTTCTCGAATAATAAACGCGGTTTTAAGATCGATGCTGAAGGTTTAGCGCATTTGGGGCTCAAATATCAGGATATTACCGCACGGACTATCTCTCCTGATTTTGAACGAAACAAACAGATTCATTACTGTTTTTTACTGCAACATAAACAGTAATATTTAGCTTATTTGAAAAAGGTTTTTCATGGCACTGATACATTTAACCGATGCCTATTTGGCATTTAGTGATTCACCCCTTTTAGATCATATGAATCTTTATATTGAACCCAATGAACGTGTCTGTTTAGTTGGGCGCAATGGCGCGGGTAAATCCACCTTACTGAAGGTTCTGAATAAAGAGTACCCGCTCGATGATGGTCAAATCATTTATGAAAAAGATTTAATCGTTTCAAGATTACAACAAGATCCGCCTAGGGATGTCAGCGGTAGTGTATTTGATTTTGTGGCGGAAGGTGTTGCGCAGCAGGCTGAGCTACTTAAACAGTATCACGTGATGCTGAAAAAAACCGCTGAAGATCCGAGTGAAAAACATCTCGATCAACTAGCGGTAATACAGGAGCAGTTAGATCATCAAAATATTTGGCACATTGAAAGCCGAATCAATAATGTGTTAATGCAGTTAGGATTAAATGCGGATGCTGATCTCTCCTCACTTTCTGGTGGTTGGCTGCGTAAAGCGGCACTCGCCAAAGCGCTGGTTTGCAATCCTGATGTACTGTTACTCGATGAACCGACCAACCATTTAGATATTGGCACGATCGAATGGCTGGAAACGTTCTTAAAAGGTTTTACTGGTAGTATTGTGTTTATCTCACATGATCGCTCGTTTATTCGTAGTATGGCGACTCGCATTATTGACCTTGATCGCGGCTTAGCCAGTTCTTGGCCGGGAGACTATGATAATTATCTGCTGGGTAAAGAAGAGGCGCTGCGGGTTGAAGAGTTACAAAATGCGCATTTTGATAAGAAGCTTGCGCAAGAAGAAGCTTGGATTCGCCAGGGAATCAAAGCGAGACGTACTCGTAACGAAGGCCGCGTACGCGCTTTAAAAGCAATGAGACGTGAATATGCTGATCGTCGCCAGGTGATGGGGAGTGCGAATATGCAGGTGGAAGAAGCGATTCGATCCGGCAAGATTGTCTTTGATATTGAAGATGTCAGTTATTCATTAGGTGACAAAACATTGGTCAGTCATTTTTCAGCGCAAGTATTAAGAGGCGATAAAATAGCGCTGATTGGTTCAAATGGATGTGGTAAGACGACGTTATTAAAATTAATGCTAGAACAGATAAAACCAGATAGTGGCTCGATCCACTGCGGCACTAAACTTGAAGTAGCCTATTTTGATCAATACCGTGCTGAACTTGATCCAGATAGAACTGTGATGGATAATCTAGCCGAAGGTAAACAAGAGGTGATGATCAACGGGCGACCACGTCATGTACTTGGATATTTGCAGGATTTTCTATTCCATCCTAAACGTGCGATGACACCGGTAAAAGCGTTATCTGGTGGGGAACGCAATCGTTTATTATTGGCTAAATTATTTTTAAAACCGAGTAATTTGTTAATTCTGGATGAACCGACCAATGATTTGGATATTGAAACACTTGAATTATTAGAAGAGTTAGTCAGTGAGTATAAAGGGACAATCCTGCTGGTCAGTCATGACCGACAATTCGTTGATAATGCAGTGACGCAATGTTGGATCTTCGAAGGAAACGGCATTATTCAAAATTATACCGGGGGATATTTTGATGCACATCAGCAACAATCTCAATCGAAAGCCGTCATCGACAGCCGAGATAAAAAAGAGATTAAGCCGGTAGAGAATAGTATCAAAAAGAGTCCTGTCGCGAATAAACCCAAAAATAGTATAAAACTTAATTATCAGCAAACCAAAGAGCTTGAACAACTACCCGGCTTAATTGAACAATTAGAAAATCAAATTGCCACGTTGCAAGCACAAGTGAGTGATAATGCTTTTTTCAATCAGCCTCATGAGATCACGCAACCGATGTTATTACAATTAGCTGATAGTGAGTCAAAACTTGAGCAAGCTTTTTCCCGTTGGGAATCTCTGGAAGCGATTAAAAATGGTGTCGATAATTAATCGCTTAAGGGTGATGATAAATAGCAAACTTTTAGCATCACCCTGATGGGATTATTGGTCTGTTTGATTGATCATATCGAGCTATTGTGCAGAGAAGTTGCTTTTGAACAAGGTGCTATTTTTTAAGCAGCATGATAGACTCGTTTGAACGAAAGTATCATCACTATTGCTGAAAACCGTTAATGTTGGCTGTAAAACGGGGCCTATGATGAATTAAATCGAAGCAAACAGAGTGATGTCTCTATTTTTATCAGAAATTTGCAGGCAAATGAACGAGAGCGTATTAGAAAAAAATCAGTATGACGGACAGTTTATTATTTGTGATCATTGTGATTTAGTGGTTGAAGTTCCTCGCATTACCAATCAATATAAAGCGAGCTGTCCACGGTGCAATTCACGACTGGTTCGTTATCGGAAAAAAACCAATAAACAAGCACTTGTTTTTGCGATATGTGCACTGTTTATGTTTATATTCTCTTGCTTGTTTTATTTTATTGATATTCGCATTTTGGGTAATGTAACGAGTATTGATATTTTCATGATTCCCGATACCTTATTATTGGATAATTATAGCTCCTTATCGTTAGTCTTTATTAGTTTTGTGATCTTTTTCCCCATCCTCTGTTTACTCATTTTAATTATTTTATGTAGTGGCATTTCACTTCCTAAACGGATCACTATCTTGTTATTAGTGAGTCTGACTCGATTGCAAAATTGGTGTATGGCGGAGATCTTTTTAGCGGGTACGTTGGTCAGTTTTGTTAAGTTGGCTAGTTATGGCGATATAGGCCTACAACATAGTTTTATTCCCTACTGTCTGTTTATTATCATGCAAACGCAGGCACTTTCTCTATTTAGTCCCCGGCAGATATGGCAAACTGTGGCACCGACTATTCAGGCTGAGACACCATTTTCATCAGGTAAAACAGGACTAAGTCAAAATCTCCGCTTATGTAAATGTTGTCATGCTATTTTACCGATGAATAAGCAGATTTGTACCCGATGTTATACCAAAGGTTATGTGCGAGAGCAACAGAGTTTACAATGGACAATGGCATTGGTATTAACTTCACTGATACTATATCTGCCGGCGAATGGTTATCCGATTATGACGACCATCTTTATGGGGGATATCTCCAATTCAACCATTATTGATGGCGTGCTATATATGTGGCAAGATCAGGATTATCCTGTGGCATTAGTCATCTTTTTCGCCAGTGTGGTCATTCCGATTTCAAAGATTATTGCACTATGTTGGCTAGGCTATTTTGCAAAATACGCGAAACAGCAAGATATAAAAAGTTGTTTAAAAATGAATCGGTTGTATAAAATAGTTGAATTTATTGGGCGCTGGTCGATGATTGATATTTTTGTGGTCTCAATCATATCAACCTTGGTGCGTAATGGTGAACTGATTTCGGTTTATCCTGATATTGGGGCGATATTTTTTGCGACAGTTGTCGTCATGACGATGTATGCATCGCATAAATATGATCCTCGTCTGATTTGGGATAGATTAACGCATGAAGAAAAAGGGAAGGGTGTTTGATGCCAAATAAAACTGCAAATGTGGCTAAAATCAAATTTTGGTCGCCGGTTTGGATAGTGCCGATAATTACGGCCATCATTGGCTTATGGGTACTATATGTTCATTTTTCAGATCAGGGAAAATCGTTTACGTTGGTGACGTCTGATGCCAGTAGCATTGTGGCGGGTAAAACGATGATCAAAAGTCGTAATGTGAATGTTGGCTTGGTTGAACAAGTGACATTGAGCGACGACTTTAAGGAGGTCCTGATCAAAGGACGAATGAGCCGGGATATGGATGATTTATTAATGTCAGACTCCATTTTCTGGATTGTGAAACCGCAAATAGATCGCGATGGTGTTTCTGGACTAAGCACATTATTTTCCGGGGTTTACATTGAAGTGATCCCGGGTACTAAAAAATTAACCGAAGATCATAAAACTTATCAATTACTCGATTCACCGCCAATGGTCTCTCTGAATAAAGAAGGGGTCCGCCTTCATTTGATAGGTGAACAGACCTCGGTCATCTCCCAAGGTGCACCCGTACTATTTCGTGGTTTTAAAGTGGGTAATGTTGAACAAGCCGAATTTGATGTAAAAGATAAGTATATGAAGTACCAAGTTTTCATTGCTAAACCCTACGACTCGTTAATCACCAAAAATATTCGTTTTTGGCGTGAAGGTGGCATTAGTTTTGATTTATCAACACATGGTGCAAGCCTGGATATTCCTTCTCTTGATGTATTACTGGCCGGTGGAATTAGTTTCGATGTGCCAGATGGTTCCACCTTTGGTGAGACACAAGATCAGCAACAACTGGCGCAAATCACTTATCAGCTATATGAAGATAAAGAGCTGATTCAGGAGTCGCAATATACTGAATATCAACCTTTTTTACTGCTATTCTCTGATTCAATTGCCGGTTTATCGGCCGGAGCACCGGTTGAATATCGGGGTATTCGTATTGGTACAGTCGAGAAGGTACCTTATTTCTTGTCTAATATGAAGCTGATTTCAGCAGAGCAATATAATATTCCGGTACTGATTCATATCGAGCCTCAACGTTTAGCTGCTTTAGGGCATAGTGCCGATGAGCTCAGTCAAATGATCATGGAGGAACAAAAACATGGCCTGCGAGCCGCAATCAAGTCAGCTAACTTATTTACCGGTGCAACGTATGTCGATTTAGATTTTTATCCTGAATCTATCACCGCCAATAAGAATTTACCGCAGAAAGTGTTTGGTTTTAATACCATAGTCACGGTGTCATCTGGCTTCTCACAACTGCAAGCGAAGTTAAATCAACTATTGGATAATCTTAATCAGTTACCGCTGGATAAAACAATTAATGAACTAAACAAAACGGTTGCTTCATTAAATAGCGTGATTAATAGTAAAGAGATGAAGATTTTACCGAAAACGTTACAAGAGTCGTTAAATGGTTTAAATCAAACCTTGAAAGGTATTCAGCCAGGATCAGACTTAAATCAAGCCTTGCAGGCAGATTTACAAAAATTTGATCAAGTACTGAATGAATTAACGCCTTTACTTAGAACCTTAAATGATAAAAGTAATGCCTTAATTTTTTCGGCACCAACACAATCGGATGTGAAGCCTAAAGCGCGAGGAAATAAATAATGAAAAAGATCTGGGTACTATTATCGATGTGGCTGCTCGTGAGCTGCTCCTCAAGCCTTCCACAAAAAAACTATTATTTACTGACCCATGGTCATCAGAGTTCGGTTAAACCTGCAGCTATTGAGACCGTTAATGATTTTATTTGGATCGCACCCGTGAATATCGCTAATTTTCTCAATAAAGATGGCTTAGTTTATCAAACGGATCCCTATCAATATGTGACGGCGACCAATAATTTATGGGCCTCACCGCTAGTTGCTCAGTTACAAGAACAGGTTGTTAGTGAGCTGTCAGCACTGTTACCTCAGCGATTAGTTTCAGCCGCGCCACTAGCCACACCAACGGCCACGGTGAAACTGTTTATATCCGGTTTTCATGGTAGTTATCTGGGCGATGTGATTATTGAAGGATACTGGATTATTATGGATGATCAGGGCCGTACGCAACGCAAGAATTTTAGTTACCAATTGCCACAAACCGCAGATGGTTATGACGCCATGGTTAAGACTTTGTCGCAAGGTTGGTATAACGAGGTTCAGGATTTGGTGAATAAAGTGAAGTTGTAAACTATCGCATCTTGAGCATCTTGTTTAAATAAAGCGGGCCTTTTCGGGCCCGTTTTTATTTTGCTGATTACAGCTACTCACATGCAATGGTCACGGCAATTTTAGCTGGTTGATTGTGATGTGAAACGAGCGGTGTGGTAATACAGGCTGTCTCAACACAGACCATTCTTTTAAATCCATCATCAGCCATATCTGCCATGGCGATAGATGCGGCTTGCCATGGATTCCAGGTCACTACATCATGACTATGATGATGCGTAATTTTAATGGTTCTATCAGTGTCATGGATAAGACTGATGGGGGCTGGCACCGTATAAATACGATCAACAGCTTGATCAAAGCTAAGCTCCCCTGTTTTTTGGGGCAGATTAACGGTAGTTAATGACTCTTGATAATCGATACCGAGTCCAGTTACGGTAATTTTTTCAATATCTGTGACATCGAAATAGCTATGTAACGCACCGGTTGCGGAAAATTCGCCTTCAGTGGTTAACTCAAGATAACAAGTCTGGCCTAATTTGACTGTCACGGTTGCTTTGAATGGATGAACCCATAATTTTCGGGTCTCTGAATTGTCTTCGAGTCTTAAGGTGAGTGTCACACCTGTCTCATCTTCCTGATGCTCAACTAACTGCCAAAGTGAAGTACGGAAAAAGCCATGTGAAGGTGTGCCTAACTTGTTAAACCACGGCCAACAGAGTGGAATACCACCGCGAATGGCTTTTCCTTTCATAAATTGGGCTTTTTCACTTAACCAAATGACGGGTCTGGCTTGTTCACTTGGACGCCAGGATAATAGCTGAGCGCCTTGTAATGAAAGTATAGCTTCACATTGTCGATGTTTGATAACGAGAAGAGTTAACTCATCTTGTTGTACAGTAAATAGCGATTGTCCTAAAAGTTTTGCCTCAGGGTTGGTTAAGATTGTCGATAACATAACACGTGACTTCCTATAAATAAACTAGCGTGCTTTTCACCTTATCACTAATTTGTCACAAGAAAAAGCGTAATTGATCTCATAGAGTTTAAATGACTATCGTAAAAGGTCTGTTAGCATAAATCGAGGGTACTGGGGCGGTTTTAATGTGGTTAAGAGGTCAACTGATTGGATTTTAAGTTAACCTCCAAGATTAAACTGTACTTGACTGATAAAAAGATTCTCTATGATAGGGGAGTCGATTATACTAAGCAGCAAGATTTTAATGACATTCGATGTTTTTTTAACATCAAATAATTTGCTATTACGAGGGCTTTATGGCGTATAAATTGAATATTGACTGGCAAGATTTTATGACCAATTCTTGGCAGAAAAAACCTGTTATTTTACGTAATGCATTGGTCGATTTTATTGATCCTATCTCACCAGATGAACTGGCTGGTTTATCATTAGAAGACGAGATTGAAAGCCGCTTAGTCACCCATTTTAACCAAGAGTGGCAAGCTAAATATGGTCCATTTAAAGAAACCGATTTTGCTGATTTAGGTGAGACGCACTGGAGTGTACTGGTTCAGGCTGTTGATCATTGGCATGATAATGCCGCGACGCTGGTTGAGCCTTTTAGGTGTTTTCCACAGTGGTTATTTGATGATCTGATGATCTCCTATTCTGTACCTGGCGGTGGCGTTGGTCCGCATATTGATCAGTATGATGTGTTTATTATTCAAGGTATGGGGCGACGTCGTTGGCGGGTTGGGGATATTAATCCTGATTACAAACAATTTTGTGCCCATCCAGCTTTATTGCATGTTGAGCATTTTACGCCGATAATTGACGAAGAGATTACCGCCGGTGATATTCTTTATATTCCACCAGGATTCCCACACGATGGCGTGTGTCTTGAAGAAGCCTTAAGTTATTCAGTTGGTTTCCGCTCACCTACCTCACAAGAGCTATTAAGTAGCTTTGCGGATTACACGTTAGAGCATGATTTAGGTAAGATGCACTATCTCGATCCCGATCTCTCTTTGGATAGAAATCCACTGGCGATCCAGCCACAAGAGATCGCAAAGCTCAAAGCGATGATGTGTGAACTGATTAATCAGCCTGACTATTTTAACCAATGGTTTGGTCGTCATATCACGCATTCAATGCATAGCTTGAATATTGAACCGGTCGAGCCCGCTTATTCGGTTGACGAAGTGGTCGCCTTATTCAAGGACAATGCGCTTTGCCAACGTGTGAATAGTATTCGTCTCTTGAAAGTTGGCGACGCTTATTTCATTAATGGCCGACAGTTAGATCTACCGAAGAGATTGAATGAAGTATTGAGTCAACACTCGAGTTTTGATCAGCATACACTGAGTGATTTTCTGGCTGATGCTGAAGTTATGGAAAAGCTCACCACCTAGATTAATCGCGGTTTTTGGTATTTTGCCGAGTAGTCAAAAGACGACCCGTATAAGCGGGTCGTTCAGTGTGATTATAAACGCGAGATTATCTGACTATCGAGGGTTCTATTTTCGGCAATGAAGGACTGTAAATAATCATTGTCCGGAAATGCGGTGAGTGCGCCTTTCTGCGTCGTCGCCAGCGCCCCACAAGCACTGGCAACGGAAATCATCGTATCAACGGCAATGAGCTCATCAGGCAACCCATTAATGCCAATCGTGCATAACAGCCCTGCGACAAACGCATCGCCAGCCCCTGTCGTATCAATACTTTGTACTTTATAAGCGGGATACTGATACTGTTTATTACGCCATAATACAGTGCTTCCTTCACTGCCTTTGGTAATGATTTTGAGTTGCGCTGCATATTGTTCATCAAGTTTAGCCAGCGCAATTGACCAGTCCTGACTTTCGGTTAACCAAAATAGCTCTTCATCAGAAAGCTTAAGAATATCGGCATCTTTAGCAAACAGACTAATGATTTGACGCATCTCTTGCTTATCTGCCCACATCTGCTCGCGCAGATTGATATCGAAACTCACTTTGCCTTGTTGTGATTTTAATTGCTTGATGGCCTGTTTCAAGGTTGCCCGGCAGGTAGGCCCAACTAATGCGAGGGAACAAAAATGCAAAATATCTTGCTTGAATGATGGGATTGCTGACTGAGAGAGAAATTGATCGGCTGACGGTGAAACCAAGAACGTAAAACTACGTTCACCACTCTTACCGAGATCAACCACAACGGTACTGGTCTTAACTGTTGGATCAAACTCCAGACTCTGGCAATCAACCTGATAACTTTCAAAGGTCTCTTGCATAAAACGGCCAAATGGATCATCACCGACGCGACCGATAAAACCGGCATCATGGCCTAATTTTGCAATACCAATCGCCACATTAGCGGGGGCACCACCGGCACAGGCTTGATATTGCTTATTTTCCAGAGGAAGTAAATCGATTACCGCATCGCCTAAACACCAAATTTTTGTATTTTGCATATATTATCTTCTATATAGTTTACGCCGCGCCTTTATGCGCATGGCGGTATTGTATATCAAATCATACCCTGTTGATGCACTAATTTTATGTTATCCACCTGACCTTAAACAAATGTTAACGTTAACTTTCGTGATTAACATCACATTTTTAGCATGAAAAGATTTTGTTTTTTACATTTAACGTTAACAATATCGCCAAGCATTAGTTGTCTAAAGGTCATTACATAATGAAAAAATCTAGTCGAGAGTATTACTTCTTACTGAGTGGGTTGTTTTTCTTTTTCTTTTTTACTTGGTCATCCTCATTTTCTCTCATTTCAATTTGGCTTGAGCAAGCCCTAGGCCTTAAAGGTATGGATACTGGGATTATCTTCTCAGCTATCTCAATTGTGGCCTTATGTTTACAGCCGCTATATGGTTTTATTCAAGATAAATTAGGGCTAAGGAAGAATCTGTTGTGGTGTATTGGATTCTTACTGTTAATGTCGGGGCCTTTCTTTATTTTTGTTTATGCACCAGCATTAAAAATGAATATCATTTTAGGTGCCGCACTAGGCGGACTTTATATTGGTGCAACTTTTTTTTCCGGTATTGGTGCATTAGAATCTTATATTGAACGTGTTGGTCGTATCGTCGGTTTTGAATACGGACGCGCCAGAATGTGGGGTTCTTTGGGCTGGGCTACGGCAACCTTTTTTGCTGGTTTTCTGTTCAATATCAATCCCAATATCAATTTCGTATTAGCCTCGTTATCTGCACTGGTATTTTTAATCTTACTTGCCTTTATTAAAGTGGTTAAGATTGATGCGATGGGCCAACTTGAATATGGTAAAGTCAGCAAATTAAAAGTCTCTGACGCATTAGGCGTTTTAAAATTATCGGAGTTCTGGGCGCTGGTAGTTTTTGTCATGGGCGTGAGTATGTATAACGTTTATGACCAGCAGTTCTCGGTCTATTTTTCCAGACAATTTGCCACCCAAGATGCGGGCAATAGTATGTATGGATTCTTAAATTCCTTGCAGGTATTTCTTGAAGCGGGCGGGATGGCGCTGGCACCGTTCTTAGTCAATCGCATTGGCGCAAAAAATAGCTTGATTTTGAGCGGTAGTATCATGACACTGCGGATTATTGGCTCAGGTCTGGTTGTTGGGCCGGTGATGATTTCACTCATGAAATTATTGCATGCAGTTGAGCTGCCGATTCTATTAATCGCCATCTTTAAATATATCTCTACGCGCTTCGATCATCGTCTATCCTCAACGCTCTATTTAGTTGGCTTCCAGTTTGTGAGTCAGGTATGTGCCAGTTTCCTAGCGCCATTAGCTGGCTACGGCTACGATCGTATTGGTTTTGCCCATACTTACTTGATCATGGGAAGTGTGACGGGCGTATTTATGTTGATAGCCGCTTTCTTATTGAAAAGCGATAAGCGTATCAAACCTATTGTTATTACAGGAGCTGCAAATGAAAGAGTTATTAATTAAAGGTAATCAAGCTGTCGATGAATTAGCCAAGCAGGTTAAAGATCGTTATTATCCGGCTTATCACATTGCAGCCAGAGCGGGTTGGATTAATGATCCGAATGGACTCATCTATTTTAATGGTCAATATCATGCCTTTTTCCAGCATTATCCTTACAATGAAAATTGGGGACCGATGCATTGGGGACATGTAGTCAGTGATGATATGGTGCACTGGACACATTTACCGATTGCGTTAGCCCCTTCTCAAGACTATGACATCGATGGTTGTTTTTCGGGAAGCGCGGTTGATGATAATGGTGTATTAACCTTGATTTATACCGGACATGTTTGGTTAAAAGAGTTCGGCGATGACAGTGCGATTCGTGAAGTACAGTGCTTAGCCACAAGTCATGATGGTGTCAATTTTGAGAAACATGGCGTGATTTTGACGCCGCCTGAAGGTATCATGCATTTTCGTGATCCTAAAGTGTGGCAGCAAGATGGTCAGTGGTTCATGATTGTTGGCGTCAGGGATAGTCAGGATGTCGGACAAGTCTTTTTATATAGCTCTGATAATCTACGTGATTGGACATTTCAACAAGTACTGGCTAAAACCGATGATTCCGATGTTTATATGATGGAGTGTCCTGACTTCTTCCCACTGGGCGATAGTTATGTATTAATGTTCTCTCCACAAGGTATGAAGCCTAAAGGTTATCAATATCGCAACCGTTTTCAGGCCGGCTATTTAATCGGTAAGTGGAAACCCGGTTCGCCATTTGAAATTACGCAGACGTTTACTGAGTTTGATAATGGCCATGATTTTTATGCACCGCAATCTTTTGTCGCTGCAGATGGTCGGCGTATTTTAATTGCCTGGATGGATATGTGGGAATCAGCCATGCCAAGTAAAGCCGATAAATGGGCGGGAATATTGAGTTTACCACGTGAAGTTAATTTAACTTCCACAGGTAAGATTATCATGCAGCCGATTAAAGAGCTGGCCTCGTTACGTCAGGATGAGAAAACAATCTCTCATGTAACAATTGAAAGAACACAGCAAGATTGTGAACTTTCTACTGTTCAATGTGAACTGATCGTGGAAATTGACCTGACCAAGACAACGGCTGAAAGAGCGGGTTTAAAATTAGCTGCATCAAAAGATGGATTGCAGGGTGTTTGGTTATATGTAGATACCCAAGCACATCGCTTAGTTTTAGATCGCGCGATGGCCGGTGAAGGGGTAAGTGGTTATCGCAGTATCCCGTTACCTGAAGGTAATCTACTTAAATTACATATCTTTATGGACCACTCCTCAATTGAGGTTTTCATCAATGACGGTGAGTGCGCATTTAGTAGCCGAATTTATCCCGTTAACCCAGATAAAACTATGTACTTGTTTGCTGAAAATGGTATTCTGACGACGAACTATATAAAATATTGGCCTTTACATAACATGTCGGAGAAGAGTTGATGAGATATGCACGCTTAGCTGTTGGTTTATGTTGTTTATATGGAGTGCCAGCCCTGGCCTCCATCGAGTGGGAAACACCGCAAGGTAGTCTAAAATTATATGGTGACGTTGAGTTTAATATTGATGCTGCCAGTAAAAAACGTCAGTTAACCTCAATCAAAACTGAAGCCACCAAAGATTTTGATGCGAGTGACACCGAACGTTGGGATGTCAATGGTCGTATCTTAATCGGACTGGATGGTAAACGTGTTTTAGATAATCATAATTATGCTGGTTTTACCGTGCAACCATTAGCCGATCTAAGTGGTAAAATGAATCTCGATGATGCTGCTTTCTTTTTTGGTCAGGAAAATGACTGGCAATTAAAGCTGGGTCGTTTCGAAGCTTATGATATGTTCCCATTAGGACAAGATACCTTTATTGAGTACTCTGGTAATACCGCTAATGATATCTATGATGATGGTTTTGGTTATATTTATATGATGAAAGAGGCCAGAGGTAGAAGTAGCAGTGGTGGTAGTGTTCAATTAGTAAAAGAACTCGGTGATTTCAAATTCGAACTCAATACCATGATTAAAGATGGTACAACCTTATTTCAGGACAGTACTTATCATGGCTATAAATTAGAAAATGATAAAAATGTGGTTTATTTAAGACCAGTGGTCTCTTGGCGCAACGACGATTTTGCAGTGGCAGCAGCCGTAGAAAGCAATGTCGTTAAAAATGCTTATGGTTACTATAATGAGCTGGGTGAGTGGCAGGATCAATCTAAGCGTACTGGTTATGGTTTAAGCTTAAGCTGGAATAGTGCGGGTGACTGGAGCAAAGTCAATGATGCGGTATTAGTCAATTTTAGCTCGGCCTATATGGATGCTGAACAAGAAAAAGATCTGACATTAGGCACGAACATCACCTGGAAAAATATCTCTTTAGGTTACATTTTTGCGGCTAATGACATTAAACATTTTAATCCAGAATATAAAACATCAGGCTTCCTTGATACTGAAGGTAAATATAAAATTCATACCGTTAACGCCTCTTATTTAATTCCGAACGTGATGGATATGGATAATTTTAATATCTATCTGGGTGCTTATTGGTCAGTACTTGATCGTGATGAAAATCATGGTGAGAGTAATGAAGATCGTTATGGCGCAAGAATTCGTTTTAAATATTTCTTCTAAGATTAAATTTTATTGGATCTGAAGTGTTATAGGGTATTAAAAAAACCATCTCTTTTAGAGGTGGTTTTTTTATTCAGGACAAGCATAACGTTATGATGCTTGGTTATTATTATTCAAATTAAACTGATTTTCTTTCCAGCAGTGGGCAAGCAATTTTATGTTCAGTGGTATCGGAGAGGCGATTAATCAGGTGTAAGGCGGCTTGTTCACCAATTTGATAATGAGGTAACTGAACGGTGGTTAGTGGCGGATAGAATAGCTCGGCGATACCCACCATATTATCGTAACCCAGCACGGCTATTTGACTGGGGATTTGATAGCCTAAGCCCAATAATACTTGATATACCAATAGTGCGATGCGGTCATTACCACAAATCACGATATCGAATGGGGCTTGTTGATCTTTGAAGTACTGTTCAATAATGGTAATTGTTTCTAAATAGTGATCATCACCTAAATCAAGATTAAGATGGAAAGTGGTGAGTTTATTGATATCAAGATCATGATCTTGCCAGGCCTGTTCAACGGCTTGTCGTCTGATTTTTCCTGCCAAAGTCGTTTGCGATAAATAGATACATAGCGGTTTTTTATAGCCTTTTTTAATGATCATTTCTATTGCTTGATACTGCCCTTGGTAGTCGTCTGGTACATAACTGGCCACCTCAATATCACGCGTAATGCAGTTCGCTAGTACTAAGTGTTTATCATGGAGTTTGGCTGGAATACTGACTTGCCGAAATCCCATCGAGGTAAAGATTATCCCATTCGGTCGATAGGATAAAATCGTATTAATGGCCTGTTCAGCGTCTTGGGCATCAAAGAGATTAACAATCAGCGTATTACAGTGATGCAGCTGCGCTGTTTTTTCTATTGCCTGTAATAACTCTACCGAGAAAGGCGTGGTTGCCGTATCAAGTGCCAACACGCCAATCAACTGGGGGACTTTGCGATCTCCGCGTATTTTTAATGCTGAAACATCCGGTACATAATTTAATTGGTCAATCGCTTTTTTGACGCTGATATAGGTCGCTTTACTCAGCTTATCTGGTGAGTTGATCGCTCTTGATACCGTCATTAACGATACGCCAGCGAGTTTTGCCACATCTTTTAATGAAGCCATGATAATTCCTGAATAAAGGCCGAATTGTCTAAGCCTATTATTATATTTGTTGATAGCGTAGAGTCACTATATATTTTACTGAAATAACTGTTCTGGTTAGATTTAATCAATATTGGTATAAAGATATATAGCAGTAATAGGCAAGTCGTATTGAATAACCTAAGTTTTTATATCATCTTATATAACAGTATTAATAGGATTGATTAATTGATAAGAGAGGATAGGATGATTGAATTTCGTGCTAAGGAGAGTCTGGGAGCGGCTAATTACGGTTGGCTGAATACTCGATATCATTTTTCATTTTCGAGCTACTATGATCCGATGCGGGTTAATTGGGGACAACTGCGGGTTTGGAATAATGACATTATTCAACCTAAAACGGGTTTCCCAACGCATCCTCATAATAATATGGAAATTATTACTTATGTGTATGAAGGGGCTATCATCCATACCGATAGTATGGGTAATCAAGGCAGAACTGAAGCGGGTGATGTGCAGGTGATGTCGGCCGGGCGCGGGGTGACACATAGTGAATATAATCTGGAAGAGAAAGAGACCCGACTATTTCAGATCTGGATTATACCGGATAAACAGGTCGATAAACCAAGCTGGGGAACTAAACGTTTCCCGAAAGCAGAAAAAACTGGTCGTTTTTCAGTATTAGCCAGTGGTCATGCTTGTGATAAAAATGCTTTAAGTATTCAGGCTCAGGCGCGCGTGTTAGCGATGACGTTATTAGTCGGGCAAACGGTTGAATACCACTTAGCCAATAAAAAAGCGTATATTGTGGCTGCACGCGGCAAATATCAGGTTAATGGACAAGTTGCCTTTGCGGGAGATGGTTTAGCGATTGAAGATGAAGAGATGTTACATTTTTCGGCACTCGAGGCGAGTGAAATTGTGATGGTGGAACTCGGCTAGTTCAATCATTTTTTGCAGCTATCTGGTCACTTACCTGACATCGAATCAAATTAGTCGCTATTATTTTAAGTCCTCACTGCCATCAACGATAGCAATTTCAGTGTAGCGTGGATAGCAAATACGCTAAGTTACTTGATAGTGAGATAAAAGCGCTATATTATTCAGAGATAAAAACACATAATACTGGTTTGTGAAACCAGATCGGTTTATTAGGGAAAGGGATGTTATGGTGAGAGATTTTGATGTCATCATTATTGGCGCAGGCATCGTTGGTTTGGCAACCGCTTGTGCTTTAGGTCAGCAATCACTGCGTGTGGCGGTGATTGATGATAAAATAGCACCGGCTGAAATTTCTGCTCATCCTGCCATTCGCGCTTCAGCGATTAATGGCTCAAGCCAGCATTATTTTGAACAATTAGGGATATGGCAATCGCTATTATCCAGTCAACGAGTGCTGAGTTTTGAAGATATTAGCGTTAAAGAGGCGAATGGTTTTGCCAGACTCAGTGCACATAGTCATGATTATCATTTTAATAATCTTGGGCATATTATCGAGAACGAGTTAATGGTGCAGACGCTCTATCAGAAAGCCTGCACTTATGATAACGTCTGTTTTTTCCAGCAAAAAGCACAGCATCTATACTCTGCTAATGAGTCTGCTTCTGTTCAGTTAGCTGATGAGTCGATTTTAACCGCCCAATTAATGGTCGCTGCTGATGGTGCCAACTCATGGGTTCGTCAAAATCAGCAGATTAAGCTATGGCAATATCACTATCGTCATCATGCCTTAATTGCCACGGTTAAAACAGCAATGCCCCATGAAGCTTGTGCCAGACAACTGTTTTATCCTGATGGCATCATTGCTTTTTTACCCTTATGGCAATCGGATATGAGTTGTTTGGTTTGGTCGGCTAAACCAGATGAGGCTGAAAGGTTGATGGCGCAAGATGCGCAGACGTTTAATCAATCATTAACGGCCGCAACAGCGGGGTGGTTAGGGGATTGCCAGCTGGCCAGTGAAAAATTATTATATCCGCTCACGGCCCGTTACACTACTGAGTTTGTTAAACACCGCTTGATTTTGATTGGTGATGCTGCGCATACGATTCACCCGTTAGCCGGGCAGGGCGTGAATTTAGGTTTACGTGATTCTGCTTTATTAGCGCAGACGATTCAGACACTTTTTGCAACAGGTAAAGATATTGGTTTAAAACCAGCTTGGCAGAGTTATCAGCGCAGCAGGAATAAAGATGTGTTAATGATGTTAGCCGCCATGCAAGGTATTGAAAGCGTATTCGACGGTCAGTTTGTGATCAAAAAATGGCTGAGAGGGGCGGGTATGAATATGATTGATCAAGTTCCTTTTATTAAGAAGCATGTGATTAAATATGCTTTGGGACTTTAGCAGCAGACCAGTATAAAAGGCGGCTGTTTTTTTATTGAAAAGAAAAGGGCTCAGTTGAGCCCTTTTCTTTTATATTCAGTCATGACTTAACTGATATTACATCTTCTCAATCGTTTTAATGCCTAGCATCGTCAGTCCGATATTGAGCGTTCTTGCGGTTAAGGCCGCTAGCTTTAAGCGACTCTGTTTTTGCTGCTCAGTTGCCGCGGTTAAGATAGGGCAATTTTCATAAAAGCTAGAAAATAGCGTGGCAATATCATAAAGATAGGCACATAGAATATGTGGTAATCCCTCTTTAGCTACCGCTTCCACCGCTTCTTCAAACTGCAATAAACGGGTAGCTAATGCACGCTCTTTTTCATCATCAATCAGAATTTCGCCTGTGACGCTATCTAGCGCAATATTGGCTTTTTTGAAGATAGAGAACACGCGAGTATAGGCATATTGCAGATAAGGGGCGGTATTGCCTTCAAAGGCTAACATGTTATCCCAATCAAATACGTAATCTGTTGTACGGTTTTTTGACAAATCGGCATATTTAACGGCGCCGATCGCGACAGCATCGACAATTTGGTTTAATTCAGCTTCAGTTAAATCAGGATTTTTCTGACGAATAAGTATCGCTGCGCGTTCCGTTGCTTCGTCTAATAAATCATTTAACTTGATGGTATCACCTGAACGGGTCTTAAAGGGTTTACCATCTTTACCCAGCATCATTCCAAACATATGATGTTCAAGTTTCAGTGAGTCAGGAATATAGTCTGCTTTATGGGCGATAAGCCAAACTTGTTCTAAATGCTGATGTTGACGAGAGTCGGTATAATATAATATACGATCGGCTTTTAGTTTTTCATAGCGGTAAATAACGCAGGCAATATCAGTTGTTGCATATAAATAACCGCCATCACGCTTTTGAATGATTACGCCCATCGGATCGCCATCTTTGTTTTTAAACTCATCAAGATAGACAACAGTGGCGCCCTCATTTTCAACGGCGAGGCCTCTATTTTTCAGGTCGGCAACAATACCCGGGAGCATATCATTATAAATACTTTCACCCATGGTATCTTCAATGCCTAACGTTACATTTAAGCGCTGATATGTAGCCAGGTTTTGTGTCATGGTGATATCAACCAGTTTTCGCCACATTTGTGCACAATAGGCATCACCACCTTGCAATTTAACCACATAATTACGCGCTTTTTCAGCAAATTGCGCATCTTCATCATAATATTTTTTTGCTGCACGATAGAAGGTCTCTAAGTCGGACAGCGCCATATCCTCTGCATGCTCGTTTTGCATTTTTTCCAGATAAGCAATCAACATACCAAATTGGGTGCCCCAATCACCAACATGATTGGCCCGGATTACATGATGACCTAAAAACTCCAGCGTTCTAACAGTCGCATCGCCAATAATCGTTGAACGTAGATGACCGACATGCATCTCTTTGGCTACATTGGGTGCTGAATAGTCAACAACCACCGTTTGCGGATGATCGGTGATAGTTAAATTGAGTTTGCTATCAGCCAGCGCAAGCTCACTCTGTTTCGCCAGCCAGTGCTTATCTAAGAAGAGGTTAATAAATCCAGGACCGGCAATGTCAACTTTTTCAACGATACCGGTTAAATCAAGCTGTTCAACCACTTTCTCAGCTAACTGTCTTGGTAGACAGCCTAATTTTTTAGCCGCAGCCATAATGCCATTTGCTTGATAATCACCAAACTGTACTTTTGCTGATTGCTTAATCAGGGCATCACTCTCTTGTGGCGCACCGGCTGCGCGCATCGCTTGATTAATTTTATCGGTAAGAAGCGTCTGAATATTCACGTTTTATAAACCTTGGTTACTTTCACAATTTGCGCAGTATCATACTCTTTATCGTAAGAATTGTCATTTTGTTGTGTGATGATTATTGTGCAAATAATCGCTTATTTGCTTCATTTTGATGAAATTATTGCGCATTGAGATGGATTCGCTTTTGGTTTTAATCTGACGTTTAAGTTATCTCAATATAGATTGAGCTTATTTGATGCGCTGTGATGATAAGCCTCATTCGGGGCTATTGATGTAGTGTCTGATGCACAGCAATCTATATAGATTAACCGCGTAGTGTGAACCATCATTATCTTTTAAATCAATGCCTGAAACAGGCATTGATTGTTGAGCGAAGATTACTTGACCTCTTTACCCATCGCCTGTAAATCAGCATGATAGGATGAACGTACAAAAGGGCCACAGGCTGCATGAGTGAAGCCCATCTCTAAAGCGATACGTTTGAAATCATCAAACTCTTGTGGTGTGACATAACGGTGAATAGGATGATGATGTTTACTTGGTTGCAAATATTGACCCAAAGTGAGCATGGTGACACCGTGGGCACGTAAATCTCGCATTACGTCGATCAGTTCTTGATTCGTTTCACCCAGTCCGACCATTAAACCTGATTTGGTTGGAATATTAGGATGGTGACGTTTAAATTCAGCTAACAGATCAAGCGAACCTTGATAGCTAGCACCTAGGCGAACCTCTTTGTATAAGCGTGGTACATTTTCTAAATTATGATTAAAGACATCCGGTGGTGTTTTTGCCAAAATATTCACCGCATCGGTTAAACAGCCACGGAAATCAGGTACTAATGTTTCTATTCTTATCGTCGGGTTGATGCGGCGAATTTGTTCAATAGACTGAGCAAAATGGCTGGCCCCCCCCTCTTTGAGATCATCCCGATCAACTGACGTGATCACAACATATTTTAATTTCATATCGGCGATCGTTTGCGCTAATTTTAGCGGTTCCTGAGGATCGAGTGGTAGTGGCCGGCCATGGGCAACGTCACAAAATGAGCAACGTCTGGTACAGATATCACCCATAATCATAAAGGTTGCAGTGCCATGATGAAAACACTCGGCTAAATTAGGACAAGCGGCTTCTTCACACACGGAATGCAGACCATGACGACGAATCGCAGACTTGATTTCTTGAATTTTACTGGTGTCGGTGGGTAATTTTATGCGCATCCAGTCTGGTTTTTTGAGTGTTTGCTGGCTATCAATATCGATACTGGGAATAAGACGAACTTTATCCGCATCACGATATTTAGTGCTTCGAAATGTTTGATCGGTCATTTTTGACATGAAATTTCCATTTTATAGATAATGAATCTGTTGATATTGGAGGGATTGAGCAAAAGCGTCTACCAGATTTTTCGCGATAGCAGTACGATCAAATTCAGTCGTTTGTTGACTCACCTGTGTCATGGCTAAACCTGCATAACCACAAGGATTAATCAACTTAAAAGGAGTTAGATCCATCGCAATATTTAAGGCTAAGCCATGTAAAGTGCGGCCATTTTTGATGTGTAATCCCAACGAACAGATTTTTTGCTCATTCACATAAACACCGGGTGCCTCTTTTTTAGCTTCTGCCTTGATACCCAGTTTGGCTAAAGTCTCAATTACACTTTGTTCCAGATAACTGACCATTTGACGAATACTGAGCTTGCGTCTTTTAATATCTATCATGGTATACATAATCTGTTGCCCTGGACCATGATAGGTAATTTGTCCGCCACGATCGGTCTGAATAATCGGAATACTGCCGGTATCTGATAGCAAATGTTCAGGTGAACCGGTCTTTCCTTGTGTAAAAACGGCATGATGCTCGGTTAACCAAATTTCGTCTAAAGTTAACTCAGTTCGCTGCATAGTAAAATTGTGCATTATCTGATAAACTTCTAAATAGGATGTTAATCCCAATTGACGAATATTAATCACATTTTCCATGATAAGTCGATCTTCCTTTTTAATTTGTCAAAATTCTAACATCGAATAATAAGAATAATCATCAAAAAACATCAATAACTCTAATAGGAAACTCGCACCATTTTTATTTTTAAAGACCAATATTGTGATGATTTTTTTGATAAAAATCAAAATATACTTTAAAACTTGTTTTTTGCCCTTAATAAAAATAGGGAGTATCATCAGAATAGTTGATTAATTTAATAGGAATAATCATCATGATTAAAGGTAGCCTGTTAGTGTTAGCTTTGGTAACTTATTGCTATTAGTAGTAGGAATAAGTGAAAAAAATTTACATACAATGATTATCAATTATCTCTACTTTTGCTGAAACCTAAAGAGGTCTTTTATATGTCAGACATTCAACATAATGATATTGATCCCGTTGAAACCAAAGATTGGTTACAAAGTATCGAATCAGTTATTCGCGAAGAGGGTACCGAACGAGCTCAATATATTATTGAACAAATCGTTAATAGTGCAAGACAAGGCGGCGTTCCATTACTGTTTGGATCTTCAACCAGTAACTACGCTAATACTATCTCGGTAGAAGAAGAGCCTGCTTATCCAGGTGATTGGGAATTAGAAAGAAGAATTCGCTCGACGGTACGCTGGAATGCGCTAATGATGGTGCTAAGAGCCTCTAAAAAAGATTTGGATCTGGGTGGTCATATGGCCTCTTTCCAATCAGCTGCGACATTTTATGAAGTCTGTTTTAACCATTTTTTCCGTGCGCGTAACGACAAAGATGGCGGTGATTTAGTTTACTTCCAAGGCCATATCTCACCAGGCGTTTATTCGCGAGCCTTTATCGAAGGTCGTTTAACTGAAGAGCAATTAGATAACTTCCGTCAAGAAATTGCGGGCAAAGGTTTACCTTCTTATCCACATCCTAAATTAATGCCTGAATTCTGGCAGTTCCCAACGGTATCAATGGGACTGGGCCCTATTTCGGCTATCTATCAGGCGCGTTTTTTAAAATATTTGAATCATCGTGGTTTAAAAGATACCACTGAACAAACTGTCTACGCATTCCTTGGCGATGGCGAGATGGATGAGCCGGAATCAAAAGGTGCGATCACCGTTGCTAGCCGCGAAAAATTGGATAATCTGGTTTTCGTCATTAACTGTAATTTACAGCGTCTTGATGGTCCGGTAACAGGTAATGGTAAGATTATCAATGAACTTGAAGGCATCTTTGGTGGTGCGGGTTGGCAGGTTATTAAAGTTATTTGGGGTAATCGCTGGGATAAATTACTGCAAAAAGATAAATCGGGTAAATTACTCCGTTTAATGAATGAAACATTAGATGGTGATTATCAGACCTTAAAATCGAAAGATGGTGCTTATGTTCGTGAGCATTTCTTTGGTAAATATCCAGAAACCGCTGAACTGGTTAAAGATATGAGTGATGATGAGATTTTCCGTTTAAATCGTGGTGGTCAGGATCCGGCAAAAATGTTTGCTGCTTTCCAAAAAGCCAGCAATACCAAAGGTCGTCCAACCGTAATTCTTGCTCATACGATTAAAGGTTATGGTATGGGTGAAGCGGCAGAAGGTAAAAACATCGCTCATCAAGTGAAGAAAATGAACATGGACAATGTCAGACATGTCCGTGATTTCTTCAATATTCCGGTGACCGATGAGTCAATAGAAAAACTGCCGTATATTAAATTTGAAGAGCACACACCAGAATATAAATATCTTCACGAGCGTCGCCAAGCGTTAAAAGGTTATGTGCCATCACGTTTACCTAATTTTACCGCTGACTTATCCATTCCGGCATTAAGTGAGTTTAGTTCACTCCTTGAAGCACAGAGCAAAGAGATCTCAACGACGATTGCTTTTGTTCGTTCGCTTAATATCTTGTTAAAAGATAAAGATTTAGCGCCACGATTAGTGCCAATTTTAGCTGATGAAGCGCGTACTTTTGGTATGGAAGGTCTGTTCCGTCAAATCGGTATCTATAGTCCAAACGGTCAGCAATATACCCCACAAGATCGCGAACAAGTAGCTTACTATCGTGAAGATGAAAAAGGTCAAATTCTACAAGAAGGTATTAATGAGATGGGCGCAGGTGCATCATGGCTTGCTGCGGCAACGTCATATAGTACGAATGACTGTCCAATGATTCCATTTTATATCTACTATTCGATGTTTGGTTTCCAACGTATTGGCGATTTACTGTGGGCGGCGGGTGATCAGCAAGCGCGCGGTTTCTTAATCGGCGGTACATCAGGTCGCACAACCTTAAATGGTGAAGGTTTACAACATCAAGATGGCCATAGTCATATCTTATCTTCAACCATTCCAAACTGTATCTCTTATGATCCAGCCTATGCTTATGAAGTCGCTGTCATTATTCAAGATGGCTTACGACGCATGTATGGCGATAAAGAGAGCGTATTCTATTATATTACGACCTTAAACGAAAACTATGCGCAGCCAGAAATGCCAGCCGGTGCAGAAGAGGGTATTCGCAAGGGTATCTATAAGTTAGATACGGTGAAAGGTCAAGATGGTAAATCAACTGTTCAATTAATGGGTTCAGGTTCAATCTTACGTTATGTCCGTGAAGCAGCGGATATTCTTGCCCGTGAATATGGTATTACCTCTGATGTTTATAGCGTAACGTCATTTACTGAACTTGCTCGTGAAGGACAAGATTGTGAACGTTATAACATGTTACATCCGAACGAAACACCGCGCGTTCCTTACATTACTCAAGTGATGAATAAGGCGCCAACCATTGTTTCAACAGATTATATGAAATTATTAGCAGAACAAGTTCGTGCTTATATTCCAGCTGAAAGCTATAAAGTCTTAGGTACGGATGGTTTTGGCCGTTCTGATAGTCGTGAAAATTTACGTCATCATTTTGAAGTCGATGCTTCTTATATTGTCGTTGCGACCCTAGGTGAACTGGCTAAACGTGGTGATATCAATGCATCTGTCGTGAATGATGCAATAAGCAAATTCAATATTGATGCCGATAAAATTAATCCACGCATTGCATAAGAGGTTTAACGAATATGAGTATTGAAATTAAATTACCAGATATTGGTGGTGACGAAGTTGAAGTCACTGAAATCTTAGTTAAAGTTGGTGATAAAGTTGACGCTGATCAGTCTTTGTTAACTGTTGAAGGTGATAAAGCCTCAATGGAGATCCCTGCGCCGCAAGCGGGTATTGTTAAATCAATCTCGATTGCTGTGGGTAGCAAAGTGTCAACCGGTATGCCGATTATGGAATTTGAAGCAGCAGATAGTGCTGTAGCTTCAACGCCAGCGCCAGCTGCCAGCGCACCTGCACCGCAAGCCGCGGCTAGTGACAGTGTGAGTCAACAAACTATTAGCGTCCCGGATATTGGCGGTGATGAAGTTGAAGTCACTGAAATTCTGGTCAAGGTGGGTGACACCGTCAGTGTTGATCAATCATTATTGACCGTTGAAGGTGATAAAGCCTCGATGGAAATTCCATCCATGGTTGCCGGTAAAGTTAAATCCATTTCTGTTGCTGTTGGTGATAAAGTCTCTACAGGTAGTCACATCATGATTTTTGAAGTTGCCGGAAGTCAATCGACGCCCGCTGCAGCTTCGGCGCCAGCACAACCAGCATCAGCACCAGCACCAGCTAAATCGCAACCAACCACAGCACCTGCGCCACAAGCAGCCGGTGCCGATAGTTTTATTGAAAATGACGCCTATGCACATGCAACGCCATCAATTCGACGTTTAGCGCGTGAGTTTGGCGTGAATCTGACTAAAGTACCCGCAACTGGATTGAAAAAACGTATTTTACGTGAAGATTTACAAAACTATGTTAAAAATGCGGTCAAACAGGTGGAGAGTGGCACTGCTTCTGGCGGTGGGTTGCCTGGACTATTACCATGGCCGAAAGTTGATTTCAGTAAATTTGGTGAAGTAGAAGCTTTGCCATTAACCAAAATTCAAAAAGTGTCAGGCGCTAACTTACACCGTAACTGGGTGATGATTCCGCATGTCACTGAATTTGATGAAACGGATATTACTGATCTTGAAGCGTTCCGTAAGCAACAAAATACCGAAGCTGACAAGAAAAAACTGGATGTTAAGATCACGCCATTAGTCTTTATTATGAAGGCGGTGGCTAGCGCGTTAGAAGCTTATCCACGCTTTAACAGTTCGCTGTCTGAAGATGCGCAAACCTTGATCGTGAAGAAATATATCAATATTGGCGTCGCTGTTGACACACCAAATGGCTTAGTGGTCCCGGTGTTTAAGGATGTTAACAAAAAAGGCATTATGCAACTTTCACGTGAACTTGCTGAAATCTCGAAAAAAGCGCGTGATGGTAAATTAACCGGCGGTGATATGCAAGGTGGCTGTTTCACTATTTCTAGCCTGGGTGGTATTGGTACCAATGCATTTACGCCGATCGTCAATGCCCCTGAAGTCGGTATTTTAGGTGTTTCGCGTTCAAGTATGAAGCCAGTATGGAACGGCAGTGAATTCAAACCACGTTTAATGTTACCACTGTCATTATCATTTGATCATCGTGTTATTGATGGCGCAGATGGCGCAAGATTCTTGAGCCACATTGCAACGGTACTATCCGATTTACGTCGTTTAGTGATGTAATAAGGGGCTGAGAAAATGAGTAAAGAGATTAAAACACAAGTTGTAGTGTTAGGTGCAGGGCCAGCCGGTTATTCGGCGGCCTTCCGTGCGGCTGATTTAGGCTTGGATGTGACGTTAGTTGAACGTTATGCTACTTTAGGTGGGGTCTGCCTTAATGTGGGTTGTATCCCGTCTAAAGCACTACTGCATGTTGCCAAAGTGATGGATGAAGCTAAGTCATTGACCTCACATGGTATTGAGTTTGGCATTCCTAAACTGGATTTAGATAAAGTGCGTGGCTGGAAAGAGAAAGTCATTAATCAGCTGACCGGTGGCCTGGCTGGTATGGCAAAAATGCGTAAAGTGAATGTGGTACAAGGCGAAGCTAAATTTACTGGTAGTCATACGCTGTCTGTTGATACGGCCGATGGAGCGACGGTGATTACGTTTGAAAATGCCATTATTGCAGCAGGTTCACGACCTATTCAGTTACCTTTTATTCCCCATGAAGATGAGCGTATCTGGGACTCAACTGATGCATTAGCTCTAAAATCGATTCCTAAACGTCTGTTACTGATGGGCGGTGGTATTATCGGTTTAGAGATGGGCACGGTTTATCATGCGCTAGGTTCACAGGTGCACGTGGTTGAGATGCTTGACCAAGTCATTCCGGCTGCAGATAAAGATGTAGTTAAGGTCTTTACTAAGCAGATCGAGAAGAAATTCACTTTAATGTTACAAACTAAGGTGACAAAAGTTGAAGCGAAACCTGACGCTATTCATGTGTCCATGGAAGATAAAGACGGTAAAGTCGTGACAGAGCAATATGATGCGGTTTTAGTCGCGATTGGTCGTTCACCTAACGGTAAATTGATTGCTGCTGAAAATGCTGGAGTGACGGTGACTGACCGTGGTTTTATCGAAGTCGATAAACAGATGCGAACGAATGTACCGCATATCTACGCGATTGGTGATATTGTCGGACAACCGATGTTGGCACATAAAGGTGTTCATGAAGGACACGTGGCGGCTGAAGTTATTGCTGGTAAGAAACATTATTTTGATCCAAAAGTGATCCCATCGATTGCTTATACTGAACCTGAAGTTGCTTGGGTGGGCTTGACTGAAAAAGAAGCCAAAGCAAAAAATATCAATTATGAAACGGCCATTTTCCCATGGGCTGCCTCGGGACGCGCGATTGCTTCCGATTGTGCAGAAGGGATGACCAAATTAATTTTTGAGAAAGATTCACATCGGGTTATCGGTGGTGCCATTGTGGGTGTCAATGGTGGTGAACTATTGGGTGAAATCACTTTAGCAATAGAAATGGGCTGTGATGCCGAAGATATTGCGCTGACTATCCATGCTCATCCTACGTTACATGAATCAATCGGCCTTGCAGCTGAGGTTTATGAAGGTTCGATTACCGATTTGCCCAATGCAAAAGCAAAAAAGAAGTAGTTAGTTAAATTTATTATTCCTTTAGTGAGCGGGCCTCAGTAGCAATACTGAGGCTTATTTTTATCGATCAAAACTATTTTCTAAGCGAATTCATTCTTAGCACTATTTATGGATAAAAATAAATTATCACTATTTAGTGCTCATAAACCAGTTACTTTTGTTGTTTTTTAGTCACCGTCCGGAATTAAAGCTAAATTCTTGTTATTTTGGTTATTACACCTAATTTATAAAAACGCATTAATATTGATTGTTATAGCTGCTTTAAATCGTATTTCCGAATTTATCCATGTTATGAGTCAAAAAATTGACACCAGAATACTGTATGCATGCTGCATTATAAGACGTAAATGAATTATAGGATTCATTATCAGCTAATTTCATTTTTGGCTATATTGGTTAGTTTATTAGCGCCATTTATATTGACATGATCACTATCACCAAAGTCATCATCCGTGAATAAATCATAGTTAAAAAGGTCAATTATTTTTAAGTTATAAGATTGGCTAATTTGATGGATTTCGTTAAATATATCGACTTCAATTAAATGTTTATATTCACTTCTGGCTGGTGGCAAAATGATAATTAATTCATGGCCATTAGTTTTACACTTTTTAATCAAACCAAGTAAGTTTTTAATTTGATTTGGTAATCTTCTATTTTCACGCAAATGACCTTGAACTCTATTTTCTAAATTATTATCGATTATAAAATTTGGATTATGAATAAAGCAACTTTCTATGTGTTGTAACTCGTTATTTTTTATTTTAATTTTTTTATTTTGATTAAAAACAGGATCAATAACTATATTTTTATTTTGATATTCAATATCGAATATGTTTTTAAAATAAACACAAAGATCTCTTTCTGATGTTTTACTGGAATCGTAACCAGTTGAAAAAACGGAAAAATAAAGTATCACTTTTTTTAACTCTGGATGATTTATCTGATTTTTGTCATAAAGATTGAGGGAATAATATAAATCTTGGTTTGTAGAGCAAAGATTAAAAGCATTTGGTATCATAGGTGAGTTAAAAGAGTACGCGCCATGTGAAGATCCAATGGCTAAAATCTCTATCTTATTTGTATTAGTTAAGCTATTTTTTTGATGCTAGCTCAATGAGTTTAAACGGTAATTGAGTTTTTTTAATTTAATCCCTGTTTTTTGGTAAATCCAGTTTCTCAATCTCATAAGTCACTCTTCGTTCGTTTTAATGAAAATAGCCGTGTTACTGTTGAAAAAAATATAGAACGATCAAAAAAATGATTATTTAAGATTTATTATGATCTTGTTAGTTTTTTCAGTGTAAACAGTACAATTGTCAGGAATATCTTTATTGATGAAAGATATTGCGCCTACAGTAACGTTATCGCCAATTACTAGCGGTTGATTTGGGGTACAAGATACTATGCAGCTATTTGGACCGATAAAAACATTATTACCTATATTGACATTGCAGCCGCCAATGGTGGTATTTTGCCGAATTGAAAAATTTTTGCCTATGACCGCTGATGCACCTATAACAATGCCAGAGGAGTGATCTATTGTAAAATTATATCCAATCTTAGCTCCGATCATTATTTCTATACCGTATCTTATATTCACTTTTTGCCCAAGCTTGAAGCCTATTTCTTTTTGCTTCTTATTTCCATGACAGTACATTTCATTAACCAGTCTCCACCAAGGGATAAATGTATTGTTATTTCCACGTAATCGCCTGAAAAGTCTTCGTCACTTGAATTTTTTTGCTATAAATTCAACTTCCCAACACTTTTTCAAAAAAGTTAAATCATTCGTCATTAACAAAATAAGAATATGAATATATTTCATACGCGACCTTAATAATTTTTTTAATTAAAATAGCAGATTAGATAAAAATACAAAAGGGCATATAGCCCTTTAATTTATTCTACGATAATGCAATCATCACTTTTTTATACCATGTGGAGCCAAGAATAAAATTATTCTTGATGTGGTCATTATTATTACAATTATATCTTAGGACTGGCTTTGTACTAATTTCCACACTACCATTTGGCAGAATCGTAAGCCTTTCCTGAATAGCTAATTGAGTTAACGCCTAAAATCATTTCATCATAGATGCCCAAAATGGCATTTAAACAAGTTAGATAGATAAGCAAATCTGCGCTTTAATTCTGTTATTGTGACTATTATAAGGTGTTAACTTCAAGTTATCAGTGACTTTTACTAACATGAGTAATGATTAATAGCTTTATAGCTTTGGAGTTAGATCTTGATTAAAACCAGGAAAGGAAATAAACAATGAAATATAATAATTTATCGCAAATTAAACATTACGACGGAATACAAAAAAATAATACCAGTGAAGTCGATCACAACAATGTTAATTTACAGTGGCGATTATGCAGGGTCGGATTTAATCATAAGATAGCTTTTAGTGCTATAGAAACAGTGTGAGACTTAACAGCAGAAGCGGACGAACTAATGCCAGAGAACAAATTTCTTTAAAATAAAAATTAATAATATAAGGGCGGCTTAAGTCGTCTTTTTTGATGTCTATCGAATTAAAAGTGACAATAATATTCTTGCTGTATATTCTTTTTGATTATTTCAGGCCAAAAAAATATTACGTAAGTGCTTGATTTTAATGGCTGGGGTACGAGGATTCGAACCTCGGAATGGCGGAATCAGAATCCGCTGCCTTACCGCTTGGCTATACCCCAATAAAAAATTGAGAAGACGGTCATAAATAAAACTAACTTACATGAGGGTAAGTTTATGCTCGATTTAATTGGATGAATTATTTTAATGATATTGAAGAATAAAATAGGAAACTTCACTCTTTATGCTGAAGCATCTCACTTAATGTATAAGAGAAATGGCTGGGGTACAAGGACTCGAACCTTGGAATGGCGAGATCAAAACCCGCTGCCTTACCACTTGGCTATACCCCAACTAAAAATACTCTCGATTGAATGGTGCGGGTGGAGAGACTTGAACTCACACGCCTCGCGGCGCCAGAACCTAAATCTGGTGCGTCTACCAATTTCGCCACACCCGCATTTCAATCTTTCTTTATGGTGGCTACGACGGGATTCGAACCTGTGACCCCATCATTATGAGTGATGTGCTCTAACCAGCTGAGCTACGTAGCCAACTCAATTCGCAACGTCATAACCAACACTGCGATGCGAATTATGCGTTTCTTAGCGCCAATCGTCAACCCTTTTTTTGAAAAAAATGTTCGATTGTTTGAGATATAATCAATCTTATTAAAAAAACACCACTATTGCCTGTTTTATTAACAATTTGGGTTGTTTTTACTTAAAAATATTTAAGGTTAAAACAGCTGTTTACCGACAAATTTATTATAAAACCCACGATTTAAATGATCGCTGTGGTCTCGATTGCTGACTTTATCGCCATTAAGCGACGCTTTTCAAGTTCTATTTTTATATCAGCTTGTTTAAATCCATCGGCAATCACTTTCTGCACGTCTATTTTTTCAGCAACATGATACATGTTTGTCAAATAGGTTGCTTGTGAGAAAGCCTTTTGTTGTGATGGCATTGCCATAAAATCTGCTTGAGCACATAACAGTAGCTGAGTTAAATGTGTTGGATGACGCCAAACATCGATACCATTGAGTATTTGCAGGATTTGTTCTGCAGATAACTGCTCAACAATAAGGATTGCTCGGTAGTATTGACGGGCAATCAGCGCAATGGTCCGGTAGCTATTGGGTATTTTCAGTCTAATACAGAGCTGGCGAATTAGATTAGCCGCAGCAGTATGATGATCTGAGCGTGATATGGCTTGTTCTGTTTCTGATAATGCTGTCTCACCAATACCTTGACAGAGCACGGCAAAATGAATCTCAGGTTGCTGAGTTAATAATGCACTTTGCTGCAAGGCTAATGATGTATGATTATGTGAGTCTAATTTAGTATGATGCGTTTGGGCAAACAGGGGAACGAATTCCGGAAACAAAACGGCTAAAGCACCACACTGATTTAATACTGAAAAATAAATTTGCGGCGAATCTGTTTTTAAAGCCTTTTCTGTCTCTTTCCAGACACGCTCAGGGGTAAGATAATCGATTTCACCAGCATCAACCATCTCTTTCATTAGAAGCCGTGTTTCTGGGGCAATGGTAAAGCTTAACGAATGGAATCTTGCGGCAAAACGGGCGACTCTTAATACCCGCAAAGGATCTTCGCGAAAAGTGAGTGAGATATGTCTTAAGATTTTATGCTCAAGGTCGTCAATGCCGTGGAAGGGATCAATCAATTGACCTTTTTGATCCTGAGCAATTGCATTGATCGTAAGATCTCGACGAATAAGATCTTGTTCTAAGGTGATGTGGGGATTGAAGTCACAAATAAAGCCCGTATAACCTTTTCCCGATTTTCTTTCGGTACGCGCTAGCGCATATTCTTGTTTGGTTTGTGGATGGAGAAAAACGGGAAAATCATGGCCAACTTGTTGATATCCTTGTTCTATAAGCGCTTCAGGCGTGGTGCCGACGATGACCCAATCTTTATCGGTAACAGGTTGCTTAAGCAATCCATCTCGAACCGCGCCACCAACAAGATATATGTTCATTAGTTCATCCAGCGATCTTTCTTTCTACGGCGAGGTAAAATCGCCGGTAAAATAAGACCTAATACTAAGCCTCCACCTGCCACGATACCGCCATATAAGAACCAGTTTAGAATTAAACTTTGGCGTTTTTCATCCAGCTGATTATTCACACTATCGACAACTTGCTGCTGCTCGTTGACTTTAGCCTGCAACTGTTCATTTTCGGTTTTTAAACTATCAATCGTTTGATTGGCCGTAGATAGCTTATCTTGTATGTCCTGAACAACAGTACCGCGTGATGTCTCTAATTCACTAATTTGCGCTTTCAGCGAAGTGATTTGCTGTTCTAACTGTGGAATGTGAATCCTTAAACTCGGTACATCACTAAGTGCTGAAGTTTCTATCCAGGCTGCGCGTCCTTTTTCGTCTTGAATGCGAGTAAACTTACCATCCGCACTCGTTTCTAATATCGTGACTTTGTCGCCAGCATTAAGTGTACCTGATAGCCCATATTGTGTGCCAGGGCCTCGACGAAGATAGATTGACAGATCATCAGAGACGTATTTTTCGGCAGCAATGGCTGCGGTGCTAAAAACGGAAGCAGAAAGTAATAGGGAGATTAAATATTTATTCATGATTATTTGTAAATTATTGAGCGAATGATTGTATAATCATAACATAAAACTCAAAAAACACGTAAAAAAAACCGTTACAGTACAGCACGTATCAAATAAACTTTGATATCAATTTATTAAATAATTAATGAATGTGAATAAAATTATGTCTAATCAAACTTTAACCCATATTAACCAACGTGGTGATGCACATATGGTTGATGTTTCGGCTAAATCATTAAGCCAACGAGAAGCCAAAGCAGAAGCTTATGTAGAAATGCAAAAAGAGACCTTAATGATGATTATTGAAGATCGTCATAAAAAAGGTGATGTATTAGCTACGGCGAGAATTGCGGGTATTATGGCCGCTAAAAAAACGGCGGAGATTATTCCACTTTGTCATCCGTTACTATTAACTAAAATCGACGTCAGTATTGAGCCTGATCTTGACCATAATCGTATTCATATTGTGGCATTGTGTGGCTTAAATGGCCAAACTGGCGTTGAAATGGAAGCGTTAGTAGCGGCTTCAACGGCGGCTTTAACTATCTATGATATGTGTAAAGCGGTACAAAAAGATATTATTATCAGCCAAGTTCGTTTATTGACTAAGTCTGGTGGTAAATCCGGTGATTTTAAGGCGGAGCGTCTATGATAAAAGTACTATTTTTTGCTCAGATTAGAGAAATGGTCGGTCAGAACGAATTAAATCTTGATAAGCATGATCTTACCGTTGCGCAAATGATTGCATTATTAGCTTCACAAGGCGATAAATGGTCACTTGCCTTAACAGAAAAAACTGTACTTTGTGCGGTCAATAAAACGTTAGTGGCACATGATTGGATTATCAAAGCGGGGGATGAAGTTGCCTTTTTTCCACCGGTAACTGGAGGCTAAATGGCTACACGAATTGAAGTGACTAATGACATGTTTGATGTAACTGAACTCAATGAGTGGCTATCACTTGATCCGCAAGATGGAGCGATAGTCACGTTTATGGGTAAAGTTAGAACGCTGGAGTCGGAAACGCTTAGCCTTTATCTTGAACATTATCAAGGGATGACCGAACAAGTTTTATGGCGGATTACAGAGCAAGCCAGAGCGCGTTGGTCGTTAAATCATATTGTGATTATTCATCGTATCGGTGAGATTTTAGCTAATCAAGCGATCGTTTTTGTGGGGGTTAGTGGCCCTCACCGTAAAGCAGCATTTGCGGCAGCCGAGTTTATGATGGATATACTCAAGAGTGAAGCGCCATTTTGGAAACGTGAAAAGACCCAGCAGGGTGACGCTTGGGTTGAAGCGAAACAGAGTGATCAGGCCGCCTTGAAAAAATGGTTTTAATCCCCATTTAGATAAAAGGTGATCAAACGGCAATAGAAATACACGGCTTTAGAGTAGTATATTGCAGTTTTATGAAAAATCAGTGACTTTGATAACGCGTGCTTAGGTTTTGAATGTTTAGATTGATAGTTAAATTTTGGACAGATAGTGATAAAGTTTTTAGTAGTACATCGCTGTTTGTCATGGCATAATTAGAAGGTTAAATTCTATTTTTTAAGGGGTTTCTTAATGGATAATCGTTATTCTTCAAATGGCTCTATCGTTGAAAAAACGGGATCGCGTGTTCAAACCTACATGAATCAGGTGTATGGTTGGATGAGTGTGGGTCTACTGTTAACTGGACTTGTTGCCTGGTATGCGTCAGGTAATATGGCCTTATTACAGATGTTATATAAAGGCATGTGGGTACTATTAATTGCCCAACTCGGTTTAGTTTTTGTCTTATCAGGTATGATTAATAAATTATCCGGTGCAACAGCTACTGCGTTATTTATGATTTATTCGATTTTAACTGGTTTAACTTTTTCTATTTATTTCTTAGTTTATACCGGCGAGTCAATTGCCAGTACTTTCTTTATTACAACTGGTATGTTCGCAGCGATCAGTGTCTATGGTTATACCACTAAACGTGATTTATCGGGTTTAGGTAGTTTTCTGTTTATGGGACTGATTGGTATTGTTATTGCCTCGATTGTGAATTTATTCTTAAAAAGCGAAGCAGTAATGTGGGCAATCACTTATATTGGTGTCTTCGTGTTTGCAGGATTAACTGCCTTTGATACTCAAAAACTGAAAGCATTAGGTGAAAACTTATCTACGGATGATTCGAATGCATTTCGCCGCTATGTTATTTTAGGTGCATTGACTTTATATCTTGATTTTATCAACCTATTTATCTTCTTATTAAGAATCTTAGGTAACCGAAGATAGTTGATACTTTAGCGTATTAAAAAGGGGCTTCAGCCCCTTTTTAATCTATCGAAAACCAAAAAATAGTGTTAACCCAGTGCATGATGAGACTGATCATCTTGAATCAGTTCAATCTTATAACCGTCAGGATCTTCAACAAAAGCGATAATGGTACTTCCACCTTTTACCGGGCCTGCTTCACGTGTCACTTTACCGCCAGCTTGCCTAATCATTTCACACGTTTGAGCTACATCTTTAACACCCAGTGCAATATGTCCAAAGGCTGTGCCGTGGTCATAGGTTTCAACGCCCCAGTTATAGGTCAGTTCAATCACTGCGTTCTCGCTTTCATCAGTATAACCGACAAACGCTAATGAATATTGATACTCTTTATTTTCTGCAGAGCGTAGTAACTTCATGCCTAAAACTTGAGTATAAAAATCGATCGCACGTTGAAGATGACCAACTCGAATCATCGTATGTAGTATTCTCATTTCGAACCTTTTGTTATCAATATGATTAACGTGGTGAAACGTTAATTTGATTACCACTACCGATCATTTTTACTGGTTGTCCTGCATAAAACTGACCTGATGAATCTTTTTGTACCACAGAAATAACATTACCATTTTCCTGGCGAATATCTAATTGTACCGCATTAACTTGTGCTACGTCGTTTTGTACTGCATTACCAGCCACAGCACCGGCAATCGCGCCAATTGCGGCTGCAAGATCGCGTCCTGCACCGCCACCGATAGTACTACCTAAAATACCACCAACAACGCCACCACCAACAGTGCCTAACACATTTGATGAAGAGCCATTTGCATTGGTATTAGTCTGTATTTTGACCGGTGTGACGGATACAACCGTTCCATAGGTAACTGATTGAACTTGTTTTGCCTGATTTGCAGTATAAACATTGCCTGAATAAATATCAGAGCTAGTACATCCAGCAAGTAAACCTGCTGCGACAGTTAAAGCCACGAGTTTTTTCATATGATATCCTCTTAGTATGTATTATTAATCATCTCACAATAAACCTAAATTATAGACTTACTCAATAATTTTTTCACTATTTATGCGATGGCAGTTAATTTTATATGATTTTTTTAGTATAATCTTACAAATTTTCAACCAGGATTATACTATGCGCACTTTAAAAATTGCGTTCTTTTCATGCATACTCTTATCTCTTATCAGCTGTAAGCCCTCTCAACAAAATCGTGATGCACAGCCGCAAAGCGTTAGTAGCGAAACGACCATTAGTCAGACTAACCAAACTCAACCAGATACCCATGATACGCTTACTTCGTCATCTGATAGTGATTGCGATTCAAGTGAATCTCTGGATGATGATATCATAAATGATAAACCAATTCGATTAGGCCAGGTTCTATCATCGTCTTGTGACATTAAGTGAGTTGAAACTCGTAATTGAATATTATATCTAATTTTAAGTTGAGAAAATAAGTCTTATGAAAACCATCGAGATTGATGACGAACTATATCAGTATATCGCAAGCCAAACTTTACATATTGGTGAAAGTGCCTCCAGTATTCTTCGTCGTTTGCTGACACAAGATGAATTAAATGACGCGAATGTGCCAGTTATCAGCAAAAGAGCCAGAGCCAATACGGAACGAACCGATTTAGTTGAACTGAGTCAAGTTGTGCAAAGTGATGCGTTTCGACTAGAAAAGAAAAGTGTTAATCGTTTCTTAGCGATATTAGCGGCCTTGTATAGCTTTAATAGTAGTCGCTTTACGCTCGCAGCCGCTTCTCTTCACGGTAGTAAACGACGCTATTTAGCCACCTCTGAAGGCGCATTAATTGAACATGGTAATAACACTAAACCCAAAGAGATTAACGGCACCTCTTATTGGGTTGTCACTAACAATAATACCGCTCGAAAACGCTATATTATCGAAGCTATCATGAAAAATATGGCGATTGAGCAAAACTTGATTGATTTAGTCACGGCCGCATTTATGACTAAACCTGAGGTTAAAAAATGACAGGAATTCATCCACGAGCAGGGACGCAATCTTTGGCTGAAGATCTCATTAATTTAGATACTTTAGTTGGGCATTATTACGATATCAAACCAGATTTAAATGATGCCTCTCAATTAGTTATTTTCGGTACCTCTGGCCATCGTGGTAGTGCCAGTAAAAGTACTTTTAATGAATGCCATCTTTTAGCGATAGCCCAAGCGATTGTTGATATTCGAAAAAAATATCACATCACAGGTCCGTGCTTTGTGGGTAAAGATTCACATATTTTGTCTGAACCTGCGCTCAAATCCTTGTTAGAGGTGTTTGCGGCCAATCAGGTGATGACCGTTATTGCACAAGATAACGGCTATACGCCAACGCCAGTTATCTCTCATGCGATTATTACTTATAATCAGCAGCATAAAACGCAGGTGGCTGATGGCGTCGTGATCACGCCATCCCATAATCCGCCTGAAGATGGCGGGATTAAGTATAATGTCACTCATGGCGGGCCGGCTGATACCGATATCACCAAAGAGATCGAGTTTAGAGCCAATGAACTCTTACGTGGTGAGTTACGAGAAATCAAGCGCCTGCCTCTGTCACAAGCTTTACATAGTGGTTATGTTCATGAAAAAGCCTTTGAAAAAGGTTATATTGATGATTTAGCCAATGTTATTGATATGAAGGCGATTGCTGACTCAACTGTGAAGATGGGGGTTGATCCTTTAGGTGGCGCCGCAGTCAGTTACTGGCCAAGGATTGCTGAGCAGTATCAGCTTAATCTTAATATCGTCAATGATAAAGTGGATGCGGCCTTTGGTTTTATGCACCTTGACCATGATGGCGCTATTCGGATGGACTGTTCAAGTGCACATGCCATGGCTGGTCTAATTAAACTTAAAGATCAATTTGACTTAGCCTTTGGCAATGATACCGATGCCGATAGACATGGTATTGTGACACCGTCTGGTTTAATGAATCCCAATGCTTATTTATCTGCTGTCACAGATTATCTTTTGCAGTATCGTCCTGATTGGCATAAATCGATTATGATTGGTAAAACCTTAGTGACCAGTTCGATGATCGATCGCGTCACAACCGCACTGGGTCATCAGTATCAAGAGTTTCCGGTTGGTTTTAAATGGTATGCTGAAGGATTATTTAATGGTACTTTGGGTTTTGCCTGTGAAGAGAGCGCTGGTGGTTCTTTACTAAGACATAATGGCCAAGTTTGGACAACGGATAAAGATGGTCTGGTACTCTGTTTATTAGCCGCAGAGATGATGGCCAAAACGGATAATAATCCACAGCAGCAATATGATCGTTTAACCGATAAATTTGGTACCTCTTTCTACGGCCGTATTCAAGCGCCGGCGACTTTTGCTGAAAAGCAGAAGTTAGCAAAACTGGATGCTAAGCAATTAAAAACCGATACATTGGCCGGGGAGTCGATCAAACAAGCACTCACCACCGCACCGGCTAATAGTGCGCCGATTGGCGGGCTGAAAGTGATCACCGAAAATGGCTGGTTCGCCGCAAGGCCATCAGGTACTGAAGACGCTTATAAAATCTATGCCGAAAGCTTTATTAGTCAAAATCATCTGGCACAATTACAAGAAGAAGCGCAACAATTAGTTTCTGGGGTGATTAAATAGTTATTTTCGGATATCTATTTTTAAAATAAAAAAAGCACGATATGTCGTGCTTTTTTTGATCTCAATCAATGAGATTGAGAATTGGCCTCAATGATTACGTTAAGCGCTGATAATTGGGTGACTCTTTAGTAATCGAAACATCATGGACATGACTCTCTTGCATACCAGCACCAGTAATGCGATTGAATTGTGCTTTGGTACTTAATGCTTCGATAGTGGCACAGCCAGTTAATCCCATACATGAACGTAATCCACCCATCTGCTGATGAATGATCTCTTTCAGATAACCTTTATAAGCTACACGACCTTCGATACCTTCAGGAACCAGTTTATCTGCCGCATTATCTGACTGAAAATAACGATCAGAAGATCCTTTGGTCATCGCACCTAATGAACCCATGCCACGGTAAGATTTATAGGCACGTCCCTGGAATAACTCGATTTCACCAGGTGCTTCTTCTGTACCGGCAAACATGGAACCGACCATGACGCAAGATGCGCCTGCCGCAATTGCTTTGGCAATATCACCAGAGAAACGTAAGCCACCATCAGCAATAATGGGAATATTGTATTGTCGAGCAACTTCTGCGGTGTCCATAATCGCGGTGATTTGTGGTACACCGACACCGGTTACGATACGGGTTGTACAAATTGAACCCGGGCCAATACCGACTTTAACCGCGCTGACGCCGGCTTTTATCAAGGCTAAAGCACCTTCAGCTGTTGCGACATTACCACCAATAATTTGCAGATCTGGATAAGCTTCACGAGTTGCCTTAATGCGTTGTAAAACGCCTTCTGAGTGGCCATGAGAGGAGTCAATCAGTAGGACATCAATACCGGCATCGACTAATGCGGCAATACGTTCTTCATTACCAGGTGCCGCGCCAACCGCTGCGCCAACCCGTAAACGGCCTTGTTCATCTTTACAAGCATTGGGCTTTTCTTCTGCCTTATGAATATCTTTGACGGTAATCATACCTTTCAGATGAAACTGTTTGTCAACGACCAGCACTTTCTCAATGCGATGTTCATGCATCTGTTTAAGAACGACACCACGTTTCTCACCTTCAAGTACGGTGACGAGTTTCTCTTTTGGTGTCATGACAGCCGTGACCGGTAACGCTAAATCGTTGGCAAAACGGACATCACGCGCTGTGACAATACCGACTAATTCGTTCTGTTCATTAACCACCGGAAAACCAGCAAAGCCATGTTTTTTGGCTAATTCAATCACATCTTTAATTGTTGCTGTGGGTAAAATGCTGACGGGGTCTTGAACAACACCACTTTCATGTTTTTTCACTTTGCGAACTTCTTCAGCTTGGCGCTCAATCGGCATATTTTTATGAATAAAACCAATGCCGCCTTCTTGGGCGAGAGCAATCGCTAATTTGGCTTCTGTCACCGTATCCATCGCGGCAGATAGCATCGGGATATTCAGTCTAACCGTTTGGGTTAATTGTGTGCAGAGATCAGCTGTGTTGGGTAAAACTGTGGAATGTGCTGGGACTAACAGGACATCATCAAATGTGAGGGCTTCTTTTATGATTCTTGACATGGCAATATTCACCGTGAATTAAAGTTGATAAAATATTGCGAGTGCATATTACAGGCTTTTGTTCGAAAAATCCAGTTATTTATCTCTATTTCTCGTTGATGTTTATTGATTTCTCTCTTTTTTCCATCACTTATTCACCCGGTATTATTCTGGATAACTTTAATATGAGACACGAATTACCCAGTCAAAATTGATATGTATTTAAAGGCTATTTCAATTTAAAAATGGGGCTAAGTAAGTTCATGAAGAAGGGGAGGGATGAATCGATTGACTGAAAATGTTACTTTCAATCATTTAATGTTTTTTAACCTTTTGTGCTGTAGTGTTTTTACATAATATGTGCTATTTATTTGAGCAATTCATTTCGATTTATTAACAATTCGATGGTTTTATTTATTTCTATATTAATCATATTGTTATTATTAAAATCCGTACTTTTATTTTACTTTTATCCCATTTTCATAATCTATTTTTGGGGGATTAATGTCCCTTTCCTGACATTTTTTTAAAATTGTTAAATAAGTTTAATCTAATTATTTGTTTGTAGATTAAAAGAAAATAAACCTATTTTTCGAAAAATAAAGCGTTAATCTACTTAAGTAAGCTATTTTTCAGTTTTTTAATCCTATATATTCAATTTCGAAACATGAATAAACCGAACTGATTAATTCTATTTTAGTGATGAGTTAAATTGACAGGAAAATCGGAATTAATTGATTTAGATCAACATTATAGCTGAATTATTCATGAATGTAATTATTTATTTAACGAATATCTAATTTTGAGACTTAACAAGGAGACTCCACTGTGAGTAGAAAAGTAACTGTAGCGACAACCCAAATGCACTGTACTTGGGATATTCAAGATAATATTGCCCGTGCTGAAAAATTAGTGAGAGAAGCGCATGCGAAAGGGGCCAATATTGTTTTATTGCAAGAATTATTTATGACCCCTTATTTTTGTATCGATCAAGATATGAGACATCTTGAAATTGCACAATCAGTGAATGATAGCGCTTTAATTAAGCACTTCCAAGCAGTGGCAAAAGAGTTAAGTGTGGTGATTCCATTATCTTTCTTTGAAAAAGCTAATCATGCGTATTTTAATTCATTAGTTGTGATTGATGCTGACGGCACAGTATTAGATGTTTATCGAAAAACACAAATTCCGAATGATTTCGGTTATCAAGAAAAACAATACTTTACACCCGGTGATACAGGATTCCGTGTTTGGAATACTAAATATGCCAAAATTGGTGTCGGTATCTGCTGGGATCAATGGTTCCCTGAAACACAGCGTTCATTAGCACTCATGGGTGCAGAGCTTATTTTCCATCCAACAGCGATTGGCAGTGAACCGGGTGAAGGTGTGGAAACTTATGATAGTCAACCTCACTGGACGCGCGTTCAGCAAGGTGCTGCTGGTGCAAATATGACGCCAGTAATTGCAGCTAATCGTATTGGTAAAGAAGTGAGTAAATTTAACAAAGATTTAGATATTACGTTTTATGGTTCTTCATTTATTGCAGATCAAACTGGTGCGCTTGTTGTTCAAGCTGATAAAACCACTGAAGGTGCTTTTGTACATACCTTTGATTTAGATGAAATCGCGAAGCAACGCGATTGGTGGGGTATCTTCCGCGATCGTAGACCAAATATGTATAACATCATTTCAAGTTCAGATGGTAAGCACGAATTCACTGTGACAAAAGGAGAATAATATGGAACTCACAACGTTAGCAACACGCCCGAGTAATGATGGTTTTTGGATGCCTGCCGAATGGGCTGCGCATGAAGCAGTATGGATGTTATGGCCTTATCGTGCTGATAACTGGCGTGAAAGTGCCAGACCAGCCCAGCAAAACTATGCAGCGATTGCCGAAGCAATTAGTGCCGTAACACCTGTATTTATGGGTGTTCCTGAAGAGTTAATTGATCAAGCTAAACGAATTTTACCTTCAGCGGTCACCATTGTGCCGATGGAAAGTGATGATGCATGGGCGCGTGATTGTGGTCCGACCATGGTTATCAATGGACAAGGTGAAAGACGCGGTATCGACTGGATCTTTAACTCATGGGGTGGTTTAAAAGGCGGTCTTTACTATCCTTGGGATAAAGATGAGCAAGTCGCACCACAAATTCTATCACATCATCAATTTAAACGTTATCAGGCTGGGATTGTGATTGAAGGTGGTGGTATTCATGTTGATGGTGACGGTACCTGTATTGTGACCGAAGAAGTGCATTTAAATCCGGATCGAAATCCTGGCTTAACCAAAGAACAAATTGAAGATTTTTTACGTGATTATCTCAATGTCGATAAAATTATCTGGTTACCATTAGGCGTATACGAAGATGAAACTTCAGGACATATCGATAATATGTGCTGTTTCTCTAAGCCTGGAGAGTTGTTATTAACCTGGACAGATGATGAAACAGACCCACAATATGCACGTTCAAAAGCCGCATTAGACGTTTTAGAAAAAGCCACTGATGCGAAAGGTCGTCAACTATTAGTTCGTAAATTGCAGCAGCCTGGTCCGCTATATATCACACCTGAAGAGGCGAGTACGATTCAAACCAGTCCTGGTATGAATCGAGAAGCAGGACACCGTTTAGCTGGTTCATATGTGAACTTTTTAATTACTAATGGTCGTATTATTTTGCCTCAGTTTGATCCAAAAACAGATGCAAATGCGATTAAAGTCGTTCAAGAAGCTTTCCCTGATCATAAGATTATTGGTGTACCAAGCCGTGAAATCTTATTAGGTGGTGGCAATATTCACTGTATTACACAACAGATCCCTAGCGGTCGTCTATAGCATTATGCATCACAGCTTAGTGGCTGTGATGCATGATAACTTAATTTTTGAGATGAGTTTATTGAAGGGGAATTCATGGCAGATTCATCATCTAATAGTAATGTAGCAGCAGGCACGGCAAACGGCGGCGCTAAAAAACAGATCGGCGTGTTAGCAATGACATTGTTGGTTGTCAGTGCAATGTTCGGTGGCGGTGTCTTTAATATTCCACAAAATATGGCGCAGTCAGCGGCATTAAGTGCCATCTTGATTGCCTGGGCTGTGACGATTATCGGGATCTTTTTCCTGGCAAGAACGTTCCAAATTCTTGCCGATGTTCGTCCAGATATGACATCTGGCATCTATATGTATTCTCGGGTTGGTTTTGGTAAGCTGGTTGGTTTTCTCATCGCATGGGGATACTGGATGTCAGCCGCCTTTGGTAATGTTGGCTATGCCGTCTTACTGATGGACGCGTTAAACTATTTCTTCCCACCTTATTTTTCCGGCGGGAATACCTGGCAAGCCGTTTTAGTTGCGTCAGTTTGTATTTGGTTATTGGGTATCTTTGTTATGCGTGGTGTAAAAGGCGCATCTATTCTCAATAATATTGGTACCATTGCTAAATTTGTGCCAATTATTCTATTCATTATTATTGCGGGTTATTTTTGTTTCTCTGGTCACTTATTTACGTCTGATTTTTGGGGCAATGTCTCGAATAGTGCGCTGCAAGATAAACCTCTTGGTAATATTCTTGATCAAATCAAAAGTACCATGCTGGTGACTTTATGGATGTATATCGGTATTGAAGGTGCCGTTGTCATGTCTGATAAAGCGAATCCACGTACTGTCAGTAAAGCCACAATTTTTGGTTTTTTAACCGTATCTATTTTATATGTACTTATCTCTATTGTGCCATTTGGTTTTATGTCACAAGGCGAAATGGCTCATTTAGCACCACCTTCAACTGCCGCTATTCTGACACAGTTGGTGGGTACGTGGGGCGGTGTTGTGATTAATGTTGGCGTGATTATTGCGCTGCTTTCATCTTGGTTAGTTTGGACCTTATTGGTCGCAGAATTACCATGGGCTTGCGGTAAAGATGGTACGTTTCCTAAGATATTTGCTAAGACAAATTCTCAAGGTATAGCCTCTGTCTCACTTTGGGTTTCAACGGTCATTATGCAGATAGCAATGTTGTTAGTGTACTTCTCTAACAATGCATGGAATGTGATGTTATCAATTACCGGTGTGGTTATTTTACCCGCTTATATTGGTTCAGCCGCTTATTTATGGAAATTAATCGCGAATAAACAGTATCCAGCAAAAGCGATGCATACAGCGAAAGCTGCGTTATTCATAAGTGTAATGGCAACTGTATATGGTTTATGGCTGGTTTATTCTGCCGGTTTGCAATATTTACTCGCAGGAACGGTGATATATTCGATTGGTTTGATCGTCTTCATCTGGGCACGCAAGGAAAAAGCACCGAATGAACCTGTCTTTAATAAGATTGAACTGATAGTTGCGATTGCTTTGGTTGCGATTGCGGTGGTGACTTTAGTCATGCTATTTACCGGCGCTTTACCTGAAGTTTATCAGCCTTAAAGAAAATTATGCTGTAGATGCTTCACGCATGAATGCATCAGCAGTGATCAAGTTAGCTGTATTTTGTTTGAGATTACGCAAACATCACACTGAAGAGAGATTATTATGAATACTGAAATGAAACCTTGCCAAAAAACTTTTACTGTTGGTAAATGGATGCCATCAGATCAAGCAACATTAACGACTTGGATGAGTAAAATTATGGCGAAAGCTGACCAGGACACCGGGCCGCTATTACCGTCAGTACAAGGTTTGAAAGACTTTATCGAAAGCGATGCCAAAGCCTATATGTTCTTTACGCAAATGTTTGATCAAGTCTCAAAAAAACTGACTACATCGCCCTCAGGTTTACCGCAAGTTCGTGATTATCAACACATGTTAAAGCTATTTAATGTGATCATGACGCATGCACCAGAATTTGATGAAACAGGTTTAGTCGGTTGTCCGTTTAATGCTATTTTAGACTGGTCAATGGCGACCGAGGGTGGCTGGGCCGGTTTTATCGATGATAAAGTGAATGTCCATTTAAAAACCATGCTCGATGAGTGGGGTCTATTTTTACAATCTTATGAAAGTACTGAAGTGTTAAGTGATGATCCGAAGAAAGGTTGGTTTGGTGAAGATGCGAAAAAAGCGATGCCGACTTTCGTCAATGATTTTGAGTGTGATCCAACCTTACCTCATTATGGTTTTAAATCATGGGATGATTTCTTCACGCGTAAGTTCCGTGAGGGTGTGAGACCAGTCGCTGAACCTGATAATAATGCAGTGATCGTCAATGCTTGTGAATCTGCGCCATATCGTTTAGCGCATAATGTACAATTACGTGATAATTTCTGGATTAAAGCCCAACCTTATGCATTACAATTTATGATGGATAATGATCCATTTGTTGAGAAGTTTGTTGGCGGGACTATCTATCAGGCATTTTTAAGTGCACTGAGTTATCATCGTTGGCATTCACCAGTCTCAGGCCGAGTTGTAAAAACGCGTCTGATTGAAGGGACTTATTATTCTCAAACGCGTAGTGTTGGATTAGATCCCGCCGGTCCAGACTATGCACAAGGTTATATCGCTGAAGTGGCGACACGTGGTTTAATTTTTATTGAATCAGATAACCCAGATATTGGCTTGATGTGTTTTATGGCGATTGGTATGGCTGAAGTCTCTACTTGTGATATTCGTGTATTTGAAGGTCAGCGTATCGAAAAAGGTCAGGAGCTCGGTATGTTCCATTTTGGTGGCTCAACACATTGCTTATTCTTCGGACCAGATGTTGATTTAGAATTTGATTTACATGGCCAAACACCAAGCTTAGATAGTCATAATATTCCAATTAATGCCCGTTTAGCTACGGTAAAATCGCGTAAAGCATAAAAGATGACTATGTTATTACATCGATAAAAGGCTGTATGACTGAGTCAAAAACAGGGTAGTACTGTTTGATTAACCAAAGCTTAGCTGCTTATGCTAGTCTTATCAAGGGCTAGGATAAAGACGCTAAGCTTTTTTATATCTATATTGATTTTATTTTTTCTGCTTGATTTTATTCTTTTTGCCTCAATATACTTTATTATGAATAGCACTCTATTATTTAGATAATCATTATAAGGTACTTGCATGACCAATCCATTACTCGCCAATGAAGCGTTACCTCTATTTTCGCAAATTAAACCGGCACATGTGTTACCTGCCGTAAAATCAGCTATTGCGCATTGCCGATCAACCATTGAACAAGTGGTCAACCAGTCAGATGATTATACTTGGGATAACTTAATCCAACCCATTGATGAAGCAGATGAGAAATTTGGTCGTATTTGGTCACCGGTGAGTCATCTCAATTCGGTACAAAATAGTGCAGAACTTCGTGAAGCTTATGAAGCCGCATTACCGTTAATTTCTGAATATGGTACCTGGGTCGGTCAACATAAAGGGTTATACGAAGCCTACAAACAACTTAAAGCGAGCGCGCACTATCATGCTTTGACGAAAGCGCAGCGTAAAGCCGTTGATAATGCATTACGTGATTTTGAACTTTCTGGGATTGGTTTAGCGCCAGAACAACAAAAACGTTACGGTGAAATTGTCGCTAAGTTATCTGAACTATCCTCAAATTATAGCAATAATGTGCTCGATGCCACCATGGGCTGGAGTATGCTGATTGAGGATGAAAAACAGCTGGCAGGGCTGCCTGAAAGTGCGCTTGCCGCCGCAAAAGCACAAGCGGAAGCGAAAGAACAATCAGGATTTTCGCTGACACTCGATATGCCGAGTTATATTCCGGTATTAACTTATTGTGATAATCGAGAACTTCGTCATGAACTGTATCATGCTTATGTGACGCGCGCTTCAGATCAAGGACCCCATGCTGGCGAGTGGGATAACACTGAGAATATTGAGCAAATTTTGGCGCTGCGTTATGAGCTAGCAACTTTATTAGGTTTTGATACTTATGCCGATAAATCCTTAGCGACCAAAATGGCGCAGCGTCCAGCTCAGGTCTTAGCTTTTTTAACTGATTTGGCGCAGCGTGCGAAACCGCAAGGTGAGGAAGAACTGGCTCAATTAAAACGTTATGCTTATGAATATTTTGGTGCCAGTGAACTTAAGCCTTGGGATATTGCTTACTATAGTGAGAAACAAAAACAGCACTTATACTCCATTAACGATGAAGAGTTACGCCCCTATTTTCCAGAGTCTACCGTTTTAAAAGGCTTATTTGAAGTAGTTAATCGTATTTTTGGTATCACTGCCAAAGAGCGTCATGATATTGATGTCTGGCATGATCAGGTGAGATTTTTTGAACTCTATGACAAACAAGGTGAACTAAAAGGCAGTTTTTATCTGGATCTTTATGCCAGAGAGCATAAACGTGGTGGAGCCTGGATGGATGACTGTTTAGGTCGCATGCGTTTTGCGGACGGTCACGTACAAAAACCAGTTGCTTATTTAACCTGTAATTTCAATCGTCCGATTGGTGATAAACCAGCCCTCTTTACCCATGATGAAGTCACGACGCTGTTTCATGAGTTTGGGCATGGCTTACATCATATGTTAACTGAGATTGAAACCTCAGCAGTTGCCGGTATCAATGGCGTGCCTTGGGATGCGGTTGAGTTGCCGAGTCAATTTTTAGAAAACTGGTGCTGGCAGCCAGAAGCGTTAAGTTTTATTTCCGGTCATTATGAAACAGGCGAGTCATTACCGAAAGAGATGCTTGAGCGCATGCTTGAAGCTAAAAACTATCAGGCTGCTTTATTTATTCTGCGTCAGCTTGAGTTTGGTTTGTTCGATTTTCGTCTTCATCATGAGTATTCACCAGCAAAAGGGGCGCAATTACTCGATACCTTGCAGCAAGTCAGAAAACAAGTTGCAGTCGTGCCAACAGTTGAATGGGGCCGTTTCCCTCACGCCTTTAGTCATATTTTTGCTGGCGGGTACGCGGCGGGGTATTATAGTTATTTATGGGCTGAAGTCTTATCAGCTGACGTCTTTTCTCGCTTTGAAGAAGAGGGGATTTTTAATGTTAAAACCGGCAATGCGTTTTTAGATAATATCCTGTCACAAGGCGGTAGTGATGAGCCTATGACACTATTTAAAAAGTTCCGTGGACGTGAACCTGAACTTGATGCCTTATTGCGTCACTATGGCATTAGTAAATAGGGCTTCTGGGTGATTCAATTAATCTGTGAGGCTCAGGCTGATCCCGCTAAGCTGGCGGAATTAGCCGGGCGATTTGGTTTAGTGCATGACGCATTGAGCTGTTTAGCATTGGTGTTGACCGATAGACATTTAGCACTTCGTAAGCTTGATGAGCCTAAATTAGGCGATGTTGTGGTTGATTTTACCGATGGTGCTATGGCGCATCGTCGACGTTTTGGCGGCGGGCGCGGTGAAGCTGTCGCCAAGGCAGTCGGTATCAAAGGTAACTATTTACCTACTGTGATTGATGCAACAGCCGGACTTGGCCGTGATGCTTTTGTATTGGCGGCTTTGGGATGTCATGTTACTTTATTTGAACGTCATCCGGTGGTTGCGGCACTACTAGAGGATGGTTTAAAGCGAGCTTATCAAGATCAAGATATCGGCCAGTGGATGCAGACGCGAATGATTCTGGTTCATGCCTCAAGTATTGAAGCCTTACCTGAACAGGTAAAAAGACCCGATGTCGTTTATCTTGACCCGATGTTTCCACATCGTCAAAAAAGCGCTTTAGTAAAAAAAGAGATGCGTATTTTCCAATCTTTAGTCGGTAGTGATGAAGACGCGGATGCCTTGCTTGATGTAGCCTGTCAGCTGGCCATAAAACGTGTGGCGGTGAAACGACCTGACTATGCGCCCTTTTTAGCGCAAAAAAAACCGCAAGCGGAAATCAAAACCAAAAGTCACCGTTTTGATCTCTATGCTGGTCGTGGTGCGGAAGCCTAGTTTTTTAGTTTGGTCTTTTATCACAAGCTTTTCGTATAATATGTTAATCTGGTTTTTTGGCTCAGCATGAATACCGCCCATTTGAGTCATCATTAACGCAAAGCGTCAGTTTTGGCGTGGATTTATTCCCCAAAGATACTGACTATTGCGCTGGGTGATAGTTAAAATAGTCTCTAAGGCTTGTTTGAACAAGCGGGCCAGACAAATGGCAGTTTCCATAATTATTGTTGGATTGCCTCGTTGATCTTGATACTGCCATGGGCATCGCTTTCCAGACATAAATGTGAGAGCGGCAATGCTTTGACAAAGCATTGATAATCTTGGTTGATGATAACCTCTGGTGAGACTGAAATCAGCCAAGATTATCAATAATTTGTTGGGCTATTGTCAGGTCGCCTGCAAACCAGTGAAATAACGCTTTTTTAATTTGATAGGTTTGCAGTAGTGCGATTGCCTCGATAGTCATATCGCCAACACAGTGTAAGTTAACCGCCAGTTCAAGTTCGCCTGCCAGACTGACAAAATGTTCGAAAAGCGCATGGCCTTTAGCTATAACCTGTTGTCTTTGTTGAGTAGAAAGTGACTATAAATTAAAGTAGGGTAATCCAATCTCACCAATGCCAATTATCTGCTGTCGTTTCTGACGAATTAAGGCTGTGACTTCTTGATAATGGTGATAATTCTCTAAATATTCAGGATGTATTCCTAAACAGACTTTAAGCTGTGGGTATTGTTCACTTAAATGAAGTAATTGCTGGCAACTAGCCAGTCCTGTTGCAATACCGATAACAATAAACTCCTGCATGGCAATCTGTTGTTCTTTGGGGGGTAATTGGTCAAAATGGCAGTGTGAATCAATGAGTTTCATCTTTACTATGTCAATATTGATATTCATTGATATAAAATATCGCATTGAAATGAGGCTAAGCCAATCCTAACTAGCGAAAATATATCACGATTATAACCAGTAAGATTGCTTGGGTTAAATTAAACCGAATTTTATCTATCAATCAATAAAAATAAGCTTCAATATTGGGCTCAAATTTTTTCTTATGTCGTTAAACTCAATAACTAAAAACAGGCATATTCAATGAATAAATCATGAATATGCTTTCTCATACTCTGTTTTTTCTTTACAATATCACTATTTAGCCAACTCTATTTTTAGGCCTTTATTGACTATGCGTTTAGATAAATTTCTTGCTCACCATTTGGGTGTTAGCCGAAGCTTAATTAACAAAGAATTAAAAGCCGGACTCATTACGGTTGATGATGTCGTGATTAAATTAGGTGCTCATCAACTCACCTTAAACGAAGTTGTGACTTATCAAGGCAATGTGATTGAGCCGATCATCGAAAAGCGATATTTTATGCTTCACAAGCCGGCCGGATATGTTTGCTCAACTGATGATCCGGATCATGCTACGATTCTATATTTGATCGACGAACCGATGTCAGAAAAATTGCATGCAGCAGGGCGTTTAGATCTTGATACGACAGGGTTGGTTTTACTTACTGATGATGGCCAGTGGTCTCACCGAATTACGTCACCCAAGCATCAATGTGAAAAAGAGTATCATGTTACGGTTTCTGCACCGTTAACCATAGATTTAATTGAACAATTTGCACGCGGTATTGCGCTCAAAAATGAACCTGAATTAACTAAACCCGCTAAACTGGTCATTGTTGATGATTATCATGCGCATTTAACTATAAATGAAGGACGTTATCATCAAGTTAAACGTATGTTTGCGGCGGTGGGTAATCATGTTGAATCTTTACATCGTCAGCGAATTGGTTCCGTTGAGCTTGATATTCCTGAAGGTGAATATCGTGTTTTAACCGAGAGTGAAGTGAAGGCTATCCATTAGCTCTCCTTGTCACATAAATTAATATTACGCTAAGAGAAAGGAATCTGTGAATACTGAACAAACTAAATATAGTTACTCAAGGATTGGTTTACCTAAATGGTTACTGGTGCTGATTCTGGGACTACTATCGATGTTGATGCCACTATCTATCGATATGTACTTACCCAGCATGCCAACTATTGCCCGGCATTATGGTGTCGATGACGGTTTGGTGCAGTTGACGATTAGTAGCTATTTGTTCGGTTTTTCTATCGGTCAGCTTATTTATGGCCCATTGAGTGATAGTTATGGTCGTAAATCTGTTTTATTAAGTGGCTTAATCCTTTTTGTTGTTGCGGCGGCTTTATGTGGACTCTCACCGACAGTGAATCAATTAATTGTCATGCGTTTTTTTCACGGCTTAGCGGCGGCCTCGACAGCTGTGGTCATCAATGCTTTTATGCGTGATATTTTTAGTGATCGCGATGAATTTTCTCGGATGACCTCGTTTGTTATTTTAATTTCTAATCTGGCGCCGTTACTCGCGCCGATACTGGGCGGCGTTATTTTAATTTGGTTTCAGTGGCAAACGATCTTTTATGTTCTCTCTGCTGCGGCTTGTATTGCGTTGATTTTAGTTATCACTGTGGTGCCTGAAACGTTACCCAAAGAGCGGCGAAGTAAATTAAGTCTGTATAATATATTGGGTAATTTTGTGACCATTTGTCGTCATAAGCAAGTATTTCGGTTGATGCTGATCGGTGGGTTTTCGGGGGCTGGCTTATTTTCATTTTTAAGCCTGGGACCCTTTGTCTATATGAATATTTATGGCGTCAAAGCTACTCATTTTGGTTACTATTTTGCGCTGAATATTGTTGTGATGGTGGTATTAAATCTGATTAATAGCCGTTTTGTTCGCCAGAAAGGGGCAATGAATATGTTGACCTTAGGCATGGTAATCCAAACAGTGATGACCTTTTATTTACTGATTGCTGTTGTCTTCAAGCTCGGTTTCACAGCGATGGTTATTGGTATCGCCGGTTATATTGGTTGTATGGCGATTATTGGTGGTAATGGCATGGCAATCATTTTATCTTATTATCCCCATATTGCCGGCACTGCTGCATCGTTAACCGGTACATTTCGTTTTTTAATCGCCGCATTAATTGGTGTTTTACTTGCGTGGTTATCTCATGCAGAACCTGATACACTAATGTCTGTGGTCGATCACACCATCGTCAGTCATAAGACGGAATATTTGATGGTGGGTTCGATGATTATTTGTAACATTTTGGCATTTACTTTTTTTAGATTATCAAAACAAAAAACAAAAGTGAATAGAGAGGAACAAGCATGATTTATCGTCTTGGAGAGTGCAGCCCAGCTGTTGATAAGTCGGCTTATGTCGTTGACAATGCAGCGATTATTGGTAAAGTCTCACTGGCTAGAAAGGTGACGATTTGGTTTGGTGCTGTTTTAAGAGGGGATATCGCGTCAATTTCTATTGGTGAAAATAGTAACGTGCAAGATAATTCAACCATTCACACTGACTATGGTGTGCCTTGTACGGTAGGTGCAAATGTGACAGTCGGTCATAATGTTGTACTGCATAGCTGTAATATTGATGATAATGTGATTATTGGTATGGGGAGTACCGTACTGAATAATGCCAAAGTTGCTAAAAACTGCATAGTAGGAGCAAATTCACTGGTGACGCATAAGTCACCTTATCAAGAGGGCGTACTTTTGATAGGGATACCTGCAAAAGTGATTCGTGAGTTGACTCAAGAAGAGATTGCACATATCCAACAAAATGCTGATCATTATGCGCAAAATGGCGAACATTATCGTCAGCAGCTAACAGAAATTTAAGATTTTCACGCTATGCTGGCGTGGTTGTATTTGGTTTATCGGTTTATACAAAATAATATTGGGTGATTTTTGAAACAGTCTGAAGTGATATCTGAAACTAACGAGAAAAAAGTTAAGCTAACTAATACGCAAATCGGTATTGAAGTTCTATTATTTGGATTAGCGATATTTGTCGTTTATCTGACGCTTTCTTTATTTTCTTTTGATCCGGCCGACCCTAGCTGGTCGCAAACGGCGCAGCATGAGCCTATTCAAAATTGGGGCGGGGCAATCGGCGCTTATTGTTCAGATATCTTGTTGCAGTTTTTAGGTTTTGCGGCTTATTGTATACCATTTGTGTTACTCTGGCTCTGTTGGCAAACAGCCGTCTATTTTTATCGTGACTACGATAAGGAGTTGAATTATTTCACCATATCATTGCGTGTTATTGGTATACTGGCTTTTATTTTTAGTCTAACCGGTTTTTTAGCCTTAAATATTAATGATTGGGGGCAGTACCAATCAGGTGGTATTCTCGGCACGGTGATTGCTGCGGTTGCTTACCCAATCTTTAATCACATCGGTGCTTCACTGCTATTTTTAGCCTTGTGGATGGTGAGTATCACTTTACTGACGGGTTATTCATGGTTATGGATAGCTGAAAAGTTAGGGGCTTTTGTTGTCTTTCTGGCTACGCCTATATTTATCTTAATTAACGGTTATCTATCCCGTCGCGCTGCAAGGCAATATCAAGAAGAAGAGACACAGGTTGATGAGCTGACAGATGAAGCGTCAGACCCTCTATTTAATCAATCTCATCGTTTAGATGACGATAAGCAGACTATAGCTGACATGCATGTTGAAGAGGATCTTGAGGCTCAACATGATGATGATTTTGCGATAAACCATACAATCGTGATGGACAACACACAAGATTTGCCAGATGCGTTCACTACTGAGGATGAAAATAGTGAATTAGCCGCTGAGCACTTCACTGCACAGGCTACTGAGTTAACCCATAAACCTTGGTTTGAACAAGTTTCAGAGCCGCATTCAGAACTTCATTCAGAACTACAAACTGAAGATAGAGAAACGCCTGAGCAAGAAAACCATCACTCAACACGGGATTTACCGTCCGGTTTTATTTCTCATCAAGATAATTTAATCAATGCCGATTATTATTCACCGATTAGAGCCGAGCAGACACAGGCGTATAGCCCGCAAACGTCTATTGATGCTGAGGATTCACAGATTGCCCCAGTGGCGAGTTATGTACCGGCTATTGATGAGGCTGAAACACGGTTGATGGATAATGAATGTGATTCGGTATCGACATCGATTATGACTGAGATAATCGATGAGCCAGAGAGGTATCCGGCGGCTGTTCTGAGAAATAATGAGCTAGAAACCGATGATTTCATGCCGGCGAACATTCAACATGCCGAGTCGACAGCTGTGTCGGAATCTATCGATGAAGATGAAACTGATGACATGGTTACTCAGGAAAATATTCATGATAGTCTGATTCATCCATTTTTAGTGAAAAATAGTGCCCCACTGCTTAAACCATCCACACCATTACCGTCTCTGGAGTTGCTGGCGGCACCGCCTGTTCAACGAGCAGAAATCGATCACGCTGCATTAGAAACGATGGCGCGTTTAATTGAGAAAAGTTTAGCTGACTTTCGGGTTAAAGCGCGTGTGGTTGATTACCTGCCTGGCCCGGTGATTACTCGATTTGAAATAGAACTGGCACCTGGCGTGAAAGCGGCGCGTATTTCAACATTAGATCGTGATTTAGCTCGCTCACTCTCTATGCCGTCTGTACGTGTGGTTGAGGTGATTCCGGGTAAACCTTATGTTGGTATTGAATTGCCAAATAAAGACCGCCAAACGGTGTTTTTCAGGGAAGTACTGGATAGCCCACAATTTAGAGAAGCAAAGTCACCGTTAACGATTGTATTAGGTAAAGATATTGGTGGAGAGTCTGTGGTCGCTGATATTGCCAAAACGCCGCATTTACTCGTCGCTGGTACCACCGGCTCAGGTAAATCTGTTGGAGTAAATGCCATGATTCTCAGTATCTTGTATAAATCGACACCTGAAGATGTGCGCTTTATTATGATCGATCCGAAAATGCTTGAGTTATCCATCTATGATGGTATTCCCCATTTACTGACTGAAGTGGTGACCGACATGAAGGATGCGGCGAATGCGCTGAACTGGTGTGTCAATGAAATGGAGCGTCGTTACCGTTTGATGTCAGCTTTAGGCGTGCGTAATATTGCCGGTTATAATGATAAAATCAAAATGGCTGAAGAGATGGGGCGTCCTATCCCTGACCCATTGTGGAAACCGACTGATAGCACGGATCTGAATATGCCGATGTTAGAAAAATTACCTTATATTGTTGTCATGGTAGATGAATTTGCTGATTTAATCATGGCGGTAGGCAAAAAAATTGAGGAGCTCATCGCCCGATTGGCACAAAAAGCCCGAGCAGCTGGTATTCATTTAGTCTTGGCGACTCAAAGGCCATCTGTTGATGTGATTACCGGTTTAATAAAAGCGAATATTCCAACCCGTATCGCCTTTACTGTTTCAAGTAAGATAGATTCACGTACGATTCTTGATCAAATGGGGGCAGAGTCTCTGCTTGGTATGGGAGATATGTTGTATTTAGGGCCAAATAGTTCAATTCCGGTTCGTGTGCATGGTGCCTTTGTGCGCGATGAAGAAGTTCATGCGGTCGTTCAGGATTGGAAAGCACGTGGCAAACCAAAATATATAGAAAATGTCACCGCCAGCAGTGGTGAAGGTGAGAGTGATGACTTTGGCAGCAATGATGACGAGTTAGATCCGCTCTTTGATCAAGTGGTCGCCTTTGTCGTTGAGAAACAGCGCGCCTCGATCTCGAGTGTACAGCGACAATTTCGTATTGGTTATAATCGTGCGGCACGCATTGTCGAGCAGATGGAAACTCAAGGTGTAGTCAGCGCGCCAAGCCACAATGGCAATCGTGAAGTGTTGGCATTAGGACATAATGATTTTTGATGTTATATGAGGTCTGAAAGTCATACGGTTGTTTTATTGAGATGGTAACGATCGTTTTCTTATTTCATTAAATTGTTTGATATGTATGATGAAGGGATCGATAAATAGCGCATGATTGCGTCTGAAAAAAGACAGAGAGCCTATGAAAAAAATATTTACTTTACTGGTGTTACTATTTTCATTGATGACCAGCTACCCAGTTTGGGCGACACAAGCTAATGCGAAAGCTGAGCTCCAAACGCGTTTAAACAAACTAGATGGTTTTTATAGTCAGTTTAGTCAGGTGGTGAAAACTCAGGAGGGCGATCTGGTTCAGGAAGGCGAAGGCGAACTTTGGATCAGTCGGCCTTATTACTTTAACTGGAAATTATCCTCACCGGATGAGTTATCGATTATCTCTGATGGCAAAACGGTCTGGATCTACACGCCGATGCTTGAGCAAGTGACTGCTATGTCGCTAAGTAATATTGCGGATAATCATCTACTGCTATTAATTACCGATAGTCATAATTCAATTTGGGATGGTTATCAAGTAACCCGCAACAATGATCTGTTTGAATTGATGCCGATTAGTCAGAAAGGACAAAAATTTCAAATTACGGTCACCGCTGAGGGGAAAATTATCAGCTTTAAGATCATTGAAGAAGATGGCCAGAACAGCTTTTATCAACTTACCCATCATAAACTAGCTAAAATTGATGAAAGTAAATTCACTTTCATTATCCCGAAAGGAGTCACGCTGGATGACCAGCGGTAATAATCCCTATGTCGAGTATGTCATTTGATTTTAGCCAGGATGATTTTAAGCCGCTAGCCGCGCGTATGCGTCCGCGTAATTTATCTGAGTATATTGGTCAGTCACATCTGATGGCAGAAGGAAAACCTTTACCTCGTGCGATTGAAGCTGGTCATTTACATTCGATGATTTTATGGGGGCCGCCAGGCACTGGAAAAACAACTTTAGCTGAGATTATTGCCCATCATGCACAGGCCAAAGTAGAGCGTCTTTCCGCGGTAACATCAGGAGTTAAAGATATTCGAGAGGCAGTTGAACGCGCGAAGATAAACCAGCAATCTGGTCAAAGAACAGTGTTGTTTGTCGATGAGGTTCATCGTTTTAATAAGAGTCAGCAAGATGCTTTTTTACCGTTTGTTGAGGATGGCACCTTAACTTTTATTGGCGCTACCACCGAAAATCCCTCATTCGAGTTGAATTCAGCGCTACTCTCCCGAGCGCGGGTTTATTTACTTAAATCACTCACTCAGGCTGACATTGAGCTGATTTTAGCCCAAGCAATGCAAGACCCTGAACGTGGTTATGGCAAACAATCTCTGGTACTATCTGCGCAAACAAAACAGCAGCTGGCTGAATTTGCCAACGGTGATGCGCGCAGTGCCTTAAATATCTTAGAAGTCCTCGTCGATATGGTCGGTAGCGATGGTATCTTATCACCAGAATTGCTAAAAGAAGTGGTCGGTGAACGCAGTGCACGATTTGATAATAAAGGCGATCGCTATTACGATTTAATCTCAGCCGTGCATAAATCAATTCGAGGCTCGGCACCAGATGCCGCACTCTATTGGTATGCGCGTATTATTTCTGCTGGCGGAGATCCTTTATATGTAGCAAGACGACTATTGGCAATAGCCTCAGAAGATGTCGGTAATGCGGATCCAAGAGCGATGCAAGTGGCGATTTCGGCTTGGGACTGTTTTACACGTGTTGGCCCCGCGGAAGGTGAAAGGGCGATTGCTCAAGCTATCGTTTATCTGGCTTTGGCACCAAAAAGTAATGCGGTTTATATTGCTTTCAAACAAGCCTTAAACGATGCGCAGCAATTACCCGATTATGATGTGCCTGAGCACTTACGTAACGCACCGACTAGTCTGATGAAAGAGTTAGGTTATGGGGCACAATACCGTTACGCCCACGATGAGGAAAACGCTTATGCGGCGGGCGAAAACTATTTTCCACCAGAGCTGGCTGAACGAAGATACTATCAACCTATGACGCGTGGTGCTGAGAAGCAGTATGCTGAAAAACTGATCTGGTTATCGCAGTTAGATGAGGCCAGTTCGCAGCAACGATATAAGAAGTAATTCTTGACCACTTTTGTATCGTTGATGTGATTAAATAAGCAGCGCGATATTGCCGTTTTTTTCAATCATTTGAGATTATTTTATAAAGGTAAATTTACGCCATGTCTATGATATTTGAATTACTTAACAGTGCCTCGATCAATTCCGTGTTTCTGTTTGTTGTTGCCTTGGTTTTACTGTTTATCTCAGCTTATATTGGCAAGTATTTTTTTAAAAAACGCCATGGTAATAATGTATTAGTCGATGACGAAACCAATATCGTACTCGGCGCCATTTTATCGTTATTAGCACTATTGATTGGCTTTGTTTTGTCGATCTCGATTCAGGGTTATAACGAACGTCAAAAAACCGAAGAGAATGAAGCCATTTCAATCGGTGTTGCGGCGCAATATACTCAGTTATTGACGCCCGAGCAGCAGCAGACGACTAAAACCTTGTTAGTTGAATATTTAGATGCCAGAGTCGTTTTTTTTAAATCTGGTATGAGTCAAGAGAATCAGTACTGGCAAGCCATCTCCTTTCAAAAACAAGCTGAGTTATGGGACTTTATGACAACCGAAGTTGCCCCTAAAGAGCATGCGAGTATTAATGTGATTTTATCGGCTTTTAGTAATTTGTATGTTTCCCAACAAAATACTTTAGCGAGTTGGAAACATCACGTGCCCAATGCCGCCTGGTTTTTACTGATTGTTTTTGCTATCTGCGCCAATATCTTAATTGGTTATAACATTCGCGGTTTAAAAGGTAAAAATTGGCTTATTTTCTTATTACCCCTATTAACCACCTTAGCGCTGTTTATTATTGCTGAAATTGATACGCCAGGCGAGGGGGTGATCCATGTAGTACCCGATAATTTATTATTATTAAAACAGAATATGTTTTAAAAAAGGGTTTTATCGAGAATATTTATCAATTTTATCTCTTATTTGGGGTATTAGTGTGTAGAAAATCAACACGGAGAGATTTACCTACCCGCAATATTGCGTATAATATTAAAAATAAATTAATCATCTATATTCAATAAACAGGCAAACTATGTTAGATCCAAATTTATTACGTAATGAACTTGCGACAGTTGCCGCTAAACTTGCGCGCAGAGGTTATAAACTTGATGTGGATACGCTTCGTTCTCTGGAAGAAAAGAGAAAGGTGCTACAAGTTGAAACAGAGAATCTTCAGGCGGAACGAAATGCACGTTCGAAAGATATTGGTGCCGCAAAAGCGCGCGGAGAAGATATCACCGCTGTTCGTGAAGAGGTCAATAAATTAGGTGAAAAACTAGATAAAGCGAAAGCTGAATTAGAGATTCTATTATCTCAAATTCGTGATGTTGTGGCGACGATTCCTAATATGCCGGATGATTCGGTGCCGGATGGTAAAGATGACAGTGATAATGTTGAAGTGTTTCGTTGGGGCCAGCCACGTACATTTGATTTCCCAATTAAAGATCATGTCGAACTGGGTGAACGTCTTGCTGGATTAGACTTTGCTGCTGCAGTCAAACTGACTGGCGCACGTTTTGTGGTAATGAAAGGTCAAATTGCTAAGCTGCATCGTGCATTGGCACAATTCATGTTAGATCTTCATACCTCTGAACATGGTTACCTAGAAACTTATGTACCTTATTTAGTCAATCAAGCGACCTTATTTGGTACGGGTCAACTACCGAAGTTTGGTGAGGATTTATTTCATACTAAGCCATTATCAGACGAGGCTGAAACCAGTAATTATGCATTGATTCCAACCGCGGAAGTACCGGTAACGAATTTAGTGCGTGATGAAATTCTTGATGAAGCTTGTTTACCATTAAAAATGACGGCACACACGCCATGTTTTCGTTCTGAAGCCGGTTCATATGGCCGAGATACGCGTGGCTTGATTCGTATGCATCAGTTCGATAAAGTAGAATTAGTGCAGGTCGTTAAACCAGAAGACTCAATGGCGGCATTAGAAGAGCTGACGGGACAAGCCGAGAAAGTCTTACAACTTCTTGAGTTACCTTATCGTAAAGTGATTTTATGTACCGGTGATATCGGCTTTGGTTCTTGTAAAACCTACGATCTTGAAGTATGGGTCCCGGCTCAAGATACTTACCGTGAAATCTCTTCATGTTCGAATATGTGGGATTTTCAGGCTCGTCGAATGCAAGCACGTTACCGTGCTCGCGAAGATAAAAAGATCCATTTAGTTCATACTTTAAATGGTTCAGGATTGGCGGTTGGCCGTACCTTAGTTGCTGTAATGGAAAATTACCAGCAAGCTGATGGTCGAATTAAAGTACCAAGTGTACTTATCCCTTATATGGGGGGTATCGAATATATCGGCTAGTCATCTATTCTTTTAAAGTTGAAATCCGATGTGTATTATTCCATCGGATTTTTTTATCGACTTGCATTATCCTACTGTTAAAATCTATCCCTCATCAACTGAATAATCTGTTTTCTCGTTAGTATCATTAGAAAAATGGTCCATATGTGTCGTCTTAATAGTCTGATTCAGGTTATAATAATCGCGATTAAAATAGGGCGCTTTTCTCATAGAGAATCTTGTGAAAGTTCAGATTGTGAAAGTTCAGACAATATTTGCTTAGGTGCTCATCATTTTGTGAAACAATCATGTGTGTGGTGAACGATGTTTAAAGGGATTTTATTGTCAATTTCTGCCTCCTGTCTATTTGGGCTGGTTTATTATTTTCCGGTTTTATTGCGGCCACTTTCAGTTGTTGAAATCTTTTGTTGGCGCTTATTAATGTCTTGTCCAGCTATCGCTATTTTGATTACCTTTGAAAAACGTTGGGATGCCGTACTCAGTTTATTAAAAAAGATCAAAAGAAATCCGCTATTTATTCTAGCCATACTATTTAGTAGCAGTATGCTAGCGATTCAAATGCTCATTTTTATTTGGGCGCCTCTGACAGGGAAAGCGTTGTCGACATCATTAGGTTATTTTATTTTGCCTTTAATGATGGTTATTAGTGGCCGCTTTGTTTATAAGGAAAAATTTAGCGTTTATCAGCGAGTTGCGATCACTTTAGCGGTGTTGGGAGTGATTTACGAGCTATGGACGACCGGGGCTTTCTCTTGGGAAACGGTCGTTGTAGCGCTGGGTTATCCGATTTATCTTATTTTTAGACGAGAACTCGGTTTAGATGGTATTGAAGGTACATTTAGTGACTTTTTCTGTATTGCTGTCGCCTGCGCTATCTATCTCTGCACACAATACTCTGCTGCAGAAATTAAGATGCAATTTGTCTATCATCCTGTAGCGATACCGATGCTGGGCGTTATTACCGCAATCGCCTTCGCGGCCTATTTTGTTGCTGCCAAATTATTACCGTTAGGCTTATTTGGTCTGCTCAGTTATATCGAACCCGCTTTACTGGCTATTGTGTCGATTGTTCTGCTACATGAAACTATTTCACCCGACCACATATGGACCTATGTTTTAGTTTGGAGTGCGGTCTGTTTACTGATGGTTGAAGGCTTAGTTTATACCATTCGTAGCATCAGTCGACGTAAATATATTCGGGAAATAAAAGATAATTTATAGTTATTATATTGAAATAGTCATCTAAGATAAAGATGACCATTATTATGGTATTCGATTCAATATGTGAGTTTGTCAGATAGCTAAGAGCGTAACCTTAAACATTGACTGTCTAGGTGTTTTTTTTGTTGGTAATGGATTACGTGAAGTCCCGTAATCCATTGTTGATGAGACTAATTATAGGTTATGTTATACAGCATCTTGGCTTCAACATCACCAGCCGTGATTTGTGTACCATAGCGATAATAACGAGCAATATAATTTTGTGAAATAGTATATCCGTTTTGTGTGTTTGCTAATGACCCGGCAAGATAAGGCTGATTAAAAACTAGTGGTTTTTTTGAGTCGGCTTCGATGACTTGAATACCGATACCTTTGGCACCAGAAGCATTTATATTGGCTAAGACACCATAGCTAGCATCGATACCCTGCGGAATTTCACCACTGAAGGTTAAATTCATATTATCAAAGCCACTATTAATGGAGCTTCCGCCACTGCACAGCAAATCGATTGAAAAGGGGGTGTCACCCGCGGTAAGTCCAATGCCACCGGTCAATTTATTTCTGCTTATCGGCGCTAGGTAGACATTTGAGTTGCTACTATTCGATACCGTACAGGAAGGGGCGACGATCTTGCTACCACTGGCATTCATAAATGTTTCGAATATCGGGTTGTTGAGAGGTCGATAACCAAACTGCGTGTATGTACCTGCTGCTAGGGAACCCGAGCCAACAATAGCGGCTGTTTTAATCAGAGTAACGGTAACTGTTGAATCCGCAACAGAAGTTCCCCCTAGCGCATTATAGATATAAGGATAATCTCTGGTATTACGATTAAAGCGAATGCCAATACCGGGAATATTAGTAGAATAGAGAGTTTCATCTGAGGCGGATGCGGTGCCCATTACTACATCAGCGTTTATCGGATCGCCTACTTCACATATCAAGAAATTTTGAGTTAAATTACCAATAAACGTAAAGACTTGCTGAGCAATCACTGCGCCGACAGGAAGATTAGGATCGACGATTATTGTCCCCATATCCGTATTGCCTCTGATAGTTGGAATGTCTGTTCTTGTACAGACTGAATGTGCATAATTAATCGAGCCGAGCAGGCTAAAAATGGTGATCCACTTATAATACTTGTTCATAATATACCTTATTGCTACATAATTTATTGTCTAAATTGAATCTACACTGAAGATCTTTTCATTCGCTAATATCGATATCCATTTTGGGTTTGACGAATATCATCGACGATACTATTTCGCTTGTCATATATATTGTACTTTTATCACCAGAAGAAAGGGATACCGCTTGTCTATAGAGAGCACCTGAAATATGATTTTGTATATGTATCATATTGAATATGATCTTTGGTTATTTGGTTCGTATAAGACACTCCGAGGTAACAGAATTCTCTGGTTCTATGTTTTCCATACATCTGATAATATTAGTCTGATACCGGCTAGCATTAACAGATAAAGCATAACCATCATTACACGCCAATAACATTGATATACTAAATGTAAATAATAAGGCTAAATGGATTATGATGAGCTGCATAATCCATCATTCATGTAATTAATTATAGGTTATGTTATATAGCATCTTGGCTTCTACATCACCGGATGTGATTTGCGTACCATATCGGTAATAACGTGCAATATAATTTTGTGAAACAAGGTAGCCAAGGTAGCCAAGGTAGCCATTTTGCGTGCTGGCTAGTGATCCTGCCACATAAGTTTTATTAAATATTAAGGGTTTTTTTGAGCCAGTTTCTAGCACCTGAATGCCAATGCCTTTAGCACCAGAAGCACTGGTATTGGCTAAAACACCATAACTTGCATCCAAACCACTTGGTATTTCTCCGCTGAAGGTTAAGTTAATATTATCAAAACCACTACTTACTGATGATCCGCCATTACATAATAAATTAATCGAAATAGGCGTCTCGCCAGCAGTGAGTCCAATACCGCCAGTAAGCTTGTTTCTACTTATCGATTCCAAATAGACACTTGAACTGCTGCTATTGGAGATGGTGCATGAAGGCGCAATAATCGTTGTGCCATTGGCATTCATGTAGGTTGACATCATGGGATTATTGACAGGACGATAACCAAACTGTGTATAAGTACCGGCAGTTAGTGGGCCAGAGCCAACGATTTCAGCTGTTTTAATTAAAGTGACAGTAATGTTAGAGTCGCCAAGTGACGTCGCCCCTGAGGCTGTATAGATGTATGGATAGTCTCTTTTATTTCGATTAAAACGGATGCTGACACCGGGAATATTGGTTGAATAAAGCGTAGCATCTGATGCTGAGACGATGCCCATGACCACATCGGCATTGACCTCAGTACCATTATCACAGTTCAAAAAAGTTTGTGAAGCATTACCTGGGATAGAAAAAACCTGTTGAGCAATAATAGCACCCACCGCAAGATTCGGACTGACAATCACGGTGCCCATATCGGTGCTGCCAGTAATGGTTGGTGCTGCTGTTCGAGTGCATACGGCTTTTACTGTATGAATCGAGAGTATCATGCCAAAAAAAATCAGCATCCATTTATAATATTTGATCATAACATATCCTATCATTAGATGGTTGATTGTCTAATTGGAATATACACCGACCATTATCCCATTCGATAATAGCACTATCCGCTTTGGGATTATGAATAAAAACAGTGCCGCCTTGCCCAACGATACCAATTGGTTTGTCATGGCTATCTTTGACTTCATAGCCAAATGGTAGAGGTTCGCCTGTTTCATGCGTGATATAAAAAACCCGTGTTTGATTTCGTTTAACATCAAATATAACTTTGGTAATGCTGCCAGCATAAGGAACTACATGAGCCAGATTATTGCTAAACTCGACATCCTCAGGACTACCTTTTGGATCGACTTCAATAGTATTGATTCGGTAAGGTCTGGCATAAGGTGATAAAGCATAACCTTTGCTATCAATGAATGTATTTGGACTTCGCAACATTGTGGCACCTTGGGCTCCTTTCGCCTCGACCAGAACCATGGTCTCAGAAATATTGGGTGATAAAGTCATGCCATCTGTATGGATAACCAGTGAGCCGCTAGTACCAAAACCAAACTGGCGATAGGTTTCACCTTGGCTGAAGTTTGAGCTGACTGCCGCAATTTTACTTCGATAGCTGGTATTGATGGCAACATTTTTCTGGCCACCAGAGCTTATTGAAGTATTCACGCCGTAAGATCCCAAACCATCTTTATCAATTAATCCATTAATACCTAACTGACTTGAACCAAAATGGGTATTATTAAACGTGGTATTTGAGGTGAGGGTGTTCGATTTCCCACCCAAACCAAGTGGATAAGTGAGATTAAAACTGATTCGATCATCGATCTTATTTTCATTTTGATGCTTGGTATAAACACGCATATAAGAGGATGAAAATGAGAGTCTTTTTATCGTGTTGCTATAAGTGACTTGAAACTGTTTGACCGTACGATCATTTTCCCAATACTCAGCAATACGGCCAGCGGCATAGATCCCGCCGAATGTATCGGAAAAATGCTGATTAATGGTAAAATTAAAGTCATTTTTTATAGGAGAACGGTATGGATTATAGTTCTCTTGATGTTGATACTCCACGGCATAAAGCGCATCATGCAAATTATAATAGTGTTTTGTGGGTGAATGTGACGCAGCTAAGAATATATTCGTATTCGTTCCAACAAATTTACGGTTAAAATTCAGGCGATAACTTTGACCAATATGGGAGTTATCAAACAGAGATAAATGGGCATAATTGATGTCAAATGCCAGTGCGCCAAATCCAGTATTAATGGCCGTTCCCAACAGGATTGAATGGTACTCATTAAATCCAGTCGTGCCAGCATAAAGCGTAAAGCGACTATTCAAGCCATGTCGGATGGTACCTAGATATATAGTCTGGTCCTTGGTCAAATTTTCAACTTCTGATTTGCCTAGCGCGACTTGATAATGAGTATAACCGGGTCTGAGTAATTGTGCTATTGATGAATAAGGTACGCTAAAAGTACTCTCACTACCATCCGCCTCAAGTACGGTGACATCCAGGTCGCTACCATATCCGGTTGGATGTACGTCGGTGAGATTAAATGGTCCTGGCGGCACTGACGTTTGATAAATGATAGTACCATTTTGTCTGATGATCACGAGAGCATTACTTTGTGCAATCCCTCTAATCTCTGGCGCATAAGAGGTCATACCATCTGGAAACATATCGCTATCAGTCGATAATTTCATGCCGCGTAGATGGATACTATCAAAAAGATTGCCATCAGTATAAAAATTACCCGCAATTGCTTTGGATTTTATTTGTGGTAGCGCTTTTTGTAGGTAAGTTTGTGTATTATTCCACTCAATATTGTTTGAGTTCTGCCAGCTTGCATTGGCCACATGTTTTAGTAACCAGCCATTAGACGATAAACCGCCGTTAATAGAAACATAGGCATTATTGTTATGATGAGCAGGATAATTGTTATTAGTCGAAGAAAAATGTTGATAATAATAGTTCCCCATATAACTGACATTTAAGGCAGTAATACCTTGATCCCAAAATATTGGTTCGATATATGCGCGCGACACGGTTAATTCATAGATTTGTGGAATACTGATATTTAAGCGTAACTGAGAAGGAATAAAGACATCTTGTACATTTTTATCAGAATTTATTGCAGATAAAGGTTGGCAAAAATCTTTCTCTTTAGCTAATTTATTATTTAATTTATCAATCGAAATACCAAATTGTTCAAGCATTTTAGGTGTATAGCAGACACCTAAATGGCCATTGTTATCTTTACTTATGTTTAAATCGTAGCGACCTTTCCATTGATTATTGGTATAAACATCAACGGAATAGAGACCAGCCGAGATCATCTCTTTATTAAAACGTGATAAATCGATATTGCGTTGTTTACCGATAATAAATCCGGAATTAAATTCATAAGCCTCTGTTTCATCAGCGTAAGTACTAAAAGCAGGCGTTATACCAATTAAGGATAGACTGATCATCGAAAGTTTAAAATGATGCTTTTTAGACAATTTTTTACACTTCATTGATGAGGCCTTATTCAACAACTTTTTTGATAGCAATCGCGGTACCATAATCATTCATATTATTAATAACCACTGTCTGGCCTGTTTTAATGGGTTTTTTAGTTTTAATTATTTTTTCTGATTGTGGTGCTAGTATCATGGCATCTTTGAGCAGGGCAGTTTTATCCTCAGTCGTGATTTGGATCAGTGTGAGATAAAATGGCGTGGGATTATTAACCGTCAATGATCGACCATGTGTTTTTAAGGCTAATTTTTGTGGTGCTTGCTCTCTACTGCCTAATCCCGCTGGTCGATAGAAAAATTTAAAACGAGAACGAATAGCCAGTTGCAAGACACTGCTCTCTTCTTGATTTTGATTCTTGGTGATTGAAGGGATATCTAATATATTGAGCCACCATAGACTTTCCCTGTCTGTTGCAAGTTCAGTTTTATCGATTAATTTAATGCGAATCGCTTGACCACCATTAGACTCAATACGTGCAATAGGTGGCGTTATCTGAAAAGGTGTTTTAATCACATCAGGTGATTCATTAGCATCACCGTTATCAAGCCATACTTGAGCGATAGCAGGACGATTAGCCGTATTATTTAGTTGAACAGTCACTTCTTTCTCATTTTCAGCATAAATAAAACGTGTACCATGAACAATAATATTGTTTGCTAAACAGTTCATACTGAAAATGAAACCAAAAAATAATATGATCTTTTTCATCTTAACCTCACTAAAAGCGGCAATAACGCATTGCCGCGAATAACATCATTCAAACTTAAGCTTGATACGTACGATTACTGATAAGTAATTTCGTATGTTGCGTAACTGTTGATTTGTCCGGCAGTTACGTTAGCTGGCGTCTCAGCGACATAACCAACATAATAAGTAAAGCGAACGCCGTTAGGCACTGATGTTTTATCTGCAGTTGCAGTTGGTTGTGCATTATCGCCTGGAACAATTTTATTGGTTAGGGTTGTGCCATTGTCTGTCGATAGCGCTAAATAAACATTTTTCGCACCAGTCGAATCTGTATTAGCTAAATAACCTGAATCAGCTGAAGCTGTGGCTAAGTTACCGCCAGTCCACATTAAGCTAATTGTTGCCGCTGCTGGTTCGCCTTCACCTTCTACTGGTGGTGTTGCTGACGCTTGACAATTAGAGACATCAATGACGAAAGCTTTCGGCTTCATTAAAGTATCAGCAGTAGCATCTTTTGCTTCATTTAAAGCGAGAGAAGGTAGATAAACGTTGGCATCAGCGCCTTGGCCGTCAACTGAAATCGTACAAGATACATCAGTTACTTTACCGAAGAATTGGATTTGGCCACCATTGAAGTTATCTGCCGCATGGGCAGAAGTTGCTACTAAGATGGTTGTTAGCATTGAAGAAATGATTACTTTTTTCATAGAGTTTACCTTTCGGTTGATTTTTATAATTAAGTGATGAATAAAAAACTCACATTACTGGATGTTTTTATAAACAATAAATAAAGAGGATTTTTTTAAAATGCATTTTATTTATACAATTTATTTAAAATAAAGTAAGCTTTCAGAGTAATATGCTTTTAAATATACATTTAAATGTAAAAAAAATGAAAATCACATTACCGGCAGGATTATACATTAACGAGACCCTATTTCAATGTTTTTGTTCGTTTATCTTGATTTTTTTAACGTTTTTAAGTTGTTTAATTAATGCTTGGAGTTAAGTTTTATATAACACTTTTTTTAATAATTGATTTTACTGGTTTAATTCTGACTTGTTATTTTTGTGGTTAATTTTTGTTGGGGTTAAAAAGTGTTATATTCTCGTTTTAAAATTAGACATTGTGATTTTAATAACCGCTTTATTATCTTTTAGTACTTTTAATCGCAATAATATCGACGATATTTTTTAATTTTTTGAGCTGACTTATAGATAGTTGTTGAATAACCAACGCTGTATGAAACCAAAATGAGTTATTGACAAATGTCGAGGAAATACTTGTGTTTCAGGGGTTTTAATGATTGAGCTGGCGAGGGAATGAAATATTTTACAGGCATTTATTTTTTTAGATGTATCCAGATTTTTTATTTTGGTGTCATTTCTGTTTGGTGAATGTGATGAAATGACACCGAATCGGTTCTACTTATCAACTAACATGATTTGCAAAGATTAGTAGGCAACCGTAAGCCCATAGCTTTCAAGTATTTGCTTGATATTCTCCATGGTCTCTTTGGGTGGTGGCTCCACACCATCAAGCATATATTTTTCACCCATAGTCACCCATTTATGGGCACCTAATTTATGATAAGGTAGCATCTCAATTTTTTCGACATTTTTCATGTCTTTTAAAAATGCCCCTAATTGATGGGCTGAATCGTCATCATCACTCCAACCTGGTACGACCACATATCGAATCCAGGTACGTTGATTACGTTCTTGTAAATAACGGGCAAATTCAAGTACGCGTTTATTTGAAACACCAACCAGTTTTTGATGAATTTCATCATTCATCTGTTTTATGTCTAACATCACCAAATCAGTGACATCAATTAAGCCATGAATATTCTCATCGTAATTACGCACATAACCATTGGTATCCAGACAAGTATGAATACCTTCTTTATGGCAAGCTGTAAACCACTCTTTAATAAATTCGGCCTGTAAAATGGCTTCGCCACCTGATGCAGTGACGCCACCTGATGGCATAATAAAATGCTTATAAGTGACTAACTCTTTCATTAACTCTGCGACGGTAATCTCTGTACCACCTTTGAGATCCCAGGTATCTCGGTTGTGGCAATACAAACAGCGCATCAAGCAGCCTTGAAAAAAAACGATAAACCGAATGCCGGGACCATCGACTGTACCAAATGATTCGAACGAATGGATGCGTCCTTTTACTGGTACGTGAGTTGTCATGATAATGTTTTGATCCATAAATATTCTCAACATAACGACAGACTAAACAGTTTGCCTATTCTGCCTTTAAAAATGTACTATTTTAACAAAAATATAAAGGCTCCGTTGGGAGCCTTTATCATTCAATGCAATCGTTGAATTAAATTGATTGCGTGAAGGTACGAGTAATAACGTCTTGTTGTTGCTCTTTAGTTAAAGAGTTAAAACGTACAGCATAACCCGAAACACGGATAGTTAACTGTGGATATTTCTCTGGGTTGTTCATGGCATCTTGTAATGTTTCACGGTTTAATACGTTAACATTTAAATGCTGACCACCTTCAACTGTCGCTTCATGATGGAAATAACCATCCATTAAGCCTGCAAGATTACGTTTACGAGCATGATCATCTTTACCTAACGCATTTGGTACGATTGAGAAGGTATAAGAAATACCATCTTTTGCGTAAGCAAACGGGAGTTTAGCAACCGATGTTAATGATGCAACCGCACCTTTCTGGTCACGACCATGCATTGGGTTGGCACCTGGTCCAAATGGTGCACCAGCGCGACGGCCATCTGGCGTATTACCCGTTTTCTTACCATAGACGACGTTAGAAGTAATGGTTAATACTGATTGTGTTGGAATCGCATTACGATAAGTTTTAAGTTTCTGAACTTTTTTCATGAAACGTTCAACAAGATCAACAGCAATATCATCAACACGCGCATCATTGTTACCGAATTGTGGATATTCACCTTCGATTTCAAAGTCAATCGCAACACCATCTTCATCACGAACTGGTTTTACTTTAGCGTATTTAATCGCAGACAATGAGTCAGCAGCAACAGAAAGACCCGCGATACCACATGCCATTGTACGGATAACATCACGATCATGTAACGCCATTAATGATGCTTCATAGCTATATTTATCATGCATATAGTGAATCGCATTAAGAGCCGTGACATATTGTTTTGCAAGCCAATCCATGAAATGGTCTAAACGTGCAAATACTTCGTCATAATTAAGCACATCGCTTCGGATTGGTTCTTCTTTTGGACCCACTTGAATTTTCAGTTTTTCGTCCACACCGCCATTGATTGCATAAAGCAAAGTTTTGGCTAAGTTAGCACGGGCACCGAAGAATTGCATCTGTTTACCAATGATCATTGGACTTACACAACAAGCGATTGCATAGTCATCATTGTTAAAGTCAGGACGCATTAAATCATCATTTTCGTATTGTAGTGATGAAGTATCAATAGAGACTTTCGCTGCATACTCTTTAAATGCTTTAGGTAACTGCTCAGACCAAAGAATAGTCATGTTTGGTTCTGGCGATGGACCCATTGTATAAAGTGTATTTAAGAAACGGAAAGTTGTTTTACTAACTAAAGTACGACCATCAACACCCATACCCGCTAACGATTCCGTTGCCCAGATTGGGTCACCAGAGAATAATTCATCATATTCAGGTGTACGTAAGAAACGAACCATACGTAATTTCATGACGAAGTGATCGACAATTTCTTGTGCTTCTTTCTCAGTGATAAGGCCTGCTTTAAGATCGCGTTCAAAGTAGATATCAAAGAAGGTAGATGTACGGCCTAATGACATTGCTGCGCCATTTTGAGATTTAACAGCAGCTAAGTAACCAAAATAGGTCCACTGAACAGCTTCTTGTGCTGTTTTCGCTGGTTGAGAAATATCATAACCATATTTAGCCGCCATTTGTTTAATTTGGCCTAGTGCTCTGTGTTGTTCAGCGATCTCTTCACGACGTTGCATGGTCATTTGTAGATCAACACCATTTTCAAAATCGTCTTGTAGTGAATTAAACTGAGCAAATTTGTCTTTCATTAGGAAATCGACACCATAAAGTGCAATACGGCGATAGTCACCAATGATTCGACCACGGCCATACGCATCTGGTAAACCGGTAATAACACCCGATTTACGACAAGCTAAAATAGCTGGCGTGTAGATATCAAATACACCTTGGTTATGTGTTTTACGGTATTCAGTAAAGATTTTTTTAACTTCAGGATCGAGTTCACGATTGTAAGCTTTACATGAGTTTTCGATCATTTTGATACCACCAAACGGGATAAGGGCACGTTTTAATGGTTTTTCAGTTTGAAGACCAACAATTTTCTCTAAGTCTTGAATGATATAGCCAGCATCATGGGCTGTGATAGTTGAGATAACACTGGTATCAAAATCAACAGGGGCATGGGTTGCATTTTCAATTTTAATGCCTTCCATGACGTTATCCCAAAGCTTAGTCGTTGCATCAGTTGCACCCGCTAAGAAAGACTCATCACCCTCATAAGGTGTGTAGTTTTGTTGGATAAATTCACGGACATTGACATTTTTTTGCCAATCACCATCTTTAAAACCTTTCCAGGCTTCAGTTTGTTGCTCGTTTAAGTTACTCATAATTGTTACCTCAGATATTATAATATACTCTCAAATTTACTACTCATTCTTTATTAATATGGTAGTAAACTTTAAGAAATCAATGAGCTTTACGTAAATTTAATCCCCAATAAGTCAAACCGACCATCAAACCGCCGATAATATTTCCTATTGTTACAGGAATAAGATTATTCAAAATAAAATTAGGTACTGTCAGATCGCTAAAAGCCTCTGGTGCGATGCCAATAGCAGACCAAAACTCCGGTGTCGCAAAATGTTTAATCACAATGCCCATTGGAATCATAAACATATTTGCAATGCTATGTTCAAAACCGCTGGCAACAAAGGTTGCAACGGGTAGAATCATAATAAACATTTTATCCATTAAGCTGCGTCCAGCGTAGCTCATCCAGACTGCTAAGCAAACCATCAAATTTGCCAGGATACCTAAGCAGACTGCTTCAATAAAGGTGTGGTGTAATTTATGCTGTGCAGTGTTTAAGACATTTAAGCCCCATAAACCATTGGCTGCCATATGTTGACTTGAAAACCAGATTAAACCGACAAAAAATAGGGCACCAATAAAGTTACCAATATATACCAAAACCCAGTTTCGAAACATTTGAAACCATGATATTTTTTGGGTCATCTTGGGAATAATAGTGAGTATTGTCGAGGTAAACAGATCGGCGCCACAACAGACAACTAACATCAGTCCCATCGAGAAACAGATGCCACCAACAAGCTTCGCCAGACCAAAAGGAACACTTTCGGTACCGGTTGTCACGGTAATATAGAAGAGAAAAGCAATAGAGATAAAGATACCAGCTGTGATAGCTGAAAAAATAGTAATCTGTGGATACTTTCCTACTTTATATAAGCAAGTCTCTTCTGCCACTTTAGTCATTTGCGCAGATGATAATGAATCCACAATATTGTCAGTATTCAAACTAACACCCTCAAAAACATTAATTTTATGGGGTTATTAGTATACTCAAAATTTGACGCATATCACTAAATATTTTTTAAATATACTTTGATTTTTTTGTCATATAACACGATGCAATATCAACTATTTTTTATTGTTTATTGATTTTATTCAATTTTATCTTCCAGTTTTACTGTTTTTAGCGGCTAATTTATCAGCGAGCTAATTGTGCTATTTCTCAGCTATCTCTTCAGCCATATCTTCAAATCGTCTATCTGGAATAAATAAAAGCAGTGCAATAACAATATAGAATGAAAAAGAGATATAAGAATCGAAGATACCAATAATAATACCGCACAGATAGAGCAAGAGGGTCATTTTACCTTTAAGATCTCGACCAAGTGCAGTTTGTAACTGTAATGCCGAACTTTGATGACTGAAAATTAGGCGCTGTAGAACAAAGTAGGCAATAGCCGACATAAATAATATAAAACCGTACACACTGGTTGAGAGGAGCGCAAATGAGGTTTCACCCACCCAGCTGGTCCCAAAGGGAATCAAAGACAACCAAAATAATAGATGGGTATTAGCCCATAATATTTTATTATTCACTTTTTTGACGATCGAGAACAAATTGTGATGATTATGCCAATAAAGGCCAACATAAATAAAGCTTAATATGTAGCTAGTAAAATGAGGCAGTAAATCTAGCATCGCCGTCATATTGGCTTGCCTACTGGCTTTTAAATCAAGGACCATAATCGTAATATCGATGGCAATCACGCCATCACTAAATGCTTCAATCCGAGATTTACCAAACATAATCTGCCCCTTATCTTACGATATTATCCATAACAATCATTGTTATTCTTATCCGCTTAAATAATAGCATGCACTATATTAAGCGATGATTAAAATTATTTTGAGTATAAGGAGTGTCATTTGATATGGCTATAAGATTAAACTTATATTTACTATTTTTTAATATATCGTGATCGATCTCAACAAGCATACGTAAGTCGTATGCTTGTTGAGGAAGATGATTAGTTTGTAGCGAGTAAACTTTGGTGAAGTTTTTGATAAACTGATAATAAAGTTTGATGAGCGGGTAACTGGGTCAGCTCATCATCAATTTGAAATAGGCCATGGAATTTTTGGTTACCCAAAACAATTTGCCACATTTCTCTGACCACATCCTGGCCATACATCTTATCAAAAGCCGGTTGATATTGGTTAAAATCAGCCGAGTCACGGGTTAGGGCGAAGTTAACTAAGGTTTGTAAGCAGCGATAAGCGTGCATTCTTGCGGGCGTAAAGATTGATTGATTAAATTCAATTGACCAGTCAATCCAGGCTTGTGCTTGTTCTAAATCACCACCAGCCAAAGCCAGCATCGCTTTAAGTTCACCGACACGTAGTGTATACCAGGCGTTATCTTTGCCTGTTGCCAGACCTAATAACTCCCTGACTCGAGCAAAATCATCAAGATCATCTTCATCAAGTTGTTCGATTAATGCAAGATAATGCTCTTTGGATAACGTTGCTGTCGGTAAATTTAAAATCGTATCTCGCCAATGGATGGCCATATTATTATTGGCAATTAATAGATCCTCTGGCGGATAGATTTCTGACATACCGACCGCCAGAATTCGACATGCATAGACGCCTAAGTGTTGATAATCCATGATTAAGACTTCGGTATCCTGATCATTCATGATCTGCATCATATTTTGATACTCTTGCGCGGTATCGCCACTAAAATCCCATTCGACAAAGTCATAGTCGGTTTGTTGTTTGAAAAGATCCCATGATATCAGACCACTTGAGTCGATAAAATGGGTCTCCAAATTAGTTAAATCAGCAACATCATCATTATCAAAACTAGGGGGAGAAAATACATCGAGATCTTTTAAACTGCGACCTTGTAGTAGCTCTGTTACCGTTCGTTCAAGTGCAACGCCAAAGCGAGGATGAGCACCAAATGAGGCAAAGCAGCTACCGTTTTCAGGATTAAATAATACTACACAAATAACCGGATATTGGCCGCCTAATGAGGCATCGTAACAGAGGATTGGAAAACCCTCTTTTTCTAATGTGTTAATTGCTGCAACGACATCGGGATAGCGCTGTAATACTTCTGTTGGAATCACAGGTAAGCTGATAGCTTCTGCGATGATTCTATTTTTAACGTAACGCTCAAAAATTTCAGACAGTGCCTGGACTCGCGCTTCATATTTTGTATTACCTGCGGCCATACCGTTAGAGGCATAAAGATTAGCAATTAAGTTAACCGGTACGTAAATCTTTTTTTGATTTGACTGTTGAACAAAGGGCAGGGCACATACACCACGATCGGTATTACTCGACTGCATGTCGATTAAGTCATTACCATTAAGCTCTTTATGTGGGTCATAAAATTGCAGTAGTTGCGGACTCAGCAAACCATCAGGTAATTTTTCTGCATGGATTATCGGAAACCATTTTTCAGTTGGATAGTGAATAAACGCATTTGCAGCCGCTTGCTGACCAAGATAGAAATCAGAAAAAAAGTAATTGGTTGATAAACGTTCGAAATATTCACCTAAGGCTGAGGCTAATGCGGCTTTTTTAGTGGCACCTTTACCATTAGTAAAGCAAAGTGGACACTCAATATTTTGAATGTGTACAGACCAAACGTTAGGGACCGGATTTAACCAGGAAGCCTCTTTAACTTGTAAGTTAAAATGATTAAGTTGCTGTTCAAAATAGTGAATAGAATCTTCAAGTGCGGCATCTTTGCCTGGAATATAAGTTTTCATCAAAATAGCTCTTAGTGTTAACGATATAAAGTCTCAGGTGATTATTGTATATTTTTATCGATAAACTGGCTATTTATTCAGGATTTAATTTTATGATGAGCCCTGTTTAAAGTCGATGACGAAGATTTTGAGAAAGTAATAAACCAATGGAGTAGAAGAGAGTCTATTCTATGACTTTCTTGAATAAGTCAACATAAAGGAAAACTACGAATAAAATTGTACTATTTGATTTAAATTCGTTAGAATTTAACAAGTTACAACCATGCTATATTTCATTAAGAGGGATTTATTATGAAAAAATTCGAACCGAAAGAGTTGCTGTTTTTTAATCGATTAGTTATTCCTGAACTATTAACTGGGGTTTATTGGCTCTTATTGATTTTGATTATTCTTGGCGGTCTGGCAACGATGGTGAATTCATCCTTTTTGGCAGGGCTATTTGCTATCATTTTTGGTTTTGTCAGTTTACGTGTCTCGTTTGAAGTTATTTTTGTGTTATTTAGCATAAATCGTAATCTTGAGAAATTAGTCGATATAAGCCAAGGGACTAAAACAGTGGTTGATGAAAATGATGTGATTATTGATGAGATCTCAAAAGCAGAATAACGATATTCTGCTTTAGGACCTATTGATTCCACTTTTGGCACTGAGAATCGGTAGTTTTAAGTGCCAAAAGATGGCCATTAAACGAATCACTAATGTGACGGCAATACCGAATAGCGTTGCATATTGTAGCGGTAAACTGAAGAACTGGTATGCCATCATATGACAAACACCACCAATAATGCAAGCGGTTGCATAGATATCAACGCGGAAAACCATCGGAATTTCTCTGGCTAATACATCACGTATTACGCCACCCCCCACACCCGTTAAAACGCCCATACAGACAGCGACTAACTCATTCACATGGGATGCAATTGCCTTATTAACACCGATGCCGACAAAAACAGCCAAGCCAATCGCATCGAGAATAGATAATAAATAACGTGGATATTTAAAGGTCGTAAATCGAATAAATATCATCGAAAAGAATGACGCGACTATCGCTATCATCAAATCCGTTGAATCGACCACCCAAAAGATAGGACCATTATTTAAAATAATATCTCTGATTGTCCCGCCACCAATAGCGGTAATCACCCCAAGGACCAATGCGCCAATGGGATCCATTTGTGTTCTGGCTGCTAGTAACACACCTGAAATGGCAAATACCGCTGTGCCTAAAATATCCAGCCAAAAAATGTAACTCATCTCGAAGATTCGCCGGTTATTTAAGTGTTTTTAGCATGGTTTCAACTGTCAGCGAGGACTGTTTGGCGGCAAGCGGTAAAAACTCATCAAAACTGATGGCTGACTCTTTGTCTGCCACATCAGAAACAGCCCGAACAACGACAAAAGGCGTACCAAATAACCAACAGACATGACCAATCGCCGCGGCTTCCATTTCAACAGCGATCGCCTCAGAAAAATGCTGACGAATATGCTCAAGCTTCTCTTTACCATTAATAAACGCGTCACCGCTACAAATTAATCCAGCTACACCAGTGAGTTGCTGCTGTTTAATACAAGTTAAGGCTAATTGTTGATAGTTTTTATCTGCCTGAAAATTTACTGGACAACCTGCCATTTGGCCAATTTGATAACCAAAAGCAGTCAAATCTGCATCATGATAGGTCACTTCTGTTGAGACTAAAATATCACCCACGTTTAAACTCGCCTTGAGGCCCCCGGCAGACCCCGTATTAATCACAGCATCAATTTGATAATGACTTAATAACATGGTTGTTCCGGTTGCAGCGGCGACTTTACCAATACCTGATTTTAGTAGAACAATGTCGTGACCCGCTAGTCGACCAGTATAAAAATCAAATCCAAAGCGATTTTCAATCTGACAGTTTTCAATTTTATCACGTAAAATTTGAATCTCTTCTGACATCGCAGCAATGATAGCAATCTTCATGTTATAACCTATAAATTTAAATTTTCTCTGTGTTATGATAACGTTTCAATGCATAACAATAAAGCTTTACAATATAAATTATGTACAAGATTGAATCTTTTGGTTTTAATTTGTTTAAAACAGTCAAATAAGATGATTTGATCGTTCGCATTGATAACATGGGTTGCAGAGTAGCATATAATACATTTTGTATTTCATTGTGTAATACTAAGAGATGAGGATATAGACGAAGTGAAATCGATATTTATAACGGGTTGTTCATCCGGGATTGGATTTGTGGCGGCACAAGCCTTAAGAACACGTGGATATCATGTTATCACCGCTTGTCGTCAACCTGTCGATTATCAAAAATTGGTCGATTTAGGTTTTGATTGTGTACTGCTCGATCTTGATGATCCAAATTCAGTTGAACGTGCCGCTAAAGAGGTGCTGGCCTTTTGTCATCACCAATTATTTGGTTTATTCAATAATGCCGGGTTTGGTGTTTATGGCGCAATCATGAGTATTAGTCGTGCAAAACTCGAGGCGCAATTTTCAACCAATTTTTTTGGTATGCATCAACTCACCCAGTTACTTCTGCCTGCGATGCTGTCACAGCAAGATGCGAGAATTATCCAGACCAGTTCGATTATGGGTTTTATTTCCACACCAGGCCGTGGTGCTTATGCTGCGAGTAAATATGCTTTAGAAGCGTGGTCTGATGCATTACGCCTTGAACTCAAGGAGACCTGCATCAAGGTTTGCTTGCTGGAACCTGGGCCGATAGAAACGGCTTTTACCCATAATGTTAATCAAATGGAACAGGGGCATATCGTTGAGAACCCACCGCTAGCTAAACATTTTGCGCTGCCACCTGAAGCCATATTACCTAAACTCTATCACGCCTTAGAAAAGTCTTCGCCAAAGATTCGTTATCGAATTACGCTTATCACTCAGGTGACGGCGATATTAAAGCGCTTATTACCTGATAAATTGATGGATAGGGTGTTAAAAAGAAAATAGTGAGTCGCGCAGTATAAACGCGCAATATAAAAGAGTGGTTACACTTGAAAAAAGGCGCCAGTAGACTTATTTTAATTGAAACCCCTTTATGGATATAAATAGGATTTATTATGCAAAATTCATCAATTATTGATGTCAATGAACAAAATGTACAACAATTATTAGTTGAATCAAAAACAGTCCCGGTTGTCTTCTATTTCTGGTCCGATCGCAGCCCCCAATGCCAAGCATTGACTGTATTATTAACGCGTTTAGCGAATGAATACTCGGGTCAATTTATTTTAGCGAAATTGAATTGTGATGAACAATCAATGTTAGCCGGTCAATTTGGTTTGCGGGCGATTCCAACTGTCTATGTTTTCCAAAATGGACAACCAGTAGACGGTGTTGAAGGTCCTCAACCAGAAGAGGTGATTAGACAATTATTACAACAAGTTTTACCTAATCAGGATGAGATCAAACTTTCTGAGGCAAAAGCACTACTCGAGGAAGGTGCATTTGAGCAGGCCTTATCCTTATTGAAAGAGGTTCAGCAACAGTTATTAACACCGGTGGGTAAAACTCGCACAGATATTAACTTATTACTCGCTAAAGTCTTGATTGAATTAAAACAAATTGAATCGGCTGAACTGATATTGTTACAAATTCCGATGCAGGATCAAGATACCGAATATCAAAGTTTAGTGGCAAATATAGAATTATTAAAACAGGCGGCGGATTCACCTGAGATTACGTTATTACAGCAGCAATTGATGCAAGAACCAGAGAATACTGAGTTAATGGTACAATTAGCTTCTCAACTGCATCAGGTCGGACGAAATGAGGAAGCTTTGGCGATTCTTTTCAAACCATTGCAGACTGATTTGGCTGTTGGAGAGGGGCAAATCAAGAAAGCTTTAATGGATATGTTAGCGGCCTTAGGCACGAGTAATCCGTTAGCCGCATCCTATCGCCGTAAGCTTTACTCTTTACTCTACTAGTTAAGTAAAGCGTCAAGCGTGTTTATCTTTTATGATGAGCTTATATATCGGTGAACAAGAATGAAATAAGTGCTATCAAAAAAGGCGCCGAAAGGCGCCTTTATCTCAGTTTATTGCTCTGATGAGCTGGATTTAAACCATCTCCTTAACCAGTGACCTGAACTCATTTTTTTATCTTGTAATAACAACTGCTGAATTCTGGTTTGAATTAGAGTATATAGGCTTATATCTCCCTTATCTTTATACGCAATACCGGTTAATAAGAGTAAAGCCTCAGAAACATGTTCAACTGTCCAGATAGTAAATAAGTTATTTTTGATTGCCTCCACGACTTCGTCATTCAGACTAAGATTACGTTGATTCGCCGCAGGAATGATTACGCCTTGTTGACCGGTTAATCCTCGGTGCTGGCAAATAGCAAAGAAACTTTCGATTTTTTCATTTACGCCGCCAATAGGTTGCACATGTCCAAACTGATCAACCGAACCGGTCACCGCCAGTTGCTGATCAATCGGTTGCTGAGCTAGTGCACTAATGAGGACACAGAGTCCAGCCAACGAGGCACTATCACCATCCACTTCACTGTAGGACTGTTCGAAAACAAGTGAAGCAGAAAAAGGCAGTTGATGATAAAGGGCAAATTCAGCGGTAATAAATGCTTGCATAATCATCATTCCTTTAGAATGAATATTACCAGCTAATTCATTTTTTCTTTCAATATCAATAAATTCGCCATCACCAAAATGGACTAAACAACTTAAACGTGTCGGTTCGCCAATGGACAAAGGATAACCCGGATACTCAATAACTGACAGTCCATTGATTTGACCGACAATTTGTTCTTGGGTGTTTATGGTGATCATATTAGAGAATATTTCATCTCGGAAGCGCTGCACCAGATAATCTTCACGTGCATATTTTTGTTGTAACGCTTGTTCTACATGTTGCGCAGTAATGATCTCTGTCGACTGGCGTGCGGCATCAACTAACAAGCTATAAAGCCAATCCGATGAAAGCGGTAAATAGTATTGATCTTCAGTATGGCGTATCGCTGCTTTGATGATTGGCCGATAAGCGTCAGCAGATAATGCGGGTAAATTTTGGCTTCCCTGTAAAAATTTGATATAACTGGCCCAGTCAGCCAAGTTTTGCTCAGATTGTAGACTAATTTCATTTTCAACTTCACTATAAAGTGAGGTTTGATAAAATTCTGGATCGGCGTCTTGTAATTCAGATAAGCTAATTCTGTCGCCAACCAGCATAATGCGCAGATCAAGCGGAAGGGGGGGAATATTGTAAGGTAACGGACTCGCATCATCGTTAGAGAACCAATGAAATTCACCAGTGGTCACCATATTTTTAAGTCTAACCCACAAATCAGGTTTACTTAATAGCGAGCGTAAACTTAAAATAAGTATACCTCCATTGGCTTTATGAACTAATCCTGGCTGTAATTTTAGATTGTCATCATCCGGTTGACGCACACAACCAAAAAGCATTTCACTATCAAACCACTCGGCATATAAACAATTATTCACCGCTGAAAAGTTATCTTGGCGAGTTTGCGCTGGTCTTAATGTCACTTTGTGATCTTTAGCATGATAAGCATAGCCGAGTGGCTGCTCATCTTCAGATAAATAAGTTTTTACTGCTTGCTGTAAAAGTGAAAAAATCAGCTGACTCTCACTCGACTTGAGTAGCATAAAACGATGATCGTAATGTCTTCTTTGTGCAGGACACAGAAGCTGTAAAGCGGCCGCGAGTCTTTTTTGTAAAAACAGTATACTACTGGCTGAGGGAGCCGCTGCAAAAATTGAGTCTGTATTTTCTGTAATCGGTTGAGTTTGTTGCCAAGATAATTGATGAATTGTCAAAGTATGTTCTTTTATCTATTAATGAATAATTCAGGTAATTATACAGGAATTATTCTTATAACCGATCAAATTTTTACAGAAAGATTGATTAAAATGCGGTAAACTAACAAGCAATTTATTTTTCAATAATGGTGTAACTTTGGGAGATAAAACGTCTTCTAGGCCGTATCACCATGAAAATTGAAAAGGAAGCACGACAATAATCTGTCTCAATATTTGATTAAATCAATTTAGCATCAGTAATTAAACTTGCTAAGCAGGCATCTTTCCTCAACCAGAATGAATATACGAAGCGGTATGATACTTAAAATAAAAAATAAACATCAGCACGATGATGATATTTCCCAGATTATCAGTTGGGGTCACTGGTTTACACTTTTTAATATATTTATCGTTACACTGCTTGGTAGTCGATATGTTTTGATTGCAGATTGGCCAGCCACCTTTATGGGGCGTTTATATGCTATTTTAAGTACAATCGGACAGTTTAGTTTTTTATGTTTTATTGTTTATATTATTTTTCTTTTTCCGCTTAGTTTTCTTATTCGTTCATCAAGATGGTTACGGATAATCGCAACAATTATTGCCACAGTAGGTGTTACGCTGCTTTTGATTGATGTAGAGGTGTTTTTACGTTTTAGAATGCATCTTAATATCACCATCTGGAACATTGTCACAGAATCTAATCAGAACACCTTAATTCGCGATTGGCAGAAACTCTTTATCTTCGTACCGATTATCTTTTTAGTTGAGACACTCTTTTCAATTTGGTGCTGGAAAAAACTGCGCAGCCTGACGAAACGAAGAAAGTATGCTAAGCCCGTAGTGATAGTGCTTATTTTGAGTTTTTTATCTTCGCACTTAATCCATATCTGGGCGGATGCCAATTTTTATCGACCGATCACCATGCAGCGATCAAGTCTACCATTGTCCTATCCGATGACCGCCCGTCATTTTTTAATGAAATATGGCTTTATCTCGTCTTATGATTATAATCAACGTGAGATTCAAGAGGGCAATCCTTTTGCGATAGCAGTAGAATATCCTTTAACTGAAATTAATTATAATCCGCCTGTATCTCCTGATAATATCTTATTTATCACGATTGATAGCCTATCCCCCGCGATGTTATCTGAAAATAATATGCCCGTGTTAATGGCATTTGCTCAGCAAAATATGAATTATACTCAGCATTATAGTGCTAGTGGCAGTGAGTCGCTTGGATTGTTCTCCCTATTTTATGGTATCGATCCTAATTATTATAATAGTATTATGGTTAACCATCAGTCTTCGGTTTTACTGAACACGATAGCAAAACAGAACTATAATTTAGGGCTATTTTCAGCAGATGGATTTAATTTACCGCTTTATCAAACAGCTTTATTATCTAATTTTAGTCTACCTAAGTCTGAGCCGTTAACTAATAACGTTGTGACGGATAATTGGCTCGATTGGATGGATAATCTGGATTCAGACAAGCGACGAGCGCCCTGGTTTTCTTTGATCAATTATCAGATTACTGATGATTCGAATAACCGAGCAGATTCGACCGTCCTGACATTAAAACAGTATCAACGTTCGTTACAACAAATTGATAAGCAGCTCTCGCGTGTTTTGAGTTATTTAGCTAATAGTAACTTAAATAAAAATACCATTGTGATCATTACAGCAACGCATGGTGTTGATGTGCAGGGTAATAAAGTAATGCTCTCAAATAATAAAGATCGTTTCGACCGCGATTTCTTAGCCGTGCCTCTGGTCTTGGCATGGCCAAATAAAGAGGCTCAAGTTATTGATAAACCTTCCTCACATGTTGATATTATGCGAACGTTAATGGAGAATGAACTTGGTGTTACAACACCATCTTCAAAATATTCGCAAGGTTATAATCTATTGGAATTACCTGAGAAGAGAAACTGGTTGATTGCAGGTAATGAGACTGCTATTGCGGCGCTTTATCCTGAGAAGACAGTTGTTATCGATAGTTTAGGTCATTATAAAATCTATGATGACAATCATCAGGAATTAAAAGATGAAAAGCTTAGTCTGGGAACATTTTTACAGCTTATGACCAGCAATCGTCGATTTATGGTCACTAACTAGTAGAAAAAACAGAGGCTGTAAAAACAGCCTTTGTACTTTAGCTATGATGATATAGCTTACTTTTTTATCTCAGCATCATCATCCGGTAGGGTGACATTTAACTCAAGCACGGTAATATCTTCACTTTTTTGTTCAAACTGCAATGACATCATTGAGGGATCGATTTTGACATATTTACCGAGCACTTCCAGTAGATCTTTTCTTAACTGGGGTAAATAACTTGGTTCACTATCGCTACGGCGTCTTTCGGCAACAATAATTTGTAGTCTTTCTTTGGCTATATTTGCCGTATTTTTTTTACGTGAAAGGAAGAAATCGAGCATCGCCATATTAACCTCCAAACAGTCGTTTTAGAAAGCCTTTCTTTTCTTCACTGATGAATCTAAAAGGTTTCTCTTCGCCAAGTAAACGAGCAACGGCATCTGCATAAGCTTGCCCAGCGTCAGATTGATGATCAAGAATAACGGGTTCTCCCTGATTTGATGCTTTCAATACGGCCTGACTTTCCGGAATGACCCCTAATAAAGGAAGGCGTAGTAACTCTAAAATATCTTCAACCCCGAGCATTTCACCATTATCAACACGTTTTGGATTATAACGAGTGATTAAAAGATGTTCTTTTATCGGTTCAGCATTATCTAATGCACGTTTAGACTTTGACGCTAAAATACCGACAATACGATCAGAATCGCGTACCGAGGAGACCTCTGGATTTGTCACGATGATAGCTTCATCGGCAAAATGGAGTGCCATCAATGCGCCAGTTTCGATGCCAGCAGGTGAATCGCAGATAATAAAGTCAAACTCCATCTCTTTTAGATTATTAAGCACTTTTTCCACGCCCTCAATTGTTAAGGCATCTTTATCTCGCGTTTGTGAGGCAGGTAAAATATAGAGATTGGTTGTTCTTTTATCTTTGATTAATGCCTGATTTAAAGTGGCTTCTTCTTGGATTACATTAACAAAATCATAAACAACACGGCGTTCACAGCCCATAATTAAATCTAAGTTTCGTAGGCCGATATCAAAGTCGATGACGACTGTTTTTTTCCCTTGTTGCGCAAGTCCAGTTGCAATCGCTGCACTAGAGGTAGTTTTACCTACCCCGCCTTTACCAGAAGTAACGACGATAATTTTTGTCATGTCATCCTCATTTATTAATTGAATTTAATTTAATTTAAGTTATTGTTAATTCTTCTATTTGTAATATATTTTCACATAAATTAATCATAGCGGCTTGTTTATAAAACTTAGCCGGAATTTGCTCACTAATCCAATAATTACCTGCGATAGAAATCAATTCAGCTTCAAGATGCGTACAAAATATCTTCGCTTCAAGATTGCCATTTGCGCCAGCAATTGCTTTGCCGCGTAGCGTATTAAACATATAAATATTGCCATCAGCGATAATTTCAGCGCCTGTACTCACCAGATTACAGACTACCAGATCACGATTTTTCGCATAAACTTGTTGGCCTGAGCGTAATGGCGTTGTGAGATAAAGCGGTGATTGATAAGCCGGTTGTGAAACAACTTGCGCTTTTCCTTCATTAATTACTGAAAAACCCAGTTCATGGATGAGCTTCTTTTTAGCCGAATTGCAGCCACTGAATCCAACAATATTAATACCTGCAGAGACGATTGCGTCACTTACTGCGCAGAGATCAAAATCATCTTTAAGTAGAGCTACATTTACGACCACCGATGCTTGGGTAAACAAATTAGGTGCCTGATTAATCTTTGCAATAAGTTCAGTTTCGATAGACTGACGATTATCACTGTTAAGATGAATAACAGGTAACGTAAATGAACTTCCTTTAAATTCGATAGCCGATTCTTGAGGCATGATATGTTTAATCTATTTTGTCGTTATTGAAAATATTGTGTCTATGTTATAATTAGTCCCAAGGTTAGGCAAGGGAAACTGTTCTTATATGTGGTGTTTTATTTATCGTAGCAATAAAAAGCCAAATAGTTATTTATATATTGCGCATGAAAATGATTTTTCTGCGGTGCCAGAAACATTGATGTCTATTTTTGGTAAGCCGATTTTTGTCATGAAATTATGGTTGAGCGGACAGCGTAAAATGATGGCGGCAACTGCTGAGCAAATTTCAGAAAAAATAGAGGCTGAAGGGTATTTTTTACAGATGCTCAATGAGCATGATTTCCGCGTTAAATAGAGGAATAGGATGGACAATCAATTTTTAAAAATGGTATCACCGCTGCTGTTTACGCTTTTTTTATTAGGATGTAGTCATCAGCGGATTGAAGTCGCTTCCGTATCGACGGCTAATGATAAAATCCAGCAAAATACGCCAACGGTATTATTCAATTTACCTCGAACCGAGAATAATTTTCCTGCTTACATTGAGGCATTGAAAACTTTTGCCAGAGAAAATGGGATTAGTGAAGCTGTCATTGAATTAGGCTTTGCTGATGTTTATCATTTGAATCGAGTTATCACTGCGGATAAAAATCAGCCGGAAAAAAAACTGACCTTAGCGCAGTATTTGGCTATTGCCGCATCAGAGAGCCGTTTGAAATTAGCTGCGTCTAAAATGGCTGAATTTCACGAACAAGTTAATCACGCTGAAACATTAACCGGTATTCCCGCAGCCTATATTATTGCATTATGGGGTGTTGAAAGTGGTTATGGGCGCTACCAGGGTAAAGATGATGTCATCTCTGCATTGGCCACGCTGGCTTTTGAAGGTCGACGCGAGGCTTTTTTTAGTCGAGAACTTGTCGCTGCCTTACAAATTCTTGAAAAAGGTTATATTACTAAGGATGAATTTAAAGGGTCCTGGGCTGGTGCAATGGGGCAGAATCAATTTATGCCGTCTTCATTATTGAAATATGGTAAAGATGGTGATGGCGATGGCGTTATCGATATATGGACGAATACCAATGATGTATTGGCATCAATCGGTAATTATCTGGCGACGGTGGGATGGAACTCAGCTGGTTATTGGGGCAATATGATTACCTTGCCAAAAGATTTTGATTTAACCCTAGCTGGATTGGATAATAATAAAGCAAAATCTTTACTGCAATGGCAACAATTAGGGATTATTTTTGCTGATGCAAAAAGCCGACCTCATTATGATGAAAAAGCGTGGTTAATTTTACCTGATGCAGATAGCACATCAGTATATTTAGTTTATAGCAACTTTAAAACATTAATGCATTGGAATCGTTCTTATTTCTTTGCTATCAGTGTCGGTATGATTGCAGATAGTTTGGCGGAGAAATAAAAGCATGATCCCTTTTTGGCAGAATAAAATGTTAGACGAAATGACCGATGAGGAATGGGAGCTGCTTTGTGACGGTTGTGGACTTTGTTGTTTGAATAAATTGATCGATGAAAAGACGGATCAAATTTTCAATACTAATGTTGCTTGCGATCAATTAGATAGTAAAACTTGTCAGTGCAAGCACTATGATACACGATTTGATTATGAGCCAGATTGTATCAAACTCACTAAGATTAATGTTAAAACGATTCCCTGGTTACCTAAAACTTGTGCTTATAACTTACTTTTAAACAACCAGCCGTTATTTGATTGGCACCCATTAATCGCCGGAAATAAAGAAAAAATGCATAATCAAATGATATCGATTCGTAACCGCATTGTTTACGAAAAGGATGTCATCTATTGGGAAGATCATATACTACCTGACTGATGATGGTTTAGTTTGAAAATAAAATCGAATGATAAAAAAAAGCGCCATAAGGCGCTGAAAGGGGCAATCATATTACGTCACAATGAATTATTTAATTTAAAAATGTACGTAATTCTATAGTTTGTGCGAAGTAAATTTCTTTATTCAAATGTTCTCTAAAACAGCAATCCTAACACTGCTTAACACACGATTTTTGGCCAGTGTCATTTGTCAAAGTATTGCTGTTAATTAATCTTATTCGTCTTTAAAATCTTATTAATCAATCTTGCTAAAAAATGAATCAAGTTTATAATTATAAGTAAAACGTGCCTCGTATTATTCGTTGTTACTTTAACTTAACAAAACTAGCTAATTCACTGACTCTAAGCAACCGATCAAATCAGTTTTGTTTTGTCATCGATCTCATAACAACTTAGATCTTCATTGAGAGAGATTATTCATAATACGAGACAAAAAGGGTTTTCTTTAAATCCAAATAGTTAACCAGCGCCTCCAAATATAGTAAACTTCATTATTTAATTCAATGCCATTTTTTGCAGGTTAGGTAAATAGCTCGATAATAAATTGTAAGTTTTTTGTTTTTACCTAATTTTTTGATTTTTATCATGAAATTTATCAAGTTGAATGCGGATAAAAATATCTTTTATAGAAAAAATTCACTAGAGAACAACGTTAAAAAATAAAGAACGTTAATGTGATGAATTAAATTGTTGTGTTACTTTAAATCTATTTATTGAGAGGAATTGATGATAATGAAACAGCATATTGGACTGATTGGGCCCGGTAATATGGGGCTAGCGATTATTAATGGTTTAATTAATAGTCAAATGGCGGCAGCTAATCAAATTACGATTTTTGGTCGTCATCCGGAACAACTGCAAACCTTAAGTCAAACAATGGGGATTAAGGCTGCTGAATCTGAAGTACAGGCGGCACAAGATGCTGATATTCTTTTTTTGGCGGTAAAACCTTATGTTATTTTACCAGTGCTAGAGAAAATTAAAGCCATATTATCGCCTTCAACCTTAATTATATCGGTTGCTGCAGGTATCACTATTGCTGATATGGAAACAGTATTAGGCGATGCGCATAAAATTATTCGTGTTATGCCTAATACCCCAGTTTTTGTTAATGAAGGGATGTGTTCGCTCACTGAAAACAGGAATGTAACGGCGGATGAATTGAACATCATTTCGACGATGTTTAATAGTCTGGGCTCGACAGAAGTGGTACCTGAATCACTCATTCACGCGGTAGTTGGCGCCAGTGGCTCCGCACCAGCCTATGTTTTCATGTTTATCGAAGCGGTTGCTGATGCCGCGGTGTTGTCTGGTATGCCGAGAGCAAAGGCTTATAAATTTGCAGCTCAAGCTGTATTAGGCTCCGCTAAAATGGTTTTAGAATCAGGTAAACATCCGGGTGAATTAAAAGATATGGTTTGTTCCCCTGGCGGCACTACTATTGAAGCGGTTAAAATTTTTGAAGAAAAAGCTTTTAGGGGAGCTATTATTGATGCAGTAACCGCCTGTATTAATAAATCAAAACAACTATCCGGTGAATAAATCAAATTGAACTCATCGTTAACCATTCCTTGAGATAATGATTAACGATATTTTCTGATATACCATATTGAATAGACCTGTATTAAGAATGAAATTATTTAGATGATAATTTCATTCTTTTAGCTGTGCATGGTTTTATAACTGTTAAACCGTTATTTTTTATATGTGCTCAAATATAACCTGCCATTATTATTGATTGCTTCTGGCTGATATAGCGTTGCAGACTCAATTCAATCATCAAAACAGCTGAGATATTTCTGCTGCTTTTAGTGGTTTTAGCCATAATTTGAGAAACAGTAATGACTTAACAAATCTGTTTAATTAATAGTCTACCACTGATATAACAGGTCGATACTCTTTACGTATTTATTATAAAGATTTTTAATTATAATTCTGCTTCATCACAGGTTAGAATAGTGCAATTATTAAAAGTGTTCTTTTTCCGTATTGAGGTAAAATAATGAAGACGGGGTCTAATAAACAGATGCAAGACGAGAATAAAATTACACCTTATCAATATAAAACATTATGGGCCTCAACGGTCGGTTATGCGTTAGATGGTTTAGATATGATGATCTTAGCATTCTGTCTACCCATGATTATGAGCTATTTTGGTCTTTCGGATGTTGAAGGTGGCGCTTTACATACTGCAACCTTGATCGGTGCTGTTGTCGGCGGGATTGTTTTTGGTATATTGGCCGATAAATATGGCCGTGTTCGCGTATTCTCATGGACAATCATTATTTTTTCTATTTTTACCGGCCTTTGTGCGCTGTCGACCAATTTTGAAATGCTGATGTTTTTTCGCTTTTTAAGTGGACTCGGTTTAGGCGGCGAATTTGGTATTGGTATGACGCTGGTGACAGAAACTTGGCCGAAAAAGTATCGTTCACGTGCGACCTCTTTTGTGGCTTTAGGCTTCCAGGCTGGGATTATTCTTGCCACATTAACCGTATTTTTAATCGCCCCAAAATGGGGATGGCAGGGCGTGTTTTTAGTGGGTATTTTACCGGCTCTGTTTGTTGCCTGGACACGTAAAAATTTGAAAGAGCCAGAAATTTGGCAGCAATTGAAACGCAACAATAAAAATAAGATTGCTATCAATAAACTATTTTCCAGTCGACGAGTAACGCTTACGACAATTGGTCTGATTATTGCGACCAGTGTGCAAAATTTTGGCTTCTATGGGATTATGAGCTGGATGCCAACGATGATCTCTAAAGAGTTAGGTGCGCAATTTACAGGCACGACTTTCTGGACCATTTCAACCTCAATCGGAATGGCAATTGGTATTCTGACATTTGGTTTGCTCTGCGATAAAATTGGCCGTCGTCCCTCTTATTTAATCTTTTTAGTCGTTGCCTCGATAGCGATTTGGATCTATTTCAGACAAAAAGATATAGTTATTCTGGTCCTGTTTGGTTCGGTGCTGGGCTTTTTTGTTAATGGTATGATGGGCGGTTTTGGGGCACTATTAGCGGAGCATTATCCTACCGATGCGCGTTCAACCGCAGAAAATGTTATCTTCAATATTGGACGGGCGGTTGCGGGATTTGCACCATTGATTATTGGTTATATCTCATTCCAATACTCATTGAGTTATGCCTTAGGTCTACTTTCGGGTATTTATATACTATCAGCTTTAGCCTTTCTATTTTTGATACCTGAGTCAAAAGATAAAGAGTTAGAATAGCCGTTTTCAAGGTCATGATTGATTTTCGGGCGTGACCTTTTTTAAAAGCATTTTTTAGTCAAAATATATCATTAGTCATTATCGTCAAATCATCTTTTGTCAGTAAAAATTAACTATGTAGCGTTTAATTTTATATTGATCAATCAGTTTTTTAAAAATTATAAGACAACAATCAATCTATTGCGTGCTGAAAATGAATTAAAAAATGAAATAATAGATTGATCTCATCATAAAAAAAGTGAAATGGGAAGGGGGTTTCAATGCAATGGCAACATGCGATTAAAAATGGTTTAGTATACAGTGATGGTCATTTCATCTCAGCCAATATTTATGTCAAAGCCGGTAAAATTGCGGCCATAACCGATGCTAATCTCGGTCAAGCCGAGACTGAGACTGATGCCTCAGGTTTATATGTTTTACCCGGTTTGATTGATACGCATGTGCATTCTCGTGATCCACATGCGACTTACAAAGAAGATTTTTATCATAGTACTTTAGCGGCGGCGATGGGCGGGATTACCGCTATTTTTGAGATGCCCAATACTAATCCATCGATCAGTTCGGTTGCTCATCTTCAGCAGCAAATCGTCAATCTTGAATCAAAAGCGAATGTTGATTTTGCCCTTTGGGGACTCTGCCTGGGCGATTTGAATAATCAGTCATTAAGTGACCTCAACGATGCCGGTGTGGTTGCTTTTAAGTTTTTCTGGGGCTATGCGATTGATAAAAAAAGCCACTTACTTGCTTATCAATATAAGTCTGGTGATCCTAATCTGATTGCACCGCTGGCAGATGGTGAAGTTTATGATATTTTTCGCGCAGTCAAACCCACCGGTAAGCAACTTGCGATTCATGCTGAAAATAGTCAACTGATGAGTCGTTTCAGCCAACAAATTAAGCAAGAAGGTCGCTGTGATTATCAGGCTCTGTTGGATGGACGTCCGGATTTAGTTGAAGCCGCAACAATTAGTTTAGCCATTCAATTTGCAAAATCTAGTGGTACACCGCTACATATTTTACACTTAACCTCAAAAGCCGGGATGGATTTGATTCGTCAGGCTCAGCTTGATGGTGTATCGATCACGGCTGAGACCTGTCCTCATTACCTATTTTTAACCAATGAAGATTTTTCACGTGTTGGTAATGAGATGAAGGTTTATCCACCAATAAAATATCAAACAGATCAAGATGCCTTATGGCAGGGTATTGCTGATGGTACGATAACCTCAATTTGTTCTGATCATGCCCCTCATACGCAAGAAGAAAAACAGGGTGCTTTATTTGAGGTACCCGCCGGAATGTGTGGCATTGAAACCCAAGTCCCGTTGATGCTCAATGCAGTAAATGAGGGACGTTTAAGTTTGGCCGATGTCGTTGGCTTAATGTCAGAAAATCCGGCTCATATATACCATATTTACCCTAAAAAAGGCGCGATTGCGGTGGGCTCTGATGCTGATTTTACGTTAGTGGATATGACGAAAGAAAAAATCTTATCTCGTGATGCGCTGCATAGTAAAAGCAAAGTGATGGCTTATGATGGCATGAAGGTAAAAGGTCTGCCGGTTGGGACAATCGTTAGAGGTGTCACCGTTGTTAAGGATGGCGAACTGATTAATGATTTACAGGGCAAATTCTTTAAACCGATAAAGTAACGCGCTAAAAGTAAGCTACATCTGCAGCTTACTTTTTGTTTGATGCGATCTTATGGCTAATAAGGCAGGGCTTCTAATGCGGGAAACTGGTCATCAATAATTGCACCGGTTAGTTCCGATATCTGTTTGATGCCGTTTTGCTGACAAAATCGCGCTAAATCGTCAATCAGCTGGGTCATAATAGCCGGTTCAATAAAATTCATGGTACCAACCTGCACAGCACTGGCACCAGCCAACAGATATTCAACCACGTCTTCTACCGTGCTGATTCCACCACAGCCAATAATCGGTATATTAATATTTTTATAACACTGGTAGACCATTCTTATCATGATTGGCTTGATTGCCGGTCCTGATAATCCACCCATAATATTGCCTAATTTAGGTCTACGCGTTTGAATATCAATTGCCATGGCCAGAACCGTATTGCCGACAATCACTGCATCAGCGCCTTCAGCTTCAGCGGCTTGCGCGACACTGACAATATCGCTGGTATTGGGTGTAAGCTTTACCCATAAGGGTAAGCTGGTGGCTTGACGAAGTGCTTTGACCACTTTTCCAGTTGACTCCGCCTCCATGGCAAATGCTTTACCATGCGCTTCGATATTGGGGCAGGAAATATTGGCTTCGATAGCCTTAATACCCTCAATATCGTTAAGTTGGCTAGCCAGCTGGGCAAAGTCAGCTGCAGTATTAGCAGAAATACTGGTAATGAGTGGCGCATTAAACTGCTGGTAAAAAGGGACTGTTTCGTTGAGATAATATTCAACGCCTTTACTGGGTATGCCAATGGCATTAAGCATACCATTACTCATCTCGCAGGCTCTGGGAATAGGATTGCCAGCTCGTTGATCGGCGGTAAAGGTTTTGGTGACAAGCGCGCCTAAACGATTAAAATCGATAATAGAAGAGAGTTCTGTATCAAAGGTACCTGAAGCGGGCATAATCGGATTTTGTAAGACAAAACCACGAATATTGGTGGATAAATCAATCATAAGATCACCTCACTTAGCTTAAAAACAGGTCCATCAATACAAACGCGTTTACTTTTCGGTGCCTGATCTTCCGATCTAAAGGGTTTTACGCAACAATAACACATGCCAATACCACAGGCCATTTGTTGCTCTAAGGCGACTTCACCGTCAAACTGTAGTTCATGGGCTAATGTTTGTAGCAGTTTGGTTAAACGTGTTGAACCACAGGTAAAAGCCGCATCTATGGGGTTTTTTGTCTGTATTTGCCGAATGACACGGGCAACATTATCAGGATGACTGGAATTATCGGTATCCGTCAGCTCTATCAGATGGGCTTTGGCAGCAATAAAACGATGTTGTGACATTAAACTTTTTGCATCTCTGGCGCTCAAGATAACGGTAATTTTTAGTTTACGAGCCGCAGCAGCTTCAGCCAATGGTGCCAATGTGGCTAAGCCAACACCACGCCCAAGTATTAGGATATGCTGATAATTATCTTGAAGATGAAAACCTTGACCTAATGGACCTAACACCGGTAAGGTATCACCGGCTTTTAAGGTTGCAATGGTTCTGGTACCTGCTCCCACGACCTTATAAAGAAACTCAACACAGCCGGTTTCAGGATCAGCATGATAAGTACTCATCGGACGACGAAAAAATGGTTTATCTTGTGCCGTTTGCGGACAAAGTAAATTAAAAAACTGTCCAGGTTCGACCTGTGCAGCTTCTTTCCCAACCCTCACAATGATGCGCTTATACTCTTCATTAACCCATTCATTACTCAATATTTGTGATTGACGATCAAAAGTGGTCATGCTGTTTTAATACCTTTTTGTTTAGCAACTTGCTAATTCAGCAAGCGTGTTAGTCAGTAATTGAGCCGAGAGCATGATATCTTGCCATTGGCTATACTCTTCATGATGATGACTGATGCCGCCTTTAGAAGGAATAAAGATCATCCCGGTTGGATAATGTTTAGCCATATTCATCGCATCATGACCTGCACCACTAGGGAGAAGCATATATTGGGTTTGCCTATTTTCGCACTGCTGCTTCAATAAATGCTGGATATCTTGATCAAGCAAGAGAGGTAATTCATGCGATAATCTAAGCAGATCAATTTTAACGATTTTTTGATCGTTTAAATGGGCGAAAAGTTGTGCCAATTGCTGGTCAAGACGATGAATACTTTGGATATCAATACCTCGAATATCGATAAATAGTTGTACGTGGCCGGGGATCACATTCATTGAATTTGGACTAACAATTAATTTTCCGACCGTCGCTACTGTACTATAAATTGATTCCTGTTCAGCGAGCTGTTTTACCTGGAGAATGATTTCGGCTGCACTGACTAAGGCATCTTGACGATGTGTCATTGGCGTTGCGCCAGAATGTGCGGCGTGGCCGTGAATATCAACCCGATAACGTGTAGGCGCTGCAATACCAGTGACAATCCCAATCTGTTTTTGGTTAATTTCTAACGTTTGACCTTGTTCAATATGCACCTCAATAAAGGCTGAAAAATAGTCATCGGCTAAATGATTCTGTTTTATATGGTTGATGGAATAACCAGCAGCTTGTACCGCTTGAAAGAAATCAATACCCTCATTATCTTTGGCTAAAGCCCATTGGGTATGATCATGCTCGGCAAACAAACTTTTACTACCAAGACAAGAGAGGCCAAAGCGGCTGGACTCTTCACATCGAAAAACAATTAGTTCAAGATCCCTGTTGAGTTGACCTGAACTAAATTGATTAAGCGCATAAAGTCCACAGAGTACGCCAACAATACCATCATAATGACCACCTTGTGGTACGCTATCAAGATGAGAACCGGTCCCGACGGCGGGCAGATAACGATTGCGACCAGGTAAACGGATAAATAGATTACCCACCGCATCTTGTCTCACTTCGAATCCTTGCTTTATGGCTAGTTCTCGAATGAACTGCAGTGCGGCTTCATCTTCTAAAGAGTAAGCAAGCCGAGTTAATCCTGGTTGTGCTGATTCACGATTAAAGGTAGACAATTGTTGCCAAATATGGTGAAGTGTCTGCTCATTTAAGCTCATTTTATCCTGTTTAACCTATGCGAGAAGTCTGTCTCATTTTTTAGACTGTAAGCGTATAATTTTAGACAATTTCGCTGCAGACAACAACTGATAGTTTACTCGCGATATCTTAATTTAGTGTCATTTTCAACTTATAATTGTTATAAAAAACAATTAATTAAAAAGATTAACTGGATTGGCGATAGATTTATGAAATCTTTTAATTATCACCCAGCTATCAGTAGCTTTATTTATATTGAGAAGCTCAGCGAATGATATTACTTATACTTTGCTCAGAGAATTAGACAGATTGATTTCAGATAACTCCTTTATTTCCGAACTATCTAATTTTGCTATAACCAGATTAAAAAAATTAACTAGATCAAAACGAATAAAACGATATGAGATGAATGACTGACATATCACAAAAATACCGGTGATAAGGTATTTTTGTGAGTAAAAATAGGTTTAATTAGTCACCGTTAGCCATTTTAGAGTGATGACAAACAGCAAAAACACGATGATAACGATAAATAACGACCACTGCCAGTAGAGCGCCTATCGTCGCAATAAAGCCATCAAAAAGAATGATATAAGCAATATTAATGTTGGATAACATACCCGTAATGACTGGAATAGTAAAAGAGGCGATACTGGAAGAGGAGAAGAATATCCCTAATACTTTTCCTTTGCCTTGTGGATAAAATTCTGCCATCGTTGTGAGTGCCAGTTGCAGCACACCTCCAGCAGCGGTAAAACCAAGAATAAAGCCGCCAATTTGACAGAGTAATGGCAGCGGAAAGAAGTACAAAATAAATAGCATTAATGCGGAAAGTGTTGGGTAGATAAACACGATATAGACAGGGCGAATGAGACTTTTTACTAAAATAGAGGTCAAGATAACACTGGCAATGGTGCCCACTGCATAATAACTGATTGTTTGCGCCGCAGCAGTTTCATTCATTCCAGCGATGGCGGATGAGAATTTAGGTAACCAGATAGAGATTAAATAGAAAGTTGCGGTCGCAGTATAACCAATAATGATAAAACAGATCCCTTCGATCCAAAAGTTGGTTTTTTGTTTTAATTTCGGTGCATTAACGTCAATCTCATCGATAGCTGACTCCAACTCTTTTTCGACGGGTTTTTTATGATTCGGGAAGGGCATTTTTAAGACGATTAATGCATTAATAATTAATATCACAATACACAATAGAAATGACCAACCATAATAAGCATGCGTGAGGATAATAATGGTCATGACTATCGGTAGAATAAATTGTCCACCAGCAATCGCCGCTTTAGTTAAAATTGATGCAGTGCCCGTTGCTTTAGGAAAGGCTTCCATGAGCGCTGGATAAGTGCCGGCATCAAGTGTGGAGTTAGCTATGCCGCCTAAGATGGCGAAAATAAACGCCGTCTCTAGATTCGGACTGATAAGAATACCTAAAAGGAAACCAATATAGAAGAGTCCGCCCAAGAAAACAAAAGGCTTACGACCAAATTTATCTGACAATGCCCCCATGATAAATAACACTACCAGGCGACCAAGTCCGAGCCCTGATATGACATAAGCAATACCAGCATCATCGGTGGATAATTGAATCTTCAAAAAATTCATATTTTGAGCAAGGATAATGGCACCCATCCCATGTACAAAATAGTTGATGTACAGACACATTGATGTCCACATATATTTATTTTTCATCTCGTTTCCTTTTATCAATAAAAATAGTTTTGAAAGCTAAATTGTTTTTTGTCTAAACCTGTACATGCAGAGCATTGGGCGACTGTGCTGTTAAGCGTTAGCGAGCGCCTTTTGGTATTATATGAAGAGTATTTAGCCTAATTTAAGCAAACGAACTTTAGGTACTTTCACTTTGTGGTATGGTCTTTTCGATAGCAAGATACCGAAAGTAGAGTAACATAAATTATATCGAGAGCGGTGAACGAGTGTTTGAGGTTGAGATTGAACATTCATCAGGCAAACCTTGAATAAAAAAGTGATGATATACTGAGCTGAAAAATAACAAATTATTGAGCAAAAATAAATAATATTTTTATAGATAAGTTTAAATATTGTGATTTGTCACTCAAAAAATAGACAGTTTAATTGATTTGATTATGCTGTTTTTCGATACCTAATAGGAATAAAAAATCAGTACTATGTTAAGTATTGTTGCAGTTAGATTATCTGAAATAATTGTCGTTACCAACTATTACAGTATGGTTTAATCAGTGTCTATTTTTTTTAGATTGTAATAGAATATTTATAGACGTTACTTGAATAAGGTAAGTAATCGAATTGTTTTATTATCGATAGTATGACGAATAGAAAAATGACACCGATCGATAATAGGGCAGCTAAAATAAAGCACAGTATAGAGGAATTAATCATGAAACAAGCGATCATAATTATAGATTTGATTGAAGATATCATTGGTGAGCAGGGACATTTTAGTACCAATACTGAACAAGCAATAAAAAGACAAGTGGTTGCAAAAACCAATAAAGTCACTGAACTAGCCAGAAAACACCACATTCCTGTAGTTTGGGTTAAAGTCGGTTTTGCTGATGATTATCATGATATACCAAAACATTCACCGATGTTTAATCACGTTAAACAGATAGGTATTTTAAAACTGAGTCATTCTGGCTGTGATTGGGTTAAAGAGTTGGTTCAACAAGCTGATGATAGGCACTTTGTTAAAAAAGGTGTCGGTGCATTTGCCGGTAATCAGCTTAATAACTGGCTGAAGTCACAAGGTATTGAACAAATTACGGTGGGTGGCGTAAGTTCGATTATGACAATCGAAAATACCAGTCGTCTGGCGCATGATTTGGGCTATAAAGTTGTGGTGTTAGAGGAGTTGTGTGCAGCTGCTTCACTTGAGCAGCACCAGCAAAGCATGCAGGCATTAGAGCCAATGGCAAAAATTACCTCGATTGCTGAGTGGATGGCTGAACTATCGTGAAAGAAAAAAGGTCTTGATATTATCAAGACCTTTTCATTTATTAGTGGCTTAGTAGTAACTGATTCATACGCTGAATAAAAGCATGGGGATCGGCAAGCGTTCCTTTTTCTGCGAGTAGGGCTTGTTCAAACAATAAATCGATCCACTGCTGAGTCACTGTCTCATCTTGAAGCGCTGCGACATGTTTCACTAAAGCATGTTCTGGATTGATCTCAAACGTATATTTAACCTCAGGGGCTTTTTGTCCAGCAGATGCGAGCAGTTTCGCCATTTGGGTCGTCATTTGATCCGCTTCAGTGGTCACCACCGCCGGGGTATCGGTTAATCTATGCGTGAGTTTTACCGCTTTAACTTGTTCGCCTAGATAGCTCGATACTTTTTCAATAAACGGCTGAAGGGCTTTATCTGCCTCTTTTTGTTGTTCATTTTCTTCATTATCGGCTAATTTCTCAAGTGATTCATCTGCTTTACTGACTGACAGGAACTGTTTCCCTTCAAATTCGGCTAAATGTCCCATCATCCACTCATCAATACGATCGGAAAGCAGTAACACTTCTAACCCTTTTTTACGGAAAAGTTCTAAATGTGGGCTATTTTTAGCGGCGACATAACTATCTGCTGTAATATAATAGATCTTATCTTGCGTTTCAGGCATACGCGCTAAATAGTCCTCAATAGAGACTGTTTGTGCATCACTGCCGGCCTGAGTACTAGCAAAACGTAATAATTTAACAATCGCATCCTTATTGGCAAAATCTTCCCCAGTGCCCTCTTTAAGAACTAAACCAAATTCATTCCAAAACTGTTGGTACTGTTCTTTATTATCTTTCGCCAATTTATCGAGCATTTGTAGTACCCGCTTGGTACAGGCATTGCGTAAATTTTGGGTTATTTTGCTATCTTGTAATATTTCTCGTGAAACATTGAGCGGCAGATCATTTGAATCAATCAAACCTTTCACAAAACGTAAATAGTTTGGCATAAACTGTTGTGCTTCATCCATAATGAATACACGTTGAACATAAAGCTTCAATCCATGCTGATGATCTCTGTTCCAAAGATCCCAAGGCGCTTTTGCTGGAATATACAGTAAGCTGGTATATTCTTGTTTACCTTCAACACGGTTATGGCTCCAGCTGAGTGGATCTTCAAAATCGTGCGCGATATGCTTATAAAATTCTTTATACTCTTCATCGCTAATTTCAGATTTACTTCTTGTCCATAATGCTTGAGCTTTGTTGACTTTTTCCCATTTTATCTCATCATTTTCTTGTGTTTGAATCTCAACTGATAAAGAGATGTGATCTGAATATTTGCTGATGACTGAACGTACACGCCACTCATCGAGAAACTCTTTATCTTCTTCTCGTATATGTAAAATAATCTCAGTACCGCGCTGTTTTTTATGTGCATCTGAGATTGTATATTCGCCTTCTCCAGCAGATTCCCACATCACCGCTTGATCGGCTTCACAGCCCGCTGCACGGGTAATCACCGTGACTTTATCGGCAACAATAAATGAAGAGTAGAAACCGACACCAAATTGTCCAATCAGCTGACTATCTTTTGCCTGATCGCTGCCAATGGAATCGAGAAAGGATTTTGTGCCTGATTTAGCAATAGTACCTAAGTTTTCGATAACTTCGTCACGCGTCATACCAATACCATTATCGGCAATGATTAAAGTACCTTGTTCTTTATTAATTGATACTCTGACACCTAAATCAGCATCATTTTCGTAGAGCGCAGGGGTTTCTAGTGCTTTGAAACGGAGTTTATCAGCAGCATCTGATGCGTTAGAGATTAATTCTCGTAAAAAGATCTCTTTATTGGAATAAAGTGAGTGGATCATTAAATGTAATAATTGTTTAACTTCTGATTGAAACCCTCTCGTTTCAGAATTCTGTGTACTCATTTATTTACCTCAATAGTGATGTCTTCTTGTTAAAAATGACTCGTTGATTAAACGTTAATTTTACATACTGATATACCTGATATAGGTACGGAAGTGATAATTTCAATATTTTATTCTATCAAAATAGCGTTTTCGTATAATTATTAAACAATTAAACGATCGTTTTAGCCTATTCCATCAGACAAAGCGGGGGATGAGAACAGTATTGTGACGAATTTATGGTCAGGATCTGAAAAATTGATTGTGGAGGATATCAGTTAAAATAAAAAAAGCAGCCATTTAGGCTGCTTTTCTATACAGATCTGAACTTAATTACTTAGCAATGTGAGCAACTAAATCAAGTACTTTGTTTGAATAACCCACTTCGTTATCGTACCAAGAAACCACTTTAACGAAAGTATCACTGATAGCAATACCGGCTTTAGCATCGAATACAGAAGTACATTTTTCACCTAAGAAGTCAGTTGAAACAACTTCATCTTCAGTATAGCCTAAAATACCTTTAAGCTCGCCTTCAGAAGCTTCTTTCATGACTTTACAGATATCAGCATAGCTGGTTGGTTTTGCTAAACGTGCAGTTAAGTCAACAACTGAAACGTCAGGTGTAGGAACACGGAAAGCCATACCAGTTAGTTTACCATTTAATTCAGGGATAACTTTACCGACCGCTTTAGCGGCACCAGTAGAAGAAGGAATGATGTTTTGAGCCGCACCACGACCACCACGCCAGTCTTTTGATGATGGACCATCAACAGTTTTTTGCGTTGCAGTAGTTGCATGAACGGTTGTCATTAAACCTTCAACGATACCGAATTTGTCATTTAATACTTTAGCTAAAGGCGCTAAACAGTTAGTTGTACAAGATGCGTTAGAAACGATATCTTGACCTGCGTAAGATTTGTGGTTAACACCCATAACAAACATTGGTGTTGCATCTTTAGATGGACCAGTTAAAACAACTTTTTTCGCGCCGGCTTGGATATGTTTACGTGCAGTTGCGTCGTCAAGGAATAAACCTGTTGCTTCAGCTACAACGTCAACACCGATTTCGCCCCATTTTAAGTTTGCAGGATCACGCTCAGCAGTTACACGGATAGTTTTACCGTTAACGACTAACTTACCATCTTTAACTTCTACAGTTCCTTTGAAACGGCCATGTGTTGAGTCGTATTTAAGCATATATGCCATGTACTCGACATCTAATAAGTCGTTGATTGCAACGATTTCAATATCTGAACGTTCTTGAGCAGCACGGAAAACGATACGGCCGATACGACCAAATCCATTAATACCTACTTTGATTGTCATAGTATTACCTTTATGTTTTAGCGTTAAAAATTGATAACCTAAAATAGCAAATTTATGAGTGATTTTCAATAAAAATAATTGTTAGCAGTATGACCAATAATAAGTTTACAGAGTACTTTTTTCGTATATTAATGGCATTTATACCTGATTTGCATCCCCTGCTAATGTATACTATATTAGCCTCCCTTTTATAACTCGATGCGTTTTTTATATGCGTTTAAATACAAGACAACAACAAGCTGTTGAATATGTATCAGGTCCCTGTTTAGTGCTGGCTGGTGCTGGTTCAGGTAAAACACGCGTGATCATCAATAAGATTGCCTATTTGATTCGCGAAATTGGTTATCAGCCGCGTCAGATAGCGGCAGTGACTTTTACCAATAAAGCCGCGCGTGAAATGAAAGAACGTATCGCACAGGCTTTAGGTAAAAAAGAGGCGAGAGGGCTACATATTTCAACGTTTCATACCTTAGGTCTTGAAATCATTAAACGTGAGCATAAAGCTATCGGTATAAAATCTAATTTTTCATTATTTGATGATCAAGATCAGATGGCGATTTTAAAGGATCTCACTGAACCTTGGTTTAATGGTGATAAAGAGTTATTAAATCAACTGCGTGCGACGATTTCAAACTGGAAAAATGATTTAATTGATCCGGTGATTGCCATGGCCAGAGCTCATTTTGAAAAAGATAAACTATTTGCACATTGTTATGAGTTATATGATAAGCAGCTTAAATCATGTGGTATTTTAGATTTTGATGATCTCATTTTATTACCGACACTACTGCTTAAACATAATCAAGCAGTGAGAGAGCAATGGCAACATCGTTTACGCTACTTACTGATCGACGAGTATCAAGATACCAATACCAGTCAATATGAGTTAATTAAACTACTAGTCGGATCTCGAGCACGTTTCACGGTTGTGGGTGATGATGATCAATCGATCTATTCCTGGCGCGGCGCCAGACCGCAAAATTTGGTGCTACTCAAAGAGGATTTTCCTAACCTGGAAGTGATCAAGCTTGAACAAAATTATCGTTCATCCAGACGCATTTTAAAATCGGCTAATATTTTGATTGAGAATAATCCCCATATATTTGCGAAAAAATTATTCTCAGAATTGGGGGATGGTGAACAGCTACGTGTTATCACCGCGGATAATGAGGAACATGAAGCGGAAAAAATTGTCGGTGATTTAATTGGACACCGTTTTAGCCGTAACTCACACTATGGTGAATATGCGATTTTATATCGCGGTAATCACCAATCTCGCTTGCTAGAAAAGGCGTTGATGAAAAATCGCATCCCTTATCGTATTTCTGGTGGCACCTCTTTTTTCTCACGAACTGAGATCAAAGATATCATGGCTTACTTACGTTTACTGACTAACCCTGATGACGATAATGCTTTTATTCGAATTGTCAATACACCCAAAAGAGAAATAGGACCGGCAACATTACAGAAATTAGGCGAATGGGCTGCATATCGCCAAGTGAGCTTATTTAGAGCGAGTTTTGATGTAGGTTTAACCCAGATTCTTTCTGAAAAAAGATTAACTGCGCTGAGCACTTTCACACAGTGGATCGAAACATTACAAATGCGTATTGCCCATGACTCAGTTGCGGTGGTTAGCGAGTTATTACACGGCATTGCTTATGAGAGTTGGTTATTTGAGACGTCACCGTCACCTACTGCGGCTGAAATGCGTATGCGGAATGTTGAGCAGTTATATAGCTGGCTTAAAGAGATGTTAGACGGCGATGACCTTGATGAATCTATGACGCTGGAACAGGTTGTTGCTCGCTTTACTTTGCGAGATATGCTTGAACGTAATCAATCAGAAGAAGATAACGATGAAGTCCAGTTGATGACACTACATGCCTCTAAAGGCCTGGAATTTCCTTATGTTTACATGATCGGAATGGAAGAGGGCTTGTTACCACATCAAACCAGTATTGATGAGGATAATATTGAAGAGGAGAGACGTCTGGCTTATGTGGGGATCACCAGAGCGCAGCGAGAACTCACCTTTTCACTAAGTCGCCAGCGTCGTCAATATGGTGAGGTAATCAATCCGGAGCCAAGTCGTTTTTTACTGGAACTACCACAAGATGAGCTGGAATGGGAAAGTCAGAAGCCGCAAAAAACCGCTGAGCAGAGAATGTTACAAGGACAAAGTCGATTGGCGGTATTAAAGGCACAAATCAATTCCGCCAAACAGAAACCTTAAAATCAAGATTAGTTTATGGATTGCTTAACCATGATCAGTTAACCGCTTTTAGTTCACTCGTTCATCAGTTGATTATTGGATAGCGAGTATAATCTGATATCGTTAAAGAACGCTGTTTTATCAATCTAAGTCAATAAAAAAGCCGGTTAAAACCGGCTTTTATTTTAATGGTTACCTCTGATTATTCTGAAGCGGGTGTTTTATTTTTCTTGGTACATGTTACCGCTTTATGTTTATGTTGGGTAAAACATTTGGTAATAAATACAAAGAACAGCGGTATAAAGAAGATTGCCAGGAATGTTGCACTTAACATACCACCAATTACGCCCACGCCTACGGCATTCTGGCTAGCAGAGCCTGCACCTGTACTAATGGCAAGTGGTAATACACCAAGAATAAAGGCAAAAGAGGTCATTAGAATCGGACGTAAACGTAACCGACACGCTTCTAAGGTTGCATCAATTAATGACTTGCCCTCTTTTTCTAAGGCGTCTTTAGCGAATTCTACAATCAATATCGCATTTTTAGCTGCCAGCCCCATGGTCGTTAATAGCCCTACGATAAAGTACACGTCATTATCCAGGCCTCTGAACATGGTGGCGTAAACGGTACCAATGATACCCAATGGAATCACAAAGAGAATCGCAATCGGTACGCTCCAGCTTTCATAGAGAGCGGCCAGTGCCAGGAATACAACAACAATGGAAATCATATACAGTGTTGATGTCTGTGAACCTGTTTGTCTTTCCTGATAGGAAATACCGGTCCAGTCATAAGTAAAGCCATTGGGTAATTTCTTCGCTAATTGCTCCATGATAGCCATCGCTTGACCAGAACTCTGTGATGAAATTGCTGCTCCACTGATGCCCATCGCTGATACACCATCATAACGGGTCAATGAAGGAGAACCATACGTTTTTGACGTTGTGGCAAATGAATCATAAGGTACCATTTCACCTTGACCATTTTTCACATGCCAGTAGCTGAAATCGCCAGGAAGCATACGGTATGGTGCATCACCTTGTATATAGACTTTCTTAATCCGGCTATCGTATATAAAGTCATCGATATAGGCAGAACCGAGTGCCGTTGACAAGGTAGTATTAACATCACTCAAGGATAAGTTAAGTGCCTGAACCGTTTCAAAATCGACATTAATTTTGTATTGTGGCACATCAAGCATACCTGATGGACGAACCTGAGTTAAATCAGGATTCTTCATCGCCATGCCTAACAATTGATAAAATGCTTGCATTAAGGCATCATGACCTTTACCAGCACTATCTTTAAGCATGAATGAGAAACCATTTGCCATACCCAATGACGGCACTGGCGGTATATTGACTGCGAAAATACGCGCTTGCGTAATACCATATAAATAGCGATTTGCGCGATCTACCACGGCATTAACACGTAAATCTTTGGCTGTTCGTTCACTCCACTCTTTCAGTTTTACAAAACCTAAAGCCATATTCTGTCCACGGCCTGCCATACTAAATCCGGCAACGGTAAAAATACTATTGGTTGCAGGTTCGTCATTTAAAAAGTATTGCGTTACTTTATCAAGCACGCCTTGGGTCTCGTCTAACGTTGAATTCGGTGGTAATTCAACCATTAAGATAACGACACCCTGATCTTCGTTCGGTAAGAACCCGGTAGGTAAACGCGAGAAGCCAAAGATAAGCAGCAATACAATCACCACATAACCCGCAAAACTGAATAGCGGATATTTGATTACTTTGATAACACCGTGTTCGTAAAGATTTCGGCTCTTATTGAAAATATTATTAAACCAATTGAAAAACGCAGCAAGAAAACGCTCGATCCAACTAAATGGTGGTTTTTTAGCTAAACGTTCAAAAAAAGTCGCTTTTTTATATTGATATTTTGAGGGCGCTTTCAAAATAGAGGCACATAATGCTGGTGTCAACACAATAGCCATCACAACGGATAATACCATTGAAGTGACGATAGTGATTGAAAATTGACGATAAATACCGCCAGCTGCACCGCCATAAAAAGCCATTGGAACAAACACAGCTGATAATACGACCGCAATACCCACTAAAGCTGAGGTAATCTGCTCCATCGATTTAACCGTAGCGTCATGGGGCGAAAGTCCCTCTTCATCCATTATTCGCTCAACGTTTTCGATGACAACAATGGCATCATCGACCAGTAGACCGATAGCCAGCACCATGGCAAACATCGACAGCGTATTGATTGTAAAACCAAAAAGATATAAAACCGCAAATGTACCCAATAATACAACCGGCACTGTGATCGTTGGAATTAAGGTCGCTCTGAAACTTTGCAAGAAGACATACATGACAATGACAACTAAAATAATAGCTTCAAACAGGGTTTCAACAACATTAGAAATCGAAATTTTGACAAAAGGTGTTGTGTCATATGGATAGTCATAGTGTATATCTTCAGGAAATATCGCAGATAACTCTTTGATTTTCGCATCTATTGCGTTAGACGTTTCCAATTGGTTTGCACCCGTTGCCAGATAAACGGCTAAGCCGGCAGAGGTTTTACCATTATATTTGGACATAAAGTTGTAATCAGCAGCCCCTAATTCAACGCGAGCGACATCTTTGAGTAATACGCGTGAACCATCAGTATTAACGCGAACTAAGACGTTTTCGAACTCATCGACGCTTTTTAAGCGAGATTGTGCCGTAATCGTTGCATTTAAGGCTTGTCCATCAACGGCAGGAGCTCCCCCAAGTTGGCCGGCAGTTACCTGCGCATTTTGAGCTTGAATTGCCGCAGTGATATCACTCATGCCTAATTTATAATAGGTCAACTTATTTGGGTCGAGCCAAATACGCATAGCATACTCGGAACCAAACAGAGTTGTATCACCCACACCTTCGACTCGGCCAACTGGATCTTGGACTGTTGAATAAATAAAGTCAGCAATATCAGCTTGCGTTTTTTGTGGATTGGAAGAGTAGAAGCTAATTACTTTCAAAAAGTTGGTATTATTTTTGGCAACCGAAACACCATTTTTTTGGACACTTTCAGGTAAACGAGACTTAATCCCTTCTACTTTATTTAAAACCTGCACTTGTGCCGTATCAGGATCTGTCCCTGGCGCAAACGTCAGCGTCGTTTGCACAATACCTGCAGAACTACTTGTTGATTGCATATAGATCAGATTATCGATACCGGTCAGATTTTGTTCGATAATTTGTGTCACCGTATTTTCAATAGTTTGTGCATCAGCACCTGGATAGGATGCAGAAACAGTCACTGCTGGTGGGGCAATATCAGGATACTGCTCAACAGGTAATAACTTAATCGCAAGTATTCCCCCAAGCATCATCATGATTGCAATTACCCAAGCAAATACCGGGCGATTGATAAAAAACTTAGCCATTATCCGTTAACTCCTAAATTACTTGATGTTTTGCGCAATTAAATCATCAACTTGTTTTTGCGTAAGTGATGCGGCGTCACCGAGTATATGGGCTTTCACTGGTACATTACCTGGCATAGTATTTAATGACATTAGGCCAGAAATGACCACTTGTTCGCCAGTTTTGATACCGTCAGTCACAATCCAGTATCCCGTGATACCTTGATAAACTTGAAGATTGCTACGTAGTTCAATCATACCATCGGGTTTAACAACGCGCGCAGTATAATGACCTTGTGCATCACTCGTGATACCTTGTTGAGGAACAATTACCGCGTTTTTAATCGTACCTAACGTTAACACGGGTTTGACAAACATGCCCGGTAATAAACGGCGATTATGTGAACCTTCAGGTGTCACTTCAACTGGATTTTTAAATACAGCACGTAATGTCACGGTGCCCGTCGTTTCACTAACGGTTTTATCTGAGAATTGGATATACCCATTCTGGTCAAATTTACTGCCATCACTAAAAAAGATTTCGACATTATTTTCTGTCGGTAAAGTAAATAATTTACCTTGATTTTGTAGATTTTGTTCATACTTGATAACCGACTCAGTCATATCGACATAAATAGGATCAAGCTGCTGCACTAAGGCTAAATTAGCGGATTGACCTGCGCTAACCAACGCACCTTCCGTGACATCGGATTTACCGATATAACCGTCAATAGGGGAGTACACTTTGGTGTAATCAAGGTTTACTTTGGCTGAGTTCACATTCGCTTGCGCAATGGCGACTTGAGCATTTGCCTGCTTCGCATCGGCAACCGCAGTATCATAGTCTTGTCGGCTGATTGAGCGACTGCTTAACAATCCTTCATAACGTTTAACGGTGAGTGCTGAAATATTGGCTTTGGCTTGAGCACTTTCAAGGCTCGCTAGAGCACTATCGTAAGTAGCTTGATAGATAGCGGGATCAATTTGGTAAAGAGACTGGCCAGCCGACACATCACTGCTTTCGGTAAATTCTCTTTTAAGAATGATGCCCCCCACTTGTGGACGAATTTCTGCGGTGCGTGAAGCTAAAACACGACCGGGTAAGACTGTTTTTAACGTAAAATCGAGTGGTTCAACTTTAAATACCTGTACATTTACCGTTGTTACTTCCTGTTTTCCTGCTTCTGGCTGTTTCTCATTACATGCAGTTAATACCATTGCTGCACCAGAGAAAGCAAAGACCATGGCAATGGGTGATAATATTTTAGACAATTTCATAATTTTACTATACCTCGATAAATATCCAGATTATATTTGTGGTTACTTAACATCAAACAGTAAGATCCACATATTAGTACTAATAGTGATGAATTCTAACAAAGAAATCATAATCAGTGTAAGCATTAACCGTTTAAGAAAGCACAGACTACTAAAAATACGGCCTTAATGCGCATAAAGTATGTTGTTAATTTTGTGTATCGAACGAATTTTGGCTATTTTTGTTTAAATTACCGTCTTTGATAACGAAAATATTGCAAATTTATTATTTATTTTTATCAAATTTTTTAATTTTGTAAATATATAACAAAACATGATATGGTTAATGATTAGTCAAGAATTCGCGATATCGATATTTGATTAAATTATTTAACAGGAGTTATTTGTTGTTTGCCCGTAAAATGAAGTAATATGTATACAAACTTAATCAACGATATCATCGTTCATGGTTATTTTGAATAAAATTATATCTAATCAAAACGATTTGAGACAGGAATTATGGATAATTTACGTTTAATCCTTATTGTAGTAGCTACATTGGCGCTTGTTGCATTATTAATACATGGCTTTTGGATTAATAAAAAGGAACGTTCAACGATTTTTAATAAAAAACAGCAGCACACTGCTAATCAAAAGATGTCATGGGAAAATAAATTAGTTCGAGACGATGATGATATCAGTGAAGTGCGAATTGTTTCTTCGTCAAATAACCATGAAAAAATAGAACCCACCATGCAGTTAGATGAGTCTCATGGTGATATTACGCGCGAAGATAATGATATCCACTCGCCAGTTCAATGCGATCTGTTTTCAGAGATAAATGAGAAAACTGATATTGTCGATAAAACAGAAAATAACGAATCGGCGACCAGAATTGAGACCTACTCATATCAAGATAATATCACCGCTGTTCAAGAGGATAAAGAAGTTGAAGTAAAACCAGTAGCTTCTGTTACGACAGCTGAAAAAACGGATAACGCGACAGTTTCAAGCAAACAAAATGATGTGCTTGTGCTTCATGTAACCGGATTAAACGGTGAAATGCTTAATGGCGAAAATTTACTGCATAGTATTTTGCAGGCCGGCTTTTTGTTTGGTGAAATGCAAATTTTCCATCGACATGTCGATCCGGCTGGTAATGGACCGGTTTTATTTAGTTTAGCCAATATGGTCAAGCCAGGTTATCTTAATCCAGAATCGATGTCTAGTCTTGTCACACCAGGTATATCGGTCTTCATGATGATTCCTTCATTTGGTGATAATCAGCAAAATTTTAAAATCATGTTGCAATCTGTACAACGCATCGCCGATGATGTCAATGGTGTGGTATTGGATGATGAACGCCATATGTTAACGCCACAAAAAATTACCAGCTACAAGGATCGGATTAAAAAAGTCACTGGTAAGTAGTTTTAGTTGTTTTTAAATGAAGCAATAAAGCCTAATGGAAGAGGGTTTTATTGCTAATTTTTTATTTAAGGTATCAGTGTGAGTCAAAAGCTAATTTCTATTCAAAATACAATCGAATCTTTACGTCAAAAATTGAGATATCATGAATATCAATATCATGTGCGTGATGCACCCGAAATCCCAGATGTTGAATATGATAAATTGATGCAAGAGTTGATCAAGCTTGAGTCTGAAAATCCTGATTTGATCACGACTGATTCACCTACCCAGCGCGTCGGTGCGGCGCCGTTGTCCGAACTCGGTAATATCAAACACGAACAGCCGATGTTATCTTTAGATAATGTGTTTGATGAAGAGGGTTTCATGGCCTTTAATAAGCGTGTAACGGAGCGCTTAGGGTTAACAGAAGACGATGAAATCGTCTTCTGTTGTGAGCTTAAACTCGATGGGCTTGCGGTCAGTCTGTTGTATGAAAACGGTGAGCTTATACAAGCAGCTACCCGGGGAGACGGTAGTGTTGGTGAAGATATTACGGCCAATGTTCGCACAATAAAGTCAATCCCTCTGCGTTTAGAAGGCGACAATATCCCTGAGCGCTTAGAGATTCGCGGTGAAGTCTATATGACGCACAAAGGTTTTGCCAAATTAAATCATGATGCAGAGAAAAGAGGAGATAAATTATTTGCTAATCCTCGTAATGCAGCAGCAGGATCTTTAAGGCAGCTTGATCCTAAAGTCACCGCGAAGCGCCCATTAACATTTTATTGTTATGGTGTAGGTATCTTTTCTGGCGGCCAATTACCTGATACGCACTATGCACGTTTAATGCAATTTAAGGCGTGGGGTATACCAGTAAGTGATAAGGTTCAGCTGCATAGTCACGCTCAGGAAGTCATTGAATATTACCATCATATCGAGGCGCAGCGAGCCGCGTTAGGTTTTGATATCGATGGTGTTGTCATTAAAGTCAATCGTATCGATTTACAAGAAAAATTGGGATATGTAGCCAGAGCGCCAAGATGGGCAACCGCTTTTAAATTTCCGGCTCAAGAACAGATAACACAATTAAAACAAGTCGACTTTCAGGTTGGTCGCACAGGCGCGATTACCCCTGTCGCAAGGTTAGTCCCTGTACAAGTTGCAGGTGTAACGGTCAGTAACGCAACATTGCATAATAGTGATGAGATTGACAGATTAGGTCTGCGTGAAGGCGATTTTGTGATTATTCGCCGGGCCGGTGATGTGATACCTAAAGTGGTCTCTGTGGTGCTAGAAAAGCGATCGGCTGAGACGAAAGAAATTCATTTTCCAACCGATTGCCCAGTGTGCCACTCAGCCATTATTCGTGATGAAGGCGAGGCGATAGCGCGCTGTAGTGGCGGATTAATTTGTCCTGCGCAACGTAAAGAATCTCTGAAGCATTTTGTTTCACGTAAAGCCTTGGATGTAGAAGGGCTTGGCGATAAAATTATTGAGCAGCTTGTTGATCGCGAATATGTTAAAACACCTGCTGACCTCTATTATTTGACCAAGGTACAACTCTGTACATTAGAGAAAGTCGGCGAGAAACTGGCGACTAACATTATGAATGCGCTAGATAAATCTAAATCTACGACCCTAAGTCGTTTTATTTATGCTTTAGGTATTCCTAATGTGGGTGAAGTATTGGCTGAAAATTTAGCCAATGAATTAGGATCATTAACTGAAATCGAACAAGCCAATATAGAGCAGCTCAGTACGGTGACAGATGTTGGAAAAGTCGTCGCTGAAAATATTCGTTACTTTATCAATGAACCTCATAATCAAGCGGTAATAAAACAGCTGCTGAGTGATGAAATTGGTATCCATTGGCCGGTCACTGACGTGGCGAGCCAATTAATCAATAATGTATTTTTTAAAGATAAAACTGTCGTGCTAACGGGCACTCTCACGCAAATGTCCCGTGATGATGCGAAAGCCTTATTGAAACGATTTGGTGCTAAAGTCACTGGTAGCGTGTCTAAAAATACCGATTTAGTCATTGCCGGTGATGCTGCGGGCTCAAAATTAGCCAAAGCACAGTCGCTTGGTATTGATATTATTGATGAAGCACAACTGATTGAATTAATTAAGTAGCATAAAATACGCAGAGGAGAAAAACATGCCATTATTAGATAGTTTTAAGGTTGACCACACTAAAATGCAGGCTCCATTTGTCCGCGTGGCTAAAAAAATGCAAACGCCTAAAGGCGATGATATTACGGTTTTTGATCTGCGTTTTACGCAACCTAATAAAGCGTTATTACCTGAAAAGGGGATTCATACATTAGAACATCTGTTTGCAGGTTTTATGCGTGAGCATCTCAATAGCCATCAAGTGGAAATTATCGATATTTCCCCCATGGGATGTCGTACTGGATTTTATATGAGCGTGATTGGTACGCCTACTGAGGATTCAGTTAAACAGGCCTGGCTGCGTTCTATGCAAGATATCTTATCCGTACAAAAGCAGTCAGAGATCCCAGAACTCAATGAGTATCAATGCGGCACTTATCAGATGCATTCACTGAATGAGGCGCATGCTATTGCTCAGCAAATCTTAGATCAGGGCGTCGGTGTTTGTCATAATGAAGAGATTATGTTAACGGATCAGCAACTGACGGTTTTAGCAAAAGATCATTAAGCAGATTAAATGACTTGAATGAATGGGTTCTGTATTAATTTTTTATCCCATGGATAATAAACGTTTTATCTATTCAAACGTGATAGTAATTTGATAATAAGAGGAAACTAAAATGCCAAATGTAGTAATTGATTTTTTGGAAGGCCGAACGATTGAACAAAAAAGAGAGATGGTAAAACAGGTAACGGCAGCGTTGGTCAACACATTAAACTGTCGTACTGAGGCAGTCCACATTACCATTCATGAGATCAAAACTGATCAAGTTGCCAATGGCGGTATACTACGTTGTGATGAGTAAATGACTCATCAATGATAGTGTCGAGAGGGATGCGAAATAATCGATTAGGACTATCTCGCATCTTATGTTATATGTTTTAAAATTTATAAATGGTGCAATAAATGTCCCATCTTCTGTGCTTTGATTTCTAGATAATGCTCATTTTCGGGATTTTGCCCAACTTCTAAGGCGACTCGTTCTGCGATTTTGATGCCTGCCTCAGTCAAGACTCTAATTTTTTCTGGATTATTAGTTAGTAATCGAATCTGATTGATCCCCAATAGCTCTAGCATATCAGCACACAGTGTAAAATCACGTTCATCCGGCGCAAAGCCTAGTTTGATATTTGCTTCTACGGTATCTAATCCCTGATCTTGCAATGCATAAGCGCGAATTTTATTCAATAAGCCGATGTTACGACCTTCCTGGCGATGATAAAGCAAAACGCCTTGTCCTTCTTTTACGATTGCCTGCATGGCCGCTTTTAACTGAAAGCCACAGTCACAACGTAAACTAAATAGCGCGTCGCCAGTTAAGCACTCTGAGTGAATTCGGGTTAATATTGGGGTGTCGGCTGAGATATCACCCATCACCAATGCGACATGATCCTTACCAGTTTTGAGCTCTTCAAAACCCACCATTGTAAAATTTCCCCAGACGGTGGGTAGTTTTGCCTGAGCGACTCGTTTTAATTGCATCTTCCTCTCCAAACTAAAAAATACTGCTGCTTGCTTATTATTATATATGCTAAAATAGACAATAGTTATAGATAATATAGATTCATGTAAAAGGTAAATGATGATTTTTCCTATTATGAAAAAAATAATCTCAGTGTTCCTCATTCTTATGATACCGCCGATTGTTGTTTTAAGTATAAATTGGCAGTGGACACCTTCCTCGTTCAATGAGGGAGTATATTATTTATATTTATTCACTGAAAGCGTCAGTTATCCTTATGGGATTATCACTTCAACTATTTTTTTCGTATTTTGTTGTTTCAGTTTGAGATCGATAGATCTGGCTAGCATTAGCCGATTAGGGATTATTCTTATTTTCGCTGTACTGATTGGGCAAGGCATCAAATCAATAGTAAAAAATTATACCAGTGAACCACGTCCTTATGTGACTCAGCTTGAAAAATCTCTCCCTGTTGATAGTGGTAAATTTTACGTAGTTACGGACAGTGAACGAGCACAGATGATTGACCAATATGTGCAAAAAACAGCTGAGATTCCAAGCTGGCTCGAATCTCACTGGCAAGCAGAAACGGGTTACTCATTTCCATCTGGACATACCTTATTTGCCAGTTCATGGGTTTTCTTGGTGGTTTTATTTATAGGCTTTAAGCGCCATAGTGTGATCACAACTGCGGTTGTCGGTTGGGGCGTTGTTGTTGAAACAAGTCGTTTAGCCCTAGGTATGCATTACCCGGCTGATCTGATTGCTTCAAATATATTTGGCTGTTTTATTGCTTTGTTGGCTTATTTTTGTGCCAAACGCTGGCGTATAATAGATTAATTTACATTTCTCGTTAACGAAGGATTCTCTGATGAAATTTATTATTTCATTTTTAATAATATTATTTATCTTAATCATAGCAATCACCTTTGGTGCCAACAATGATCAACTGGTCTCATTTAATTACTTAATTGATGAAGGGCAGTTTAGATTATCGACTTTACTTGCTTTACTTCTGGGCATTGGTTTTATACTGGGCTGGTTAATTACCGGGGTTTTTTACTTAAAAGTAAAATTTCGCTTAGGGGCTGTTCAGCGTAAACTAAAAAAATTAGAGAAAATTCATCAAACAGAAACGGCTAATAGCCGTAAAAGTGAATTAATTCAAAAAGATACTGTTAACTAATATAAGAATAAGCCAATATTATGTTTGAATTGTTATTTCTGTTACTCCCTATTGCGGCCGGTTATGGTTGGTATATGGGTAGCAGGAATGCGCGTCAGCGATATCAAAATAATTCTAATCGATTATCTCGAGAATATGTCGATGGTCTCAATTTTCTGCTTTCAAATCAGAAAGATAAAGCTGTTGATCTTTTTTTAGATATGCTCAAAGAGGACTCGGGTACTTTAGAAGCACATTTGACCTTAGGCAATCTGTTTCGTTCACGCGGTGAAGTAGATAGGGCAATTCGTATTCATCAGGCTCTCATGGAGAGTGCCTCCTTAACTTTTGAACAGCGTTTATTAGCTATTCAGCAGCTTGGCCGTGACTATATGGTGGCCGGTTTTTATGATCGTGCCGAGGAGATGTTCAACCAGTTAATTGATGAGGATGAGTTTGCCCAAAACGCCTTACAACAATTAATGATTATTTACCAATCGACCAGCGAATGGCATAAAGCTATTTTGGCGGCAACCCGACTGGTTCGATTAGGTCGCACTGAATATAACCAACAAATTGCCCAGTTCTATTGTGAATTAGCCTCTTTGGCTATGGCTGCTGAAGATTTTGATAAGGCACTGATTTTTTTGCAAAAATCAAGTTACTCGGATAAGACTTGTGCCAGAACCTCTTTGATGTATGGGCGAGTGTGGATGGCGCAGCAGCGTTACGATAAAGCAATTTATCATTTCACTCAAATTTTGGAGCAGGATAAAGCGTTTATTGGTGAAGTATTGCCTTTTTTGAAAACGTGTTATGAGATGAGTGCTGATTTAGACGCATTTAAAGTTTTCTTAAAACGTTGTGTTGAGGCCGATTCAGGTAGTGTCGCTGAGCTTATGCTTGCAGAGGTCATTGAATCGGAAAATGGTCGAGATGCTGCACAGTACTATATTTATCGAGAATTAATTCGCCATCCCAATTTAAAAGGTTTCTATCGTTTAATGGATTATCATGTTGCTGATGCGGAAGAGGGGCGAGCAAAAGAGAGTTTATTGCTACTGCGCAATATGGTGGGTGAGCAGATCAAAGCGATTCCCAATTATCGTTGTCAGCGCTGTGGCTTTACTGTGAATTCAATCTACTGGCTATGCCCAGCTTGTCGCAGTTGGTCAACGATCAAGCCAATACGTGATTTTGAACACCCTTAATTTAATCATTTTTTATTATAGTTAAATAAAATAGAGTTAGAAAGAGTTAAAACCTTATGATTTTAGTCGATTCCCACTGCCATTTAGATAGTTTAGATTATAGTAAAACTGATTTAGCCACTGTGATGCAAGCGGCCCAGCAAAATAGTGTACCGTACTGTTTGTCGGTTGCGACCAGCTTATCCGGTTATCAAAAGGCGAAAAAACAACTTGTCGCTTATCCTAATGTTTTTCTCTCATGTGGTGTACATCCGCTTAATCTGGACGATGAACCATTTGACGTTGATCTATTTGAAACCTTAGCAAGTGATAAATGTGTGATAGGGTTGGGTGAAACGGGCTTAGACTACTATTATCAAAAAGAGAATGCACAATTACAACAAGCGGCATTTACTCATCATATTCGTTTAGGTAAAAAATTACACAAACCTATCATTGTCCATACCCGAGAAGCGAGAGCAGATACCTTGTCGATGCTGAAAGATGAGCAGGCTGAATCTGGTGTTTTGCACTGTTTCACTGAGGATCTGGACACGGCAAAGGCATTATTAGATCTCGGTTTTTACATCTCAATTTCAGGCATTATTACCTTTAAAAATGCCGATAGTTTACGTGAGGTTGCACGTTATGTCCCTATCGAATCTTTACTTATTGAGACTGATTCGCCCTATTTAGCACCCGTTCCCTATCGTGGAAAGCCGAATCAACCTGCCTATGTGCGAGAAGTCGCCGAATACTTAGCTGCATTGAAAGGTATCTCTGTTGAGAAACTTGCACAGCAGACAACACACAATTTCTGCCAATTATTTGCGCAAAAATTATCATAGTGAGAGGAGATATGCTATGTCACAAGAAACTATTTTTAGTAAAATTATTCGTCGTGAAATTCCGGCTGATATTGTTTTTCAAGATGAACGTGTTACGGCATTTAGGGATATTTCTCCTCAAGCACCAACACATATTTTAATTATTCCCAATAAATTGATCCCAACGATGAATGATGCGACGGTCGAGGATGAAAATGTTCTAGGTCACATGATGGTCGTTGCTGCTCAGATTGCCAAAAATGAGCAGATTGATGAGCGCGGTTATCGTTTAATCATCAACTGCAATCGCGATGCTGGCCAAGAGGTTTTCCATATCCATATGCACTTATTAGGGGGAAAATCGCTCGGTAAGTTAATTAGTTAATAGTGATCAATAAAATTAGGTTAATGATGAAAAAGTCTCTGTTTTATATATTCATCGGCGTGGCGGCATTGTTACTTAATGGCTGTCAGTTATGGAATATGACTTCATCTCAGCGGCAATCCCAATCGGTTGATTATCCTGATAATCACAGTGGATCGATGATTGAGGCACGTCCGCAGATTACCTCAGTCACTGACTGGAATGGAGTTTTTGCTCCGCTAATTAAACAATTGCTTTTGGTTCCGCTACCAGTAGCCAGTAACACGCTATTAGTTAGCGATATTAAGAACAGTACCGATCAATATATTCCTTATCAAAAAATAAATGCGGCAATTGTTGGGCAACTCACTGTACAAGGCCGCTATAAATTAATTGATAAAACTACAGTCAATCTGGGCAAACAGGCTTTAGGCTTGCCTTCTGATGACACTTTGGTATCTCGTAGCAAAATGATTGCCTTAGGTCGTTATCTGGGGTCTGATTTTGTTCTGTTTAGCTCACTGAATCAAATTGATCAATCTTCAGATGCGCAACCTAAAGTCAATTTAGAGCTATTATCGACTAAAACCGGCGAAATTATCTGGCGCATCACGAATGATAAATCATCAGATGATCCACAATCATGATAGATTGAGCTGCATTAATTGATAATCACAGTTATAATTTTATTCAGTCTGTTGAACTAAGTATAAATGAGCATAAATAAGAGGAACTATGGGTCCAATCATGTTAGATGTTGCAGGAAAAACATTAACTGCAGAAGATCGTGAAATATTAAGGCATCCATCAGTGGGCGGAGTGATATTCTTTGCCAGAAATTTTGAAAATGTTCAACAATTACGTGAGTTAATTACACAGATTCGCGAAGCCAGTCATGACAGATTGCTTCTCGCTGTTGATCATGAGGGTGGACGGGTACAACGTTTTCGTGATGGATTTACGTCTATTCCGCCAGCCAAAGCATTTGCAAAGCTCCAGACATTGCCACAGGCAAAGCGTTCCGCTTTTGACGCCGGTTGGTTAATTGCCTCGGAGCTTACTTCCCTAGATATCGATATCAGTTTTACACCAGTCTTAGATTTGGGTCATCAATGTCCGGCAATTGGTGATAGATCATTTCATGATGATATCAACATTGCCACATCTCTTGCCTCAGCCATGATTGATGGATTACATGAAGGTGGCATGAAGGTGACAGGGAAACATTTTCCTGGTCATGGTGCGGTAGATACCGATTCACATAAGGTGACGCCATTTGATCGTCGCCAAAAAACGGAAATTCAAGCCGATATGGCCATTTTTAGCCAGTTAATTGATCTTCATAAACTCGACGCGATTATGCCTGCTCATGTTATTTATCCCGTATTTGATGATCGTCCGGCCAGCGGTTCGGCTTATTGGTTAAAAACAGTGTTAAGACAAAAACTTAATTTTACAGGTGTAATATTTTCTGACGATCTATCTATGGAAGGTGCGGCATTTATGGGAAATTATGCGCAGCGAACATTGGCGGCATTAAATGCGGGTTGTGATATCGCGCTTATCTGCAATAACCGTCCGGGCGTTATTGAAGCGTTAGATGCTTTATCTCCGCTCAATAGCGATAAGCCAAAATTACTATTTCATCAAAATAGAATCGATTATCATGATTTAATTAAAACCGCACATTGGCTGCGTTGCCATGACAGCATGCAACGTTTGAATGAACAATGGTTGGCAACAACGATGACAATTTGTTAAGGGCCTTATTCAAAATGGAATCTCATTTTTCACCTGTAGCAATAATTGCAACCGACAGACAGAATTATTTTCTGTCTGCTAATCCTGCCGCCATCGCACTGTTTTCATTAGTCGATGATCTTAAACAGACACAGTTTGACTATAAAGCACGATTAAATTTACCCGATAATATTGAACTGGCTGATGTAGACAGCCAAATTATTGTGCTTAATGGTCAGCACTATTTTTTACAGATATCTGTCGAAGCAGATCGTCATATTTTTTTGATACAACCACTTCATTATTTAACTAGCCGCTTAGCGCAAGGCAGGGCGCCAGCGTTACAAGCATTTGATTGTTTTGCGATAAATAGCAAAGCCATGCAACAGCTTATCGCTCAAGCAAAAGCCTTCTCTCGTCAACTTGAACCGCTGTTAATTTCAGGTGAAACCGGTAGTGGCAAAGATTTATTAGCACTAGCCTGTCATCACTACAGTTCACGTGGTGATCAAATCTTTCTTGGTCTCAATTGTGCGGCGTTACCCGATGAAGTTGTCGAAAGTGAATTGTATGGTCATGCGCCTGGCGCTTATCCTGGTGCTATAGATGGAAAAAAAGGTTTTTTTGAGCAGGCTAATGGAGGCTCGGTATTACTCGATGGTATCGATGAAATGTCGCCGCGGATGCAGACTAAACTGCTGAGATTTATTAATGATGGTACTTTTCGCCGAGTCGGTGATGATAATGAAGTTAGCGTAAATGTCAGAATTATCTGTGCGACCAAAGAGAATCTTTACTCTTTAGTTGAAAAAGGCCTATTTCGCGAAGATCTCTATTATCGCTTAAATGTTTTACCGCTCAATATTCCGCCTTTACGTGAACGACATGATGACATTATACCTCTGACTAACTTTTTTGTGACAGCCTTTGCCAATAAACAGGGGAATAAGGTTCCTGTTATAGCGGATGATGTTATCCCTTTATTATTGAATTATGTCTGGCCAGGCAATGTGCGGCAATTAAAAAATATCCTTTACTCAGCACTGGCACAGCTGAGTAAACCCATCTTATCTGCTGGAGATATTACATTACCCGTGATCAATACGCCATCTCATAGCTTATTAAGTTTGCCAGAAAATATTGAAAATAGAACATTAGATGAACTGACAAAACAGTTTGAAAAAACTATTTTAACTCGCTTATATGTTGAATATCCTAGCAGCCGTAAACTATCAAAACGTCTGGGATTATCGCATACTGCTGTTGCAAACAAGCTTCGAGAATATGGTATTCATAAGTAAAAGATTACGCCATCTTTAAAAAAGAGTTTACCTGCCGATCCATTTATCATGTATAAAAAAACGGCAACAATAGTTGATTCGATTAGGTTAATGCAAAAGGCGCGTTTAGTGATTAGTCCTGATACCACGATTGCTTATGCAGTAGCCATATTGGATCGGCGGTTAGTCACGTTTTATATGATGAATCCAGACAAAACCAATCCCGTACACATGGCTGAGCAAAATGTATCTATTATTACCAGCGTAATATTGATGAAATTGATATATCGATAGATACTCTTACTTTACCGCAAATATAGAAAATTTACTTGCTATATTTGTATGAGTAACTCCCTGATAACCTATCTGTTTGATAAACTTTATTTTCAATTAAGCCTAATCGTCTTAATATCTTGTTAAGTGTCTTAGGGGTTAAGGGGGCTGGAATAATGACTAGATGCTTTATCATATATTATTATAAACTATTCTCTAATTTAATCGGTTGTCAGTCGCTATGGCTGTATGGGATATTAATATATTTCTTTCTATTAAGTTATCTACATATTCTTTTTCATTTTTGAAATTGTGACACGCTGAACCATTAAATGTAAATCCGACGATATTCACTTGATATTCATTTAAGTCAAAATTGTCTAAAACATAATCGATAGCTAAGATGCCTGTGCTAGGTATATATTTTGCAGGATTAATTTTTAATTTGCTACACAGTTTCTGATAGCGATCTAATTCAATAAATTCATGAATAGCATTTGATTTTTTCAGAATTTTAAGTGCGCCATTGCTTTCCCATCCTCTCATTTTGTCAATTAATTTATAGGTTTTTTCAAGTGTGGGAATGTTTTTTATGGTTTCGTTACTGTAAGGAAAAATTAATTTAATATTTTTATTTTTTATAACAAAATCTAGAAAATATCTTGAGCGATAAAATTTTTTTGCTGGATGAATAGTATTTGCCACAAAAAGGATGTTTGGTTTGATATCTGTCCTCTCCGGTGAATTAAATAAAATTACAATATCATCTACTTTAATCTGATTTATTTTAAAGTTTGACGCTATTTTTGAGTTTGCAATGATGAATATTTTTTTTATCATTCTGTTGTTTTTTGTATCTAATAATGTAAGCATTATAAGGTTTTTAATAAAAAAACGTTAATCATATATTGCTTTTATACTGATGATAGCCTTTTTTATAAACAGTTGATCCCTTTTGTTGGTCTGAATAAAATATTTGATTGCCAGTCTTTATAACCTGTTATGAGGACAATAATTTACGATTGATCAGTTTATAAAAATTTGACTGATCAACTTGTCTATTTTCAATATGCAGCAGATAACCATCTAAGTTTTAAAACCCCTTGTCAAATTTTTAGATGGTAGAAACGATAAAAGTAGCCGGTATACTGATGCTTTATTTTTCCATTCAAAATAATTATTCATAAATAATTTTATTGCTCTTTTCAGTAATAATCGTGCAGTTGCCAGAGATATTTTTGTCTATATATGACATAGCACCTATTTTTACATTGTCCCCGATATTTAAATTATCACCAATAATACAAGAGCTAGCGCCTAAAAACACATTCTTGCCTATCGTGATATGATATTCAGAATTTGATTTTCCATGGCTTTCTAATAGCGTTTTAATGCCTATTGTAGAGTTTTGCTTTATAGTAAAATTGTCCCCAATGTTCACATAACTTGAAATGACAATTCCTGATAAATGGGTTAAATTTAGCTGTTTACCAATATGAGCACCTAATGCTATCTCAATATTATATTTTTCGATTAGATGTTGATTTATTTTTTTTGCACACTTTTTCTGTTTTTTACTACCACAACAAAACATTTCGTTAGCTAATCGCCATAAAATTAAATATTTGAACCTAATCATATAACCTTTTATATAACGTCTAAATAGCCTCAACCAACTGAAAGGTTTATCTTTCATTAGATCTGCTTGCCAATATTCTTTTAGTTTAGTTAAATCTGTTGTCATTAAGAAAATGATGATATGAATATATTTCATGTGATTCCATGATGAGTTTTTTAGTTAAAATAACACATATAGATAATATGACGGAAGTGATTATGCTCTAGTCATATTTTATTGATAGTTTTATTAGCTTTTGGTTATTTATCTGAACTTAATGTTGAGGTGAAAATAATTTCTTAATTAAGCCTCATTGTTTAACGATTCTATTTGTTTTAGAAAATTTGTGTTTATGAAGAATTGGACTGTTTTTTATATCACAAGTTCGCATTTATGTGGTAAATTTTAAGTTTTCGCAAATAAATTGATATAAGTCGGCTTTATTTGATCTTAGTGGCGAACGAATTGATCTATTAACAATAAAATCTATTCAGGTTTTATCAAAAGATGATATAGAAATATATGGAGAAACCCTGTTTTGGAGATTTAAAAGCCTCGCTTATTTTCGACCAATGGCGAATATCGCCGGTTTAATTTCAGATTCAAATATCACAGAGACTGGATTTGTGATGGAATATTGATAATGCTAGAAAAATGATGGTAACTGTTTTGAGAAAAGCGTTTATTGCTTTGCAAGTAGCAATTATGCAAGCTGAAATGAATGAAGAAATTAGAGTTGCATTACAAGCAACAAAAGGAACATTTGAGGAATGAATAATGTCGATAGTATAAATAACGCTTTATTGTTGGCTGTTTTTAGTACAATATGAAGACGTTTATATAGTGTTTATATGTAAACAATATCTATTTCATCGAAATATAAATTTCAGGAGGTTTTATATGCAAAAAGCAGCATTGTTGGTTATCGGTTTATTAATTAGTAGTTTAACATTTTTTGCCAATGCCGAAAGTAATCCACTCAGTGTTCATGTGCTTAACTTGGAAAATGGTTTACCTTCTTCAGGGGTTGAGGTTAAACTTGAACAAAAAGTCGGTGATAATTGGCAGGTTTTAAATACTGCTATTACCAATGAACAAGGCCGGATCACTGGTTTATATCCTGATGGCAAGGCCTTAATAAAAGATGCGACCTATAAAGTCACCTTTGAAACTGGAAAATGGTTTAAAGCGCATAATGTTAAAACCTTTTTCCCTGAGATTCCGGTGATATTCAGTACTGATGGTGGTTTAGATCATTATCATATTCCACTGTTATTAAGTCCTTATGGATATTCTACTTATCGTGGAAATTAGTTATTTTCAATGAGATTTAAAGTTACCTATTTTGGTTGGCTATTTTGCTAGCTGGATATGGGGCTGGTTTTATAAAAAAAGGGTTGCTTGTGTTAAAAAAGAGTACAAGCTTTGATTGAATGCAAGTAACTCTTCGTATGACAACTAATAAATGATTTTTGACTTATTGCAAAATAATTTAATAATCGTTACTATAATACATAAAGTCGGCACGTAGCGCAGCTTGGTAGCGCACTGTCATGGGGTGTCAGGGGTCGTGGGTTCAATTCCCGCCGTGCCGACCAATTCAATTTTAAAATATTCAATTTATTAAGTTGTTTAACTGATGTTGTAGTTTCTCAAGGTAATCAACAACCGCAAAGTAATCATTGGCGGCTGACAATAATGTTATTGCTAAGAGAGCGTTCACAAAAATCAAACTGAATTTACCTGTCAAAGTGTCATTTGGTATATAATTTAACCTCTTAAAATGAGGTGTACAAAATGAAACAATTAAAGAAATATATTATTGCCTTACGCGCTGTGTACAACAGCGGGAAAACGACAACGCTTAAGTTATTAATTAATGAGCTAAGAAAAATAGATCAGGAAATTGACTCTAATCAAAATATAGGAAGGAAGAACTTGTCGTTTTTAATATTGATGGTGTCTTAGTTGGAGTATCAACTCGTGGCGATACTGGCAAAGGTCTAAAGGGTGATCTTGAGTGGTTAATAGGCAAGGGCTGCCATATTATTTTAACAGCAACAAGAACCGAAGGTGGAACACTGTTCAAAAGATTGCACTAGAAAATAACTACCAGTTAGATTGGATTGAAAAGTCGAGATACTCTGATAAGAAGGAAAAAAATCAGCAAGTAATTGAGTCTGGTTATGGCCGATGTAATCGTGATGATGCTAAGTTATTATTAGAAAATATATTTTTATTTAAAATTAGTAAATAACAAAAAATAATCATAAGTCGCTTAATTGCGATTTTTTTGTGTCTAAATTTCTTTTGTTTACTCTTCATATGATTTGTGGTCTGGCAACAATATGATTGTGCTGAGGTAATACGGAAGAATCACACTGAGTTTATGTATCAATATAAATAGTGATATCTATCATCAAGTAAAAATAAATTATTAATATGCTTGCCTTATGTTAAGTTTCTCAAGATATAAAACACATGTATATTTAAACAGTAATTTGATTTAAAATTACACAATGAGCGTATTAATTCAATTATACTAATAGATGAGGAATACAAAATGATAATTAGCCCAGCACCCAAATATATCGTAGCAATCTTTTCTTCTTTTGTGTTTGACGAGCTTTATGCTGGTGAAAATATCCAACTTGGCGGAACTCAATGTGATATTGATGTCGATATAAATTCTTCTGGTTACAATACGGACAATGCCAGCATAGGAACAGATATTTATATCAAGACACAACATAGCGAAACTGGGGAAATTTGTTTTGTTAAAGTTCAATTACAGTAAACAGAAAAATGATTATTGAAAATTCTAAATTTTAAGTTTCTGTAAACCCTGATGGAACAATTGCTACTTATTTCGGTGTTTTATTCTTGATGAGCTATATTAACCAAGAATACACATTAATCAGCAGCATTTCAGACATATATATCTAGTCAGGATGGTGAAAATTTTCAATTACCTAATACGACAGAAGTGTATCGAAAATTTCAATTCTCTGGACTCTTCATGAACACTAAAATTGTCGATAAACCAATGCAGAATAAACCGCATTATTTAGCCGTAATAAGCGCATTAAAATCTTCTTATTTTACAGAAGTTGATCCAAATGATCCTCAGTATGTCCCATATGCATAAAACTGATACTAGTTTTAAGAATTTATATTCACCGATGAAGTCGATTTTTTATCCTTAAATTCCTTTGATCTATATTTTACACAATCACAGTTAGTTATACGAATCATCATGCTGTAACTCGACATTCGATTAGTGATTATTTGAACAATAATAAAATAAAAGTGATTATAAGTACCAGACAAGACGATATAAATAATTTTTTATATTTATTAGATTTTTCTTATATTGTGCCAACTTCATATCGGTTATAGCACTTTTATTGACAAAGTTCTGATATGTCATAGGGTAAAGGCAATGAATTTCTTCAATTTTTTTGAAGTCATCATGTTTTAAACAGGCTAAAAGAGTTTTATGAGTGAATAAGTTGATTACTGATTGTTTGCCACAGTGAAATTACTATGTCTAACGGCTGATTTTACTTATTGTCGGACTAATTAGAATAGTAAACACAACCACTTATCTAAAAAACGATAGGATACAGCAATAAAGAATAACTTGTATCGTTCTGACTCACTATTTTGATGATGATTTGGACGGTATTGTCACTGGCGCTGCATTATTTATCGCTTTTAGTGTTATGATATAGCCTTTAATAGGTTTTACGAGTAAATCAATGTAATGACTGATTATTTTATTATGATTTACTCTTATACATATTAAATTGAGGGGTTTATTGATTAAATTATTATGAATAAAGAGTGATATATGAAAAAATTCAATAATACTGCATTAGTCGTGCTTTATAAATCTAAAATAATGCAGTCGCAAACGGTCCGATCGCTATTAAATTTAGACAATCAGGGTATCAGGCAAAAAATAATCATTTGGAATAATGGTCCGGCGCTTATTGAAAATAGTGATTTACGTTCATTTGAAAATATTTGTAACGAGAAGAACATTCAGTTTGAAATTTATCAGGACATCAGAAATGTGCCTCTTTGTCATATTTATAATTTTTGTCTGTCAAAGGCTGATGACGACGACTTTTTCACTATTTTGGATCAAGACTCGTGTTTAGAACATGATTTTTTAACCAACCTACTCTTACACTCTTCATATGATCTAATATGCCCTAAAATATATGATATCAACAATCAAAACGCTCAACATTATCCATTTGAATATTCTTCTGGGATTGTATTTACTCAATTCGAATTTGATGCAAAAAAATATATCACTATTGGTTCGGGATTATCTCTTTCAAAAAAATTAATTTTAAAAATGATTGAAAAATATGGGCTTGTTTTTGATGAAAATTTTGCTTTTTATTTTTCTGATACCGAACTCTTTTTCCGTTTTAAAAATATTGATAACGTTTCAGGCTACTGTGTTGGTCGTATTCTGCACTCAGAATCAAATCGATTAAGTTATGCTGAAATGTCAGAAACAACTAAAATTGAAATGGGTTATATGTATATAATTAATCGCATATATAAGAAAAATAAAAAAAGTGTATTTAAAAATTTACTTTTTTGTTTTAAATATAAAAAGAAAAGTAAGTGCCGTTTACCAAGCTTGTTTAAATTAATTAAATGCGTTTTAGCTAAAAAGCATCCCAGAATAGATTTTAAGATAAAAAAAGATTTTTCTGCTGACTACGATAATAAAGTTGAAGTTAACTAATTTTTTAAATAAAACAATTACTTATTAAATCATACTAATTTATCGATACTGATAAATTAGTATGATTGTTATAAAGCCTAATAGCTAGTTTTTCTGGTCGTGTTATATTGTTTTTTTGCAGTGTCAGAGAAGATAACTGAATCCTATCAGATTTGCCATTGTCATGTTTATTTGAATAAGTTGCTGAGCATATTACTAGAACGATATTCTTCTGTAAGAGTCTCTGCGTCAGCTAATGGCGTATTACTTGGTGCGTAAGAAAAAGTATAATCACTAAGCATAAAGCTGAATACTGATTAATATTGAGAATGTCTGGCATGTTGCCCGTTATCAATTTGTGTTGGAAATAATCAAATCTATCTTTCGTAAATGGTAAGTTTTAACTTTTTTCGAAATTTGTGTATGATGTTATGGTAAGCGGAAATGATAAAAATAATGATATTAACATGCATAAAAGACATCAAAAAATTTTAGAATTAATTAATCATCGGCAAAAAGTGAGCGTTAATGAATTATCTCAGCTCACCGATGTTTCAGTGGTGACTATTCGTCACGATTTATCTTATCTGCAAGCGCAAAATTATGTCAAACGAACCCATGGTTTTGCTGAGATCCTTGATCGTGATGTCATGAGCGATCGTATTCAACTTAATTTTTCATTAAAACAACAATTAGCTAAATATGCCTTAAAATTTATTGATGATGGCGATTCTATTTTTATCGAAGGTGGGAGTACTAATGCTTTATTAGCCAGAGAGTTACTGAACTTTGACGGTGAAATTATTGTAATTACAGTGTGTACCTATATAGCTGAATTATTAAAAGAGGCTAAATTTGATGTCATTTTATTCGGCGGATTACTGCAAGCGAAAAGCGAAAGTGTTGTTGGCCCTTTGACGAGAATGTGTGTCAATCATACTCATTTTAATAAGGCTTTCTTAGGTGTTGATGGTTATCATCCTGATGTTGGTTTTACGGGGCGTGATATGATGCGTGCGGAAGTGATCAATAGTGTCCTTGATAAGGGAGTACAAAATTATGTTATTACCGATTCCTCTAAATTTGGCTCAATTTTTCCTTATACTATTTCAGCAAATAAGATAAAGCATATTATTACTGATAATAATCTTGATCAGAAATTCGAAGCCGCCTTAAAAAATGAATCTGTTAATATTTATAAGCTATGATTTCTAAAATTTCCTTACAAATAAATATCCTCAATTCTTAACTTCAATACGAGGCCTGAGGCCTCGATAAATTAATCTGATACAGTGTTTGAAATATCGATCTCTACTAGCGGGTATCGAGGAAATGAATAAGCGAATAATCTATTTTATTCATTTTATTGAAGTAACAACGATTAATTTATTATTCAAATTTCAGATCATGCCTCTATTTTTGACAACAATTAAAAAATATATCTATTTTTCCATAAGAAATTATTGAATGGAAAATTTTGCTCAAATATTTCAATTCAATTAATTCAACTTAATAACTAATATTTTGATTTTAATTGATTTTAATTGATTTTAATTGATTTTATAATTATATGCGTTTTTTATTTTTTTATGAATTCGCTTATTTTTTATTTGTTATCTCTTTCTTATGGTGGTTTGGTATTCACGGACAATCGATTGTGAATGGTATTGTAGCATCAGTTTTAACCGCGAATACAATTGATAATAGCCGATTACTTGCCCAAAATGGTTATTTAGATCTTGCTGATGGTGGACATATTGTCACGTAACAATTTTTAGGGAAAGCAACCATATTTCCGATAATCTTTAATATTAATGAACCGATTACCTTTGGTTTTGGTATTGTGCTTAATCCCATTATGTTTATTCCATTTATTTTGGTTCCGATACTCAGTAGTATCTTAGTTTCTAGTTCTATCTCAATTGGCTTTATGGCACCATTCACTGGTGTTATGTTGTCCGGGTATTCTTTCTGGATTCCTGGTAGCTGGCTGGCAAGGGGCATTGATTCAAGTCATTATTCTCTGTATTTCAGTTGTGGGTTACTATCCATTTTTCAGGAAAATGGATGCAATTGCATAAGCTAAAGAGCAACAGAATCAATGAGCGACGACCGAATAAATGAATCAATTGAATTCATTATGTTACTTATTTTGTTAATAAACATTATGGTTAAATATCCTGAATGTTAAAGTGGCTTGTGTAAATAGACAAATTGAAAGTGTTCGTCTATGTTAAATAAGGTTTGATATCGATTAATATCAATAATAAATACGCGTTGTATCGATTTTATATCAGTTTTATCTATAAAAAATAATACTGTCGCTGTGTAGAAAAGATTGCGTGCGCTCTTTATACTTAATTTTTTCTACACAAATAAAAACTTTTATCTCGGTATATAGGGCTTAATTAATGATTGATAGGCTGATGCCATTTTCTCCTCATCTTCAACACAATATTCTGATAGAATACTTGGACCTATTGAGATGATTAAAAGATGAGTTTTTATTATTGTGATGGATGATTTTGCGCCAGATGGTCTCCTTGCTAAGGCGATAAAGGGGTTTAAGGCGCGTGAGCCACAACAGATGATGGCTCGGGCTGTAACCCAAGCCATTGAACATAAACAACAATTGGTTGTAGAGGCCGGTACCGGTACGGGTAAAACCTTTGCTTATCTAGTGCCGGCACTTCGTAGTGATAAAAAAGTCATCATTTCGACAGGTTCCAAAAATTTACAAGATCAGCTTTATACCAAAGATTTGCCTTTAATTAAAAAAGCACTAGACTATACTGGAAAAATAGCCTTGTTAAAAGGGCGCAGTAACTATTTATGTTTAGAGCGACTTTCTCATCAGTATGCTGCAGCTGGCGAACTCAGTCCTGCTTTGCGTGAAGATTTATCGAAAACAAAATGCTGGTCGTTGAAAACGACTGATGGTGATATCAGTAAGTGTAGTACGGTAAATGAAGATAGCCCAATTTGGTCAATTTTAACCAGTACCAATGATAACTGTTTGGGCAGTGAATGTGCGAATTATGAGGATTGCTATGTAGTTAAAGCCCGCCGTCGCGCGATGAATGCTGACATTGTGGTGGTTAATCATCATCTCTTTTTAGCCGATGTAGTGGTAAAAGAGACCGGTTTTGGCGAGTTGATCCCACAAGCCGATGTGATGATTTTTGATGAAGCCCATCAGATCCCCGATTTAGCTTGTCAATATTTTGGCATGCAGCTCTCCAGTCGACAGCTATTTGATTTAGCCAAAGAGATTATGCTCTGTTATCGCACTGAAGTTAAAGATATGTCACAGCTACAAAAGTGTGCAGATAAGTTAACCAAAAGCATTCAGGATTTGCGGTTAGCCATTGGTGAAAGTGGCTTCAAAGGTAATTTGCGTGATTTAGTGCAGCGGGATAAAGTCAAAACCAGTTTAGCGTTAATATTTGATGCTCTGGCTTTTTGTCATGAGGTATTACAACTTGCGTTAGGGCGAAGTGCCGTACTGGATAATTGTTTGGAAAGGATTAATGAGTATGATATTTTGCTCAAACGTCTGTTACAAGTTAATGAAGCGGGATTTAGCTATTGGTATGAGTGTAGCAGTTACCATTTTACCTTAGCCTTGACGCCATTATCAGTCAGCGACAAGTTTAGTGAGTTGTTAACGGAGCGCAAAAGTAGTTGGATCTTCACCTCTGCCACCTTATCGGTTGATCAAAATCTCGATTATTTTACTGACAGACTTGGATTGGATAAAGCTCAGCCGCTGTTATTAGTCAGTCCGTTTGATTATGAAAATCAGACCTTACTATGCGTGCCTCGCTATATTCCGTCACCAAATGAAAAAAATAGTGCCGCTAAATTAGCCGAGATCTTACTGCCGGTGATTGAGGCAAATCAGGGGCGCTGTTTTTGTTTATGTACCTCTTATGCGATGATGAATAGCCTGGCACAAGAGTTTAAGCAGAGCTCACTTTTACCTGTATTAGTTCAAGGTGAAACCAGTAAAACGAAATTACTTGAGCAGTTTATTGAAAAAGGCAATGCGATACTGGTTGCAACAAGTAGTTTCTGGGAAGGTATTGATGTACGTGGCGATGCGTTATCCTGTGTTATTATTGATAAATTACCTTTCAGTTCGCCAGATGAGCCTTTAATGAAGGCGCGTATGGAAGACTGTATTTTACGTGGTGAAGATCCATTTACTCAAGTGCAGATTCCTGAGGCGGTTATAACCTTAAAGCAGGGAGTAGGGCGCCTGATTCGCGATCATCATGATCGCGGTGTAATTATTATTTGTGATAATCGTTTAGTGATGAGGCCTTATGGTGCAACATTTATTAATAGTTTGCCTCCATCGCCCCGTACTCGAGATATGCATAAGGTGATTGATTTTCTTCAAATGAAAAAATAATGGGTACCATTTTATTAAGTCGTGTTGTTTTAGATTCATGAGGTCGTTATGGCATTAACAATTTTAGCGTTGGATACGTCAACGGAGGCGTGTTCAGTTGCATTACTGAAAGGTACGCAAATCACGGCGGAATTTATCGTTTCGCAAAGAGAACATACTAAGCGCATACTACCGATGGTGGATCAGATTTTAGCGACGGCTCAGTGCCAGTTAACCGAGCTTGATGCGATTGCATTTGGTTGTGGTCCGGGCAGTTTTACGGGCGTGAGAATCGGCATTGGTATCGCTCAAGGTCTTGCTCTGGGTGCAGATAAACCACTATTAGCGGTTTCGACATTAGCCACTTTAGCACAAGGCGCTTATCGTTTAACGCGAGCTAAAAATGTGGTTGCCGCCATCGATGCCAGAATGAATGAGGTCTATTTAGGGCAATATGAACTCATGGCTGACGATGATTGGGTTTGTCTACAAGAGAAAGTGATAAAACCTGAACAGGTTGCCTCGGCGATTAAACCTTTTTCGGGTTCTCGACAAACATTTTTTGCGGGGACTGGCTGGCAAACCTATCCCGATATGTTGCCAGATTTATCTGATAGTGGTCTGTTACTGCCACATGCACAAGATATGTTACCACTGGCGAAAAGAATGTGGCATAATGGCGAGATTACCCCTATTGCCGAGGTTGAACCAACCTACTTGAGAAATGAAGTAACCTGGAAAAAGTTACCCGGCAGGTAATCACCCGGCAGGTAATCGGTCAATACATCAATAAAAAGGAACATCGGTTCCTTTTTATTGCTAAGAGAAAGCATTAATCTTGCTGTTGAAAAAGGCCTAAATGTTCTTTTGCATAAGCTTCAAAATCAGTGCATCCACCAATTGGTTTCTCATCAATGAAAATTTGTGGCACAGTTTCTACTGGTTTGCCGACGCTTTTTGATAAGTCTTCTTTAGTGATACCTTCTGCTTGAATATCAACATATCGATATGAAAAATCATCACGATCTTGAGACAATTTTTCAGCTAATTCTTTTGCTCTTACACAGTAAGGACATCCTGGACGTCCAAAAATAACAGCGTACATTAAACACCTCTATTGGTTATAAAACTAATTGTTACTATACTTATCTTTCCAAGAAAGAAAAGCTGTTAATTATATTTATTTTAATTGATATTTTCTATAGATTTTGTTCCTGTGACCGAGATCATACTTTTAAGCTGTCGTCATGATCCATTCGGTTTCATCGGTATAAGGACAAATTTGTTCGGTTAATTTATTAAATCCTTGTTTTAAATAAAAATTTATAGCCTGACGATTTTTTGCATAAACAGTTAATTGTAACCGTGGTTTCTGCTTTAATACATCACTCAATAGTGCTTGTCCAACGCCTGAGTGCCAATAACTGGGATGAACAAAAAGTGCGGCAATGGTATTTGGATTGGTTGTTGCGGCAAAACCAACGATTTGCTCGTTATATGTAGCCAGATAAATATCCGATTGTGATAAGTACTTCTCACACAGATTAGCGTATTGTTGATGCCAAAAATGCGCAGGAATAAAATCATGTGCGATCAGTGATGCTGCTAGCCAAATATCAGCACAGGATGTCATTATGCGTCGATCGTTTGATTTGATGATGTTAACAAACATTGTTTTACATTTAGTCAATCAATTTAAATTGACTCTTTTCACTATTATAAAAAAGTGATGTTCGGCCAGCTGATTACATAATAATTGTTTATCAATATCATAGTAACGAACCAGATCATCCAACGAGCGAAATTTATCACGTAGTTGCATATTTACAATACTTAACAGGATAGGCTTATCCATGTTATTGAAGTGTCTGAGTGGCATTGCTAGTGACTCCATTGATTGATTATTGGCCGTAAATCTAGTATTAGTGGCGGAATCTAGCACTATTCTTATATGTGTCGATATTTTTTACAACATTCATTGCTGATTTGTTATACGATGATCATAATCTGTTATTATTATCGTCAAAACAGCGTTGATTATTGATGTTTTCCATTTATTCAGCAACTGTTATTTATCGAGTTAAGGAGTATTAACTTATGGAGTTAGTCTTTTTAGGCACCAGTGCCGGTAAACCTACCTCAGATCGTAATGTGACCAGTATTGTATTGAACTTAATGCCGGAGAGAAAAACCATCTGGTTATTTGATTGCGGTGAGGCAACTCAACATCAGTTAATGAAAACAGACTTAAGATTAGCGAAATTGGAGATAATCTTTATTACGCATTTACATGGTGACCATCTATTTGGTTTACCAGGTATTTTAACCAGCCGCTCGTTAATGATGAATATGTCACCAGTCAAGCTAATTGGCCCTAAAGGTATTAAACGTTTTGTTGAAACCGTTACTGAAGTGAGTGATTCGATACTCAGTTACCCACTTGAAATTATTGAATTAGAGGATGAGGGCGTGGTATTTGAAGATGCAACATTTAAGGTTGTGGCTCGTAAACTTGAACATCGAATTGTTTGTTACGGTTATCGGATTATGCAGAAAGATGAGACGATGCGTTTAAATATACCGAAGCTGCAAGCCGATAATATACCTGTAGCGTACTATCCATTAGTCAAAAATGGTGATGTTATTGAGCTTGCCGATAAACGTCTCATCAATGCCAAAGACTATCTTGAGCCGCCAATTAAAGGCAAAATTGTGACTATTTTGGGGGATACATTACCTTGTGATGCGACAATTGCATTAGCCAGAGATGCAGATGTGTTAGTTCATGAAGCAACACAGGGTGCCGATTTAGTTGAAAAGGCCAATATGCGTGGACATTCAACGACTGTACAAGCGGCTGAAATAGCCCAAAAAAGTCAAGTTAATCATCTTATTTTAACCCATATTAGTCCGCGTTATCCTTTATGGCAAAGTCGAAAATTATTAAAAGAGGCTCAAGCTGTTTTTGCTCATACCGATATTGCTAAAGATTTGGCGATTTTCCCAGTAAATTGATACCGATATGGTCAGTGATCTCATGTTTACGGCTAACTAAAAACTAAAAATAATTTTATGGCTAAAATGAATTTATTAATATTTTTTTAATATTTGATCTATTAAATAGATAGCAGATGTAGCGAGTTATTGATGGTTGTTCTTAATAATCGATTTTAAAGGAGATATAAAATGAAAAAAACGGTAATTTTAGCCACAGCATTGAGTCTTTTTATCTCAGGTGCAGCATTAGCCAATACCCAAGATAAAGAAGGGACTAAAACTGAACATACTACTTGTACAGCAAAAAACCATAAATGCGGCAATCACCAAGCTATTACAGCAACTACCGCTGAAGGCGTACAAAAACTAGCAAAAGATACCAGAGTGAAATTAAGCGGTTATATTATTAAGTCTGAAAGTGAAAATAAATATCAGTTCAAAGATGATACCGGTACGCTTACTGTGAATATCGATCGCCATAATTGGGGCTCTTTAAGCATGAATCCTGAAGAGAAAGTTGAAATCTACGGTAAAGTTGAAAAGAAAGCAGATTCAGTGATTGTTGATGTTAAACGAATTGCTAAAGAAAAATAAGTGATTTTGCTGATAATGAAGAAAGGGCCTTTGGCCCTTTTCTTTTTTAGTCATTTGGTTGTATCAAGGTTAACTGACCGAATTTTTTTTGCCAATCTTGTTCATATTTGTTGATAGCGGCATTGACTGCTGGTGATAGTTTACAGTGTATTGGTGATAAAAGCAGAAAATAGACGAGTTATATGATGTACAGTGAATATGACTATAAGCATCGCCAGAACAGCTCAAAAAGCGCTATTTTGATGGCTATTTTTAACTGAGTGTTAAGGCCTTCGGACAAGTATAAAATCGTGCCGATAAAAAAATTTAAAAAAAAGTTTGCACTTTATGAAAAAACGGGTATTTTTAATACAGCACTAAATTATTTATTTACAGGAAAATAACAATTTATGAATCCAATTTTTAGCGTACTCGTCCTCATTATTATTAGCGTGGTGGTCATTATTCCATCGCGGGGGCGTTGCTTGGGTTCGATAATGTAAATATACCCAGATTAGCAAGAAAACCCCCGCAAAGTAAGCGGGGGTTTTTTTTTGGTTAAAATCTTTATCAGATAACAGTAATTATAACGAGGGAATGGATGATGACAGGCGCGCAGTGGATTGTACAAGCATTAAAAGATCATGGTGTAAATATTGTTTTTGGTTATCCTGGTGGTCAGATTATGCCGCTTTATGATGCATTATATGATGTTGAACTTGAACATGTACTTTGTCGTCATGAACAAGGTGCCGCAATGGCTGCAATTGGTTATGCGCGTGCAACGGGACAAACGAGCGTCTGTATTGCCACATCTGGTCCTGGTGCGACCAATTTATTAACCGGGCTTGCAGATGCACTCATCGATTCAGTGCCTGTTGTGGCAATAACCGGCCAAGTACCCACTGGATTGATTGGCACAGATGCTTTTCAAGAGATTGATGTACTAGGAATGTCCTTAGCTTGTACCAAGCACAGCTTTTTAGTTGATTCGCTAGAGAGCTTGCCAGATATCATTGAAGAGGCTTTTCATATCGCAAGCTCAGGAAGACCCGGTCCAGTGCTAATCGATATACCTAAAGATATTCAAATAGCTCATGCCAATTTTTCTCAGTTTCTCAGCTCATCTTATCCAACATTTTCATTACCTTCTGTTAACCAACAAGATATCGATAAAGCCAAAATGATGTTATCCCACGCTAAAAAGCCCATACTTTATGTAGGTGGTGGGGTTGGAATGGCCGATGCGGTCAATGAGTTACGCAGCTTCGTACAAACTACAGGTCTCCCCTGTGTTGCGACGTTAAAAGGGCTCGGTTCTGTCGATTATCGAGATCCGCTCTATTTAGGTTTATTAGGGATGCATGGCTCAAAAGCCGCTAATTTATCCGTGCAAGAGAGTGATTTATTGATTGCTGTTGGCGTACGTTTTGATGACAGGGTTACTGGTAAGTTAAATGAGTTTGCCAGTCAGGCCAAAGTGATTCATATTGATGTAGATCCGGCTGAAATTAATAAATTAAAACAGGCCCATTTAGCCGTAACGGGCGATTTGAAACAGGTTTTACCCCTATTAGCTCAATCCTTAAATATTACCTCATGGCAGACACATGTCAAACAGTTAGATCTTGATTTTCCGGTACGTTACGATCATCCTGGTGAAGCGATTTATGCTCCTTTGTTACTCAAACAGTTATCTGCATTAAAAAATGATAATACCGTGATAACGACGGACGTAGGACAGCATCAAATGTGGACGGCGCAACATATGCGCTTTAGTCATCCTATGAATTTTATTACCTCAAGCGGTCTGGGCACGATGGGCTTTGGGCTCCCTGCGGCGATTGGCGCACAATTAGCCAGACCTGATGATTGTGTGATCTGCGTTTCCGGCGACGGCTCCTTTATGATGAATATTCAAGAGCTGACCACCATAAAACGCAAACAGCTGCCGGTTAAAATTGTGCTGATTGATAACCAGCGGTTAGGAATGGTGAGACAGTGGCAGCAGCTCTTTTTTGCGGCCCGATATAGTGAAACCAACCTATCAGATAATCCTGATTTTTTAGTCTTAGCCAGTGCCTTTGATATTCCAGGAGAACGCATTACCCAAAAATCAGAAGTGATGCCGGCATTAGAAAAAATGTTGACTCATGCTGGTCCTTATTTACTGCATGTGAGTATCGACGAAATGGAAAATGTCTGGCCATTAGTGCCACCAGGCGCATCAAATGAAAAGATGCTTGAGCGTATTTAATTATAAGGATAATAGATGATGAATAACAGCAAGTTAACGATTTCAGCTTACTATCGTTTAGGTATTTTAGAACGAATATTGCGGGTTATCCGCCATCGTGGTGCGCATGTTGTCACCATGGATATGCAAGTCTTAGAAAATAATATGCTGGGTATGAATATTACGGTGCAGAGTGAAAGAGCAATCACGTTAGTGGCGAATCAATTACAAAAACTGATTGATGTAACCGATGTGCAAGTTGAGTCATTGAGCCAAGCATAAAACGAGACACAATAAGATACAAACAATGAATCATAAAAATTAATTTAACGATGAGAGGATAAAATGGCTACAACAGCAAAATCGGAATATATATGGTTTAATAATGAAATGACGCCTTGGGCTGAGGCAAAAGTTCATGTTATGTCTCATGCGCTCCATTATGGGTCATCGGTATTTGAAGGGATACGTTGTTATGATTCCTATAAAGGCCCGGTGATATTTCGCCATCGTGAGCACATGCAGCGATTACATGATTCCGCTAAAATTTATCGTATGCCCATCGCTTATTCGGTCGATGAATTAATGACTGCGACACGTCAGACGCTATCAAAAAATAATTTGAAAAGTGCCTATATTCGTCCTTTAGTTTTTATCGGTGATATTGGAATGGGTGTTAATCCGCCTGCCGGTTATCAGACCGATGTCATGATTGCCGCATTTCCATGGGGTGCCTATTTAGGTGAAGAAGCACTCGAGCTAGGTATTAATGCGATGGTTTCTTCATGGAATCGCGCTGCGCCAAATACAATTCCGACTGCTGCAAAAGCTGGTGGTAATTATCTCTCGTCTTTACTGATTGGTAGCGAAGCGCGTCGTCATGGTTATCAGGAAGGTATTGCCCTTGATGTACATGGTTATGTGTCAGAAGGTGCCGGTGAGAATATTTTTATCGTTAAAAATCAGGTGCTTTATACACCAACTTTAACGTCAGCGGCACTACCTGGTATTACGCGCGATGCGATTTTAACCTTAGCCAAAGATCTCGGTATTACGATTTGCGAGCAGACACTTTCCCGAGAATCACTCTATTTAGCTGATGAAGTCTTTATGACCGGTACTGCCGCTGAAATCACGCCTGTGCGGAGTATTGATGGGATTGAGATAGGTATTGGTCGCTGTGGCCCAACAACTAAACGAATTCAACAGGCATTTTTTGGTCTGTTTAATGGCCAAACACAAGATAAATATGGGTGGTTAGATCCGGTAAAATAAGTTATGGTTGACTTTATCTAAGAATGAATATCTAAAAAGTAAATAAATTGACAATATATTAATAACCTAGATTATTATCAACAAGATAATAACGTGATTAACTTGGGAGCATACTATGCCTAAATATCGTTCTGCAACATCGGTCGAAGGCCGTAATATGGCGGGCGCTCGTTCATTATGGCGAGCAACTGGCGTTAAAAATGAAGATTTTGGCAAACCGATTATTGCGGTCGTCAACTCATTTACACAATTTGTACCAGGTCATGTGCATTTAAAAGATATCGGTCAGCTGGTTGCCAAACAGATTGAGGCGGCCGGCGGTATTGCCAAAGAGTTCAATACCATTGCTGTTGATGATGGTATTGCAATGGGGCATGGCGGTATGCTTTATTCACTGCCTTCACGTGAATTGATCGCCGACTCTGTGGAGTATATGGTGAATGCACACTGCGTCGATGCCATGATCTGTATCTCAAACTGTGACAAAATTACGCCCGGTATGTTAATGGCCGCATTACGCTTAAATATCCCGGCTATTTTTGTTTCAGGTGGGCCAATGGAAGCGGGAAAAACCAAATTATCCGATCAGATCATTAAGCTTGATTTAATTGATGCGATGATTCAAGGGGCTAATCCGAATGTATCTGATGAAGATAGTCAACAAATAGAAGAGGCCGCTTGCCCAACATGTGGTTCATGTTCAGGCATGTTTACGGCTAACTCAATGAACTGTCTAGCTGAAGCACTCGGTTTAGCACTACCGGGCAATGGCTCATTAGTGGCTACTCATCAACAACGTGAAAAACTATTTCTTGATGCAGCAAAACATATTGTTGAGATAACCAAGCAGTATTATGAAAAAGATAATGATGCCGTGCTTCCACGTAATGTGGCCAGTAAAGCTGCTTATGAAAATGCCATGGCATTAGATATTGCGATGGGTGGCTCAACCAATACCGTATTACATCTGCTGGCAACGGCGCAAGAGGGTGAAGTTGATTTTAATATGACCGATATTGATCGTCTGTCACGTAAAATTCCCCATTTATGTAAAGTTGCCCCGAGTACGCAGCAGTATCATATGGAAGATGTACACCGCGCGGGCGGGGTGATTGCTATTTTAGCCGAGCTGGATCGTGCCGGTTTAATTAATCGCAATGTTAAAAATGTGCTAGGTTATAGTTTACCTGAGATGTTTGCTCAATACGATATTATGCAAACAACAGATGCGGATGTGAAAAAAATGTATCAGGCAGGTCCCGCTGGCATTCGTACCACGAAAGCATTCTCACAAGATTGTTATTGGGATTCGCTTGATACTGATCGCCAAGCAGGTTGTATTCGGGATAAAGCGCATGCTTATAGCCAAGATGGTGGGCTTGCTGCTTTATATGGCAATATTGCGCTTGATGGTGCGATTGTCAAAACAGCGGGAGTCAGTGCTGAAAATTTAGTGTTTACCGGTCCTGCTAAAGTTTATGAGAGCCAGGAAGAGGCCGTTGACGCTATTTTAGGTGGCCGAGTGGTCGCTGGCGATGTGGTGGTCATTCGTTATGAGGGACCGAAAGGTGGACCGGGTATGCAAGAGATGCTTTATCCAACCAGTTACTTAAAATCGATGGGACTGGGTAAAGCGTGCGCACTCATCACTGATGGACGTTTTTCTGGCGGAACCTCAGGACTATCAATTGGTCATGTCTCGCCTGAAGCAGCGAATGGTGGCGTTATCGGTTTAGTGCGAGATGGTGATATTATCAATATTGATATACCTAATCGTAAAATGGAGTTACAAGTCGCTGAACCGGAACTGGAAAGGCGACGTGTGGCTGAGTTAGCACTTGGGGATAAAGCATGGACACCAAAACATCGTCAACGTCAGGTATCTTATGCACTGCGCGCCTATGCCAGTTTAGCTACCAGCGCAGATAAAGGTGCGGTAAGAGATAAAAGTAAATTAGGTGGTTAATGTGAAAACAGACAAGACCAAAATGACCGGGGCTGATTATCTCAAAGCTTCACTTTGTGCGCCAGTGTACGATGTGGCGGTGGTGACTCCGCTTGAGGTCATGGAAAAAATGTCACACCGTTTGCATAATCAAATTTTAGTCAAACGTGAAGACAGGCAGCTGGTACATAGCTTCAAAATTCGTGGCGCCCAAGCCATGATTGCCAATTTAAATGAGCGCGAGCGTAACAATGGTGTGATTGCAGCTTCGGCTGGCAATCACGCGCAGGGCGTTGCACTTTCCGCCACTAAACTCGGTATTAATTCGTTAATTGTGATGCCTCTGACAACCCCTGATATCAAAGTAGAGGCGGTTCGGGCCTTTGGAGGAGAAGTACTGCTCTACGGTACTAATTTTGATGAGGCAAAAACCAAAGCCATCGCATTGGCTAAAGAGCAAAACAGAACGTTTATCCCACCATTTGATCATCCTCTGGTGATTGCCGGGCAAGGCAGCGTGGCGATGGAAATTTTGCAGCAAAATGCGAAAGTCGATCGTATTTTTGTCCCGGTTGGTGGAGGGGGATTGGCAGCTGGTATCGCTGCTTTAATCAAACAAATTATGCCATCGATTAAAGTTATCGCCGTTGAGGCAAAAGATTCGGCTTGCTTGAAAGCGGCACTTGATGCAGGTCATCCGGTTGATTTAAACCGGGTTGGTTCATTTGCTGAAGGTGTGGCGGTGAAAAGAATTGGTGATGAAACCTTTCGATTATGTCAGCAGTATCTCGATGATATTATTCTTGTTGATAGTGATGAAATTTGCGCTGCGGTTAAAGATCTGTTTGATGATGTGCGCGCCGTTGCTGAACCTTCTGGCGCGCTAGCTTTAGCCGGTTTGAAAAAATATGTTGAACAGCATAATATTTGTGATGAAAAACTGATCCATATTTTATCCGGTGCGAATATGAATTTTCATAATTTACGCTATGTATCAGAACGCTGTGAACTCGGTGAAAAACGAGAAGCACTATTTGCTGTGACGATTCCTGAAGAAAAAGGTAGTTTTCTCAAGTTTTGTCAATTACTTGGCGGCCGTAGTGTAACCGAATTTAACTATCGTTATCATGATCAAAATAGTGCATGTATTTTTGTCGGGATCAGATTATCTGGTCTGGAAAATGATAAACAGGATATTATTCAAGAATTAATCGCAGGGGGTTATCAGGTTGTTGACCTTTCCGATGATGAGATGGCTAAACTCCATGTTCGTTACATGATCGGCGGTAAGCCATGTCAGCCGATATCCGAGCGTATTTATAGTTTTGAATTTCCAGAATCACCAGGTGCGCTACTGAAATTCTTAGACACATTAGGCACAAATTGGAATATATCCTTATTCCATTACCGTAGCCATGGTACTGATTATGGGCGTGTCTTAGCGGGTTTTGAATTATTGAAATCAGATAATAATTTTATTCATCATTTAGCCGAGCTCGGCTATGACTATCATGATGAAACCGATAATTTGTCTTTAAAGTTTTTTTTATAACCACAGTCAGTGATTCGTCTCATATTTATGATAGGCTGAGTCTTGATGGGATTTAATGTTATTTTTTACTGAGACTTTTCGATATAAGTCTCTGCTTGATTAAATGGCAATCTTCACTGTTTTGTGTGTTTGCACTCAATAATGGCCTTATTTTGATAAAGCATGAGACTTCATCATCCGGGTTTCTATAGCGGAAAATTTGACTTTAACAACTTAGTAAAATCTAGACAGATTGAAATGAAAATTTTTAACTGATGAAAATAGATAATAAATGACTTATCAATATCTTACCGCTCATGATTGATGATAGCCAAAGCTCGAGATCTTTCAGCCTATACTTCTGTCAACATTCACTGCACATCAAATTAAAGTACTTTCTTTTCCGCTTTACAATTAAATCTTTTGTTAAAATTGTAGTATATCTCACAATTATACTTATTTTATTTTTTAAATCAGTGACGCATAAGTTTTTATGCTGTATTGTTGCTTCTTTCATCACTTTTATTACTTTTATTACTTTTGTTATGGTAAAACCAAAAATAGGAGGTAATTAAATGGTCGGTATTATCCTTGCATCTCATGGTGAGTTTGCTTCAGGAATACTACAATCTGGCGGTATGGTGTTTGGTGAGCAGGAAAATGTAACAGCAGTCACCTTGCATCCCAGCGAGAGCCCTGATGATCTGAAAATGAAAATGCAAGCTGCCATTGCTATATTTAAAAATCAAGAACAAATATTATTTTTGGTTGATTTATGGGGAGGAACGCCGTTTAATCAAGCCAATAACCTGTGTAGCGAGCATCAAGATAACTGGGTTATCGTATCTGGTTTGAATTTACCGATGTTGATTGAGGCCTATGCGTGTCGATTATCCTCGACATCTGCAAAAGAGATCGCACAACAGATTTTACAGCCCGCCAGAGAGGGCATCAATAGCAATGTTACTTATCAATCTGAAGCCCCAAAAACACTCAATACTCTCCGTCCTGATCATATATCTGAAGCCAACGCTGTGGGTGATGGCCACATAAAAATTGTACTGGCAAGAATTGATTCTCGCCTGCTCCATGGTCAGGTCGCGACAGCCTGGACTAAGGCAACCAATCCCAATCGAATTATTGTCGTTTCTGATTCCGTAGCCCACGACGAACTGCGCAAAAAATTAATCAAAGAGGCTTCACCACCCGGTGTGAAAGCCAATGTGGTACCAATCAGTAAGATTATTGAGGTCGCCAAAGATCTACGTTTTGGTCATACTAAGGCATTATTGCTGTTTGAAAATCCGCAAGATGTACTGCGTGCCGTCGAAGGCGGTCTAGCTATTACTGACGTTAATATTGGTTCGATGGCGCACTCTGTTGGTAAAGTGGTGGTGAATAAAGCCATTTCTTTAAACGAAGCTGACATTGCGGCTTTTGAGCAACTGAAGCAAAAAGAGATTAAGTTTGATGTGCGTAAAGTGCCCAATGATTCTCAAGATAATTTTGATGAATTATTAAACAAAGCACGCACAGAGTTAGCTGAAAAAAAATAATTGGATTAATAGAAGAGGTATAGTATGGATCTATCTATCATTGCTATGGTTTTAATCATCGCCGTCGCTTTTTTAGCGGGCATCGAAGGTGTTTTAGATCAATTTCAGTTTCATCAACCCCTTGTTGCTTGTACCTTAATTGGACTAGTGACGGGTAATCTAGAGTCTTGTATTATTCTGGGCGGGACCTTACAAATGATTGCATTAGGCTGGGCTAATATCGGCGCCGCTATTGCACCAGATGCTGCACTTGCTTCGGTTGCCTCCGCCATTATTTTAGTCTTGGGTGGACAAGGGACTGCTGGCGTCTCAACTGCCATCGCGGTGGCAATTCCATTAGCGGTTGCCGGCTTGTTTTTAACGATGATCGTGCGTACGCTGGCTGTTCCTATCGTTCATATGATGGATACTGCTGCTGCAGAAGGAAACATCGTTAAAATTGAATTTTTGCAAATTTTTGCTATCTGTCTACAAGGACTGCGAATTGCTATTCCAGCGGCGGCACTATTATTCATTCCAGCAGAAATAGTGCAGGCAGGACTGAATTCAATGCCAGAGTGGTTGACAGCAGGTATGGCAATTGGTGGTGGTATGGTGGTTGCAGTGGGTTATGCAATGGTGATTAATATGATGGCGACTCGGGAAGTCTGGCCATTTTTCATTATTGGTTTTGTGGTAGCAGCCATTTCACAATTGACCTTGATTGCATTGGGTGCTTTAGGTTTTGCGTTAGCGCTGATTTATTTAAATCTTTCCGAACGGGGCGGCTCATCAAATGGCAGTAATATGGGCGATCCATTAGATGATATTTTAAATGATTACTAAGAACGGGAGGATTTAAAATGAATCAAAAAATTAAGTTAACTAAAGCAGATAGACTATCCGTTGCGTGGCGTTCTACCTTCTTACAAGGTTCTTGGAATTACGAGCGTATGCAAAATGGCGGCTGGACCTATGCCATGATCCCGGCCATCAAAAAATTGTATAAAACCAAAGAAGACCGTTCTGCTGCACTAAAACGCCATCTTGAGTTTTTTAATACGCATCCCTATATGGTTTCGCCCATTTTAGGGGTGACTTTAGTGCTTGAAGAAGAGCGTGCTAATGGTGCGGCAGTAGACGATGCTGCTATTCAGGGGGGGAAAATTGGTATGATGGGGCCTTTAGCTGGTGTGGGCGATCCTGTCTTCTGGTTTACACTCCGCCCAATGTTAGGCGCGCTTGGTGCATCGTTAGCGATGAGCGGTAACATTATGGGGCCTATTTTATTCTTTGCAGTATGGAATATTATCCGCTGGTGCTTTATGTGGTATACACAGGAATTTGGTTATCGCTCGGGATCTAAAATTACCGATAACCTTTCTGGTGGTTTATTACAAAAAATTACTAAAGGGGCATCGATTCTCGGCATGTTTGTCTTGGCCGCATTGGTGCAGCGATGGGTCTCAATTCACTTTAAGCCGATCATTTCAACTGTAAAACTGGACAATGGCGCATTTATTGACTGGACTGCATTACCACCAGGTAATCATGCTATTCAACAAGCCCTTATACAAATGCAAAATGGTTTATCCTTAACCCAAGAGAAAGTCACCACTTTACAAAGTAACTTAGATCAGCTGATTCCGGGGCTAGTACCGCTGTTATTAACCTTTTTATGTATGTGGCTACTCAAACGAAAAGTATCACCGATCTTAATTATTGTGGGTTTATTCGTCATTGGTATTGTGGGTCATGTATTAGGTATTTTATAGTTTAATCATATTTTTATACAAACAAGGCTGATCTTTAAATCTATTTTTTATCTGATTATCGGTAAAAAATGGATTTTTAGTCCAGAATAAGATAGTTAATTATGAAAAATGGTCTGTTATATATGGTTCAATCACTGAATACAAAAATTGATCTGGCGATTAAGGGTACTGCATTTATGGGCATACTCAACTATGGCAATATCATGATAGGTGATAGGGCATTTGAGTTTTATGATTTGCGTGACAATCGTAAATATATTCAAATTCCATGGCAAGAGATTCATTATGTCATGGCTTCGGTGATGTTGGGTGGTCGATGGATCCCCCGTTATTCTATTCAAACTAAATCCGGTGCTATTTTTACTTTTTCCTCAAAAGATCCGAAAAAAGTATTACGAACAATACGTCTTTATATTGAGGGTGACAAAATGGTTCGTTCGCTTGGGTTCTGGGATAGGGTTAAACGACGGTTTGGATTTAAAGATAACCAATAACAATCCAGTCTTTACTCGCCTTTATTTTAATGAAAGTAATTTTTGTGTAGCAAATATTTGTGTGCTGTCAAAAAGGATAATCTCATCTCAGAAAAATCATCCAGTCAGTACTTAACATCGATTAAATTATCTTTTTTATAATCAATCTTATGACTTGTATCTGTTTTTATAAGATATTTTTATCTATTAAAAAATAGGATGAATGAACTATTTAGGGTATGTTTTTGCTGTTCGATATTAACTAAATTTAGACATCCTATCGCTTTTCAATTTTCCGAAACATTAGCTCAGATTTTTTCAAGATAGCGGTACACATTTTATATGCCTTATGTTCTATTCTCGATATTTATCAATTATCACACAATAATTTAATAATAATTTACAATTATTTATTAAATATTTAATTTATAATCATTTATTTGCTCATCACACTTAAAAACGTATAATAAAGATGGCATTAATTGATATTTATTATATATGAAATAGAGTGAAAACATCGTTATTAGCGTACCAGTAAATTTAAAGTAGTGCAGCATGGCAGCAGTCATTTACAAGGAAGAAAAATGAAATCTTGTCAATTTTATCACAGCAATACCTTTTCCCAATTTAACAAAAATAAAAACAGTCCAATTCCTAGCCAAGCGAAATATAAATTAAGTCTTTTGATAGCCTGTTTAGTCACTTATGCTACTTTTTCATCAGAGGCCTCTGCCTATTCAGGTAGTGTCATCAATGGGCAACATGAACAGGATTTGACGATTTCTGATGGTGGAATACAAATGGTCAAATCAGGTGGCGAAACAACGAATATTACGATTGATAACGGTGCTCAGCAACTTGATGGTGGTACCGCTAATAATACGATAATTAATTCGGGGGGAATACAAAACATTCTGTTCGGTATTGCTAATAATGCAATTATTAATTCAGGCGGTGTTCAGTCTGTCAATAACTCAAGTATTGCCAATGGTTCTGAAATTTATAGTGGCGGAGTCGTTAATGTTAATCAGACTGCGCATATCGATGGCGCAAAAGTTTATGAGAATGGTAATCTTTTTGTCAATAACCGAAGTGATGCGAAAAATATTGCCATTAATGGCGGCACTGTTACGGTCAAGGGAAATAGTTCAATTGAAAATGCTTTTATAAATAGTGGCGGCGTTCTTACTGTAGATCGTGGTGCAACAAGTCAATATGTGACGGTTAATGAGAATAGTCAATTTTATGCTAATGGTGAAGTCGATCAAACAACGATTGAAGGTGGGACACAGACAGTTGCTGGTATCGCGAATAATACAAAAATAAATTCGGGCACACAAATTGTTAATCAAGGTGGTATTGCGGATATCACCACCATTTTGGGTGGTACTCAATCAGTGAATGGTACGGCGACTAACACAGTAATAAAAGCCGGTGAACAGACGGTGAATGTTGGCGGCAAGGCTAATATAACGATGATTATGAACCAAGGAACACAAATTGTGAATGGTACCGCTTCAAATACCACAATAAGTTCAGGTACCCAGACGGTCAATATTGGCGGTCATGCAGATTTGACGACGATTTCAGGTGGGGAACAAACCGTTAATGGTAATGCAAGTAGTACTAAGATAAAGTCAGGTACACAGACGATCAATATTGGCGGAGTAGCTGACAATACTACCATTATGGGTGGATCACAGATTGTGAGTGGTTCTGCAACAAATACTATCATCAATTCAGGCTCGCAAACAGTCAATGTAACAGGTTCGACTGATGGCACAACGATTGTAGGTGGTACGCAAGTGGTGAACGGTAATGCCAATAATACGACGATTAACGGTGGTGAGCAAATTCTCCATGGTAACGCGACCAATACAATAATTAATAGTGGCTCACAAACGGTAAATACTGGTGCAAATGCCGATAAAACGACAATTGCGGGGGGGACGCAAGTTGTTGAGGGTAATGCAACAAATACGACGATTAATAATGGTGTACAACTAGTCAACGCGAATGGCACTGTGAGTAATTCCGTTGTTAATCAAAATGGTGCGCTGCGGGTTTTTGGAAATGCTTTAGATAGCATTGTGAATCAAACCGGTGTTCTGCGTGTTTATAACGGTGCAATCATCAGGGATACGTCGGCCTATAATAACGGCTTTATTTTATTGGAAAACGGTGCTCAATCATTGGGTTCTTTGTCTATTTATGAGAATGCGCGAGTTGTATTGGTTGCAGGAAGAAATACGACCGGACAGGCTGATAGTGCTGCTTATGTTGAAGATGTTAATCTGTATAACGGTGGTCTTTTAGCGATAGCACCGAGTACAAATTTACCTGATCAAGCTTATGCCACTGTTGGTAATATTAATAATGCTGGTGTGATTCGTTTCTCTACTGAACCCAAAATATTTCAACCGCATACTTTAATGGTACAGGGCAATTATACGGGCAATGGCGGTTTTATTCATTTTAATGGGGTATTAGGAAGTGATGATTCACCGATCGACAAGTTAGTGATTAAGGGCAATACCACCGGAACAAGTTATGTGACAGTGAATAATGTAGGTGGACTTGGCGATAACACCGTAAAAGGTATTAATCTCATTACCGTCGATGGCGAGTCAAATGGAAAATTTATACAAAGTGGGGCAATACAGATTGGCGCCTATGAATATAATTTAGTTCGAAGCCCACTTAATAATAACAATTGGGTATTGCGAAGTAAGCATGCTAATGATGGTAATCAAGTTTTGGTGCCTGATGCTGGTGTTTATTTAGCTAATCTGTATGTCGCGAATAGTATTTTTAATACGCGTTTGCATGATAGATTAGGAGAAACGTATTATACTGACATATTAACTAATGAAAAGAAGGTAACCAGCATGTGGCTACGGACTAAATATGGTTATTCTAAATTTAGTGCCGGGCAATCCCAACTAAAAATTAAAAATGATTGGAATATGACTCAATTAGGTGGCGATATAGCAACTTGGACTGATAATTTACAACGATTTCATTTAGGTCTAATGGGTGGTTATATCTATAGTTCAAATTTATCCATATCAGATGAAACTGATTATCGATCAACCGCTAAACTCAATGGGTTCAGTTATGGTATTTATGGTACCTGGTATAGCGCACCAACTCAAGGTTGGTATGTTGATACTTGGGCACAGTGGAATAGTTTTAAAGCGACTGTGCATTCTAATATTATTTCTAGTCAGTATCGTTTAAAAGGAATCAGTGCCTCACTAGAGTCAGGTTATACCTTTCATGTTGGGGAAATCGGTAATTATAATTTGTTTCTTGAACCGCAAGTACAAGGTATTTGGCAGGGCACAAAACCACGCGATCTTAAACAGAGCAATGGTGCCCGAATATCGAGTTCCCATGATAATCTGCTCACGCGTTTAGGGCTAAGAACTGAATTGCGGACTTTGCCGTCGATGAGCGCATTGAATAATCAATCTGGACAACTATTTTTTGAAGTAAACTGGTTATATAACTCTAAACTACCCACAGTTACATTTAATGAAGAAACAGATGTTAAACAAGATGGTGGGCGTAATATTACCGAATTAAAAACCGGTGTCGAAGGATATATTACACCAAACACTAATGTTTGGTTTAATCTCTCTGGCCAGTTTGGCGATAGTAGCTTTAGAAATTCCTCAATTTTATTGGGCGTAAAATATAGCTATTGAGACACATTATCACTTTTCAAGCACAATAATGAGATGTCTGTGAAGCGCCATCTCATTATTGATAGTCTGTTTTTATGAACTAAAACGCAAGCGAATGCTGGTGCTTTCTTAACCAATAATTTTATCTATCTGATTATCATATAAAACGATCACTGTGAGTCTTTTTGCATAAACTGTTCGCTGTCGTTGACCATCTGTGTTACACCAACAAAAAACGGCGAACGTTGATGTAATTCGCTAGGCAAAATATCTAATATTCGTTGATAACCATCACTTGCTTTACCACCAGCTTGCTCTGCTAAAAAAGCAATCGGATTACATTCATAAAGTAAGCGTAATTTACCGTTGGGGTATTGTGCGGTTTGAGGATAAATATAAATACCGCCTTTTAATAAATTACGATGGAAATCAGAGACCAGTGAACCGATATAGCGTGAAGTATATGGACGATTCGTTTTTTGATCTTCTTGTTGACAATATTTAATATACTGTTTTACGCCAACCGGAAATTTGGAATAAAATCCTTCATTGATTGAGTAAATGTTGCCTTTTTCAGGAAATTTAACGCTTTCGTGAGATAAGCAAAATACGCCAATCGAAGGGTCATAAGTAAAAGCATGAACACCACAACCTGTTGAGTAAACTAACATGGTTGACGAGCCATAAATAATATAACCGGCGGCAACTTGTTTATGTCCTGGTTGTAAAAAATCGGACTCCTGAATCGGTTGGCCGACAGGAGTAACGCGCTGATAAATAGAAAAAATAGTACCTACCGATACATTTACATCAATATTAGATGAACCATCCAAAGGATCCATCAACACCACATATTTACCATGATGTGATTTTTGATTATCAAAAATCACTAATTTATCTTCTTCTTCAGAGGCAATACCAGCGACTACGCCTCGAGCTTCTAGTGCTGCTTTGAGAGTTTCATTCGCAAACACATCTAATTTCATTTGCATTTCACCCTGAATATTCGATATGCCACTGGTACCTGTAATATCCACTAATCCTGCTTTATTGATATCTCTATTGATTATTTTGGCCCCTAATTTTATTGCTGAAAGTAGCGCTGACAGTTCACCTGTCGCATGTGGAAATTCATGCTGCTTTTCAATAATAAATTCACCTAACGTTTTCATGATGGATCCTAATTGTTATTGATGTATAAAAAACAATGTTCCTAGATATACTATAAATAATAGGTACAATCAATTAAAACATGCGGTAATTTAAGAAATTCCGATGTTATAATAGTAGTCATCGCCAAATCCACAAAAAATAGAGAAAGTAATATGTTAATCAATGAGTTGGAAGCGTTACTAGATAGAACGTTAGAGTCCTCGTTATATCAGGATTACGCCCCTAATGGTTTACAAGTTTTTGGTCAGGATAAAGTGGGTAAGATAGTGACTGGCGTCACTGCCTGCCAACGACTGCTTGATGAAGCGGTCGCGTTAAAAGCAAATACTATCATTGTTCATCATGGCTATTTTTGGAAGAGTGAGCCTGTGACCATCACTGGTATCAAACAGCGCCGCATCAAAACGTTACTGGTGAATAATATTAATCTGCTCAGTTATCATTTACCGTTAGATGGACATCCACTATTAGGTAACAATGCACAAATTGCTCAGTTGTTAGAGATCAATATGATGCCGCGTATAGATAAGCGTGATTTGCTATTTAAAGGCACATTAAAAACGCCTGCAACCGGATTTGAATTACAGCAAAAAATGCAAAAACAATTTGGCCGAGAAATTCTCCATTGCGGCGATAATGCGCCAGCAGTGATTAAATCAATTGCCTGGTGTAGTGGTGGGGGACAAGATTATATCGAACAAGCAGCAGAACTTGGTTTTGATGCCTTTTTAACGGGTGAAGTCTCAGAAAGAACAATTCATATTGCACGTGAATATGGTCTACATTTTTATGCTGCAGGGCATCATGCCACTGAGCGTTATGGCATCAAAGCATTGAGTGAGTGGCTGGCCGCTGAATATAATTTGGATATTACTTTTATTGATATAGATAATCCAGCCTAGTACTGGATTATTGATGATGAAAAATTCAGGATTGATTCGCACATCTTACTTGAAGTGATCGTTATAGTGATAATTTTTACTGATGACCTAAGGCGGTTAATTGGATCATATAGCCTGATGTTATGCAGGTAAAAATTTCAGCAATTATCCATTTTAATTATATGTTTTTCACGGTTATAAATTGTTCATATCTTAATGAAATTAGCGACAGTTGAAGTTGAATTTACTAGGGAAATATCGCATACTGCATAGCGTTATCTTATTTCGCATAATCTATGATGAGAGGTTTCTTATGTTTACTGGTAGTATTGTTGCAATTATCACACCAATGACGAATGACGGTAATATCGATAAAGTAAGTCTTAAGAAATTAGTTAATTATCATCTGAAAAGTGGCACCTCAGGTATTGTTGCGGTTGGTACCACAGGCGAGTCGGCTACTCTAGATCACCATGAACATATTGAGGTGATTAAATTAGTCCTTGAGTATGCTGATGGCCGTATTCCAGTGATTGCGGGTACGGGAGCAAACTCAACCACTGAAGCAATCAATCTCACGAAACAAGTCGAAAATTTAGGTGTTAAGGGATGTTTGACCGTCACACCATACTATAACAAACCCACCCAAGAGGGTTTGTATCAACATTTTAAAGTCATTGCAGAAAATACTGAATTACCTCAGATTTTATATAATGTACCCGGCAGAACCGGTTGTGATATGAAGCCTGACACGGTTGCCAGACTAGCGAGTATCAAAAATATTGTCGGTTTAAAAGATGCCACCGGTGATCTCAGTCGCGTATATACCACTCGGCGGTTAGTCGGTGATGATTTTATTTTACTCAGTGGCGATGATGTCACTTTTTTAGAATTTTTATTGCTAGGTGGTAATGGTGTTATTTCCGTTACGGCAAATATTGCTGCCGCGCAAATGGCAAACATTTGTCAGCTGGCTTTTGATGGTAAAGGTGAACAAGCTCGTCGATTGAATGATGATCTGGTTAGTTTACATAATCATCTATTTATTGAGTCAAATCCGATTCCGGTAAAATGGGCATGTCAGCGTTTAGGCCTGATTGCAGAAGGTAAATTGCGATTACCGATGACGGTTTTGACAGAAAATTCTCAATCTATAGTTGAAAAAGCCTTAAAACTAGCTAAACTGATCTAATTATTTAAAACAAAAGTATAAACAAATATGATAATGTCAAAAAAATCTACTTTAATCACGGTTTCGATTGTTTCTTTATTGCTTAGTGCCTGTAGTGTTGATCAACGTTATAAACGTGAAGTCAATGGTAATGATAATTACCTTAAGACGCCAGCATTGAAAAAACTCAATGCTGCCGATGGCTTAACCTTACCGGCTGAACAAGGTGACTACTATATTTATCCGAATGTTAAAGTGGGCGCAGTTGGGGATGATGTCGATATTCGTCCGCCACTACAACCTATCGCCGCTTTAACCGGTTCAAATGCTGACTATGATGGTAAGGTTGCCGTTTTACAAGCACCGAGTGTGCTTGATATCTGGCGTAATATTAAACCCATCTTAAATGAAAAAAATATTTCGATTGCGACTGATTCTCAGCAAGAGATTCTCACCGCACCAACGACATTCACTCGGGCCGATGAAGATATTGCTCGTCAGGCAAGCTTTGCGATTCGCCATAATCAAAATGGGGCAAGTCAAACCGTCTCAGTTGAATTGTTGACTTTACAGGCTAACGGTGAAAATCTATTAGATAATGCTATTGAGAGACAACGTTATACGGTCGGTTTCTTTAATATGCTCATGCTTGAATTGCAGAAAGGCCAAAAAGCCGCTGCACAGCAGTAAAATGACAAAGGAGCCTTGAGCTCCTTTTTTGATTCTGATTTTATGATTCAACGAAAAGGTAAAAAGAGATGCAAAAACGAGCAGAACTTTACCGCGGCAAAGCAAAGACAGTTTATTACACCGATAATCCCGATTTACTTATTTTAGAATTTAGAAATGATACTTCAGCATTCGATGGTCTACGGATTGAGCAACTCGAGCGTAAGGGGATGATCAATAATAAATTTAACCATTTTATTATGAATAAATTGGCCATTGCTGGTATCCCAACTCAGGTTGAGCAGCTGCTTTCTGATAATGAAGTCTTAGTCAAAAAGTTAGCTATGATTCCGGTTGAGTGTGTGATTAGGAATCGTGCCGCGGGGTCACTGGTCAAACGATTAGGTATAGAAGAGGGCAGAGTACTCAATCCTCCGACATTTGAGCTGTTTTTAAAGAATGATGCACTGCACGATCCGCTGGTTAATGAGTCACACTGCCGCGCATTTGGCTGGGCAACGACAGAACAACTTGAACGAATGAAGGCTCTCAGTTTTAAAATTAACACGATTCTCAGTGAGCTTTTTGATAAAGCTGGACTTATTTTAGTCGATTACAAACTAGAATTCGGTGTCTTTAACGGTGAAATAACCTTAGGTGATGAGTTTTCGCCGGATGGCTGCCGTTTATGGGAAAAAGAGACATTGAAGAAAATGGATAAAGATCGTTTTCGACAGGGATTGGGCGGGGTGATTGAAGCCTATGAGGAAGTTGCACAGCGGATTGGCGTGGTTTTATAATTTTATATTATGTTTCAAATTGATTATACTTTTCTTGTCTTATTAGTACTCGCTGCCGTATGTTATTTTTCTAATAATCATACGGTCACTTTAGCTATTCTGATTTTACTTATTTTTAAAGTAACACCGTTAGCACAGTATTTTCCACAATTAAATAAGTATGGTGTGACTCTCGGTATTATCATATTAACGGCCGCTATTTTGGTACCCTTAGCCAATGGTTCTATTGCTATTCAATCTTTACTCAAATCATTAGTGAACTGGCCCTCTGTTCTGGCTATTGCAGTGGGAATTTTAGTTTCATGGTTAGGTATGCGAGGCGTGAATTTAATGGGGCATAACCCCATGATTGTCAATGGATTGATTGTTGGCACATTGATTGGTGTGAGTTTTTTTAATGGTTTGGCGGTTGGTCCGGTGATTGCGGCTGGATTATTATCTTTATTGATGGGTAAGTTTTAGTTATAGCATGTTGTTTAATCAAAACGATTTATTGCGTCACCTGATGGTTATTCAAGGTGTTCAATCGCAGGTCTATAATGCTGCTTTTCAAGTGATTGCTCAGCATGATGGTGACTGGGTTTTTATCACTGACAATCAACAAATTGAGTCAGGGCTTTCGCCGAAAAAGAGTAAATCCTTACTTGGGCACGAATTTAAACACGCCATATTTGATGCAACGTCAGGTTTCCACTTAGAAGCTTTTGCCATTTTAGCTGGCACTTTAAAAAAAGGCAGTATGTTGCTGTTACTATTACCGGAGCAACCGCTGATTGAGCCTGATATAGATAGTTTACGCTGGTATGAGAGCGAAACGCCCATTGCTACGCCAAATTTTATACAGCATTTATTCAACACGTTAGCCCGGCATCAAGTGCCGATTTATTTAGCTCCCTTTCACTTTAAGCTCGATAACTGTGTTCAATCAGATGATTGTCTGGCACAAAATCGAGATAATCGGCATCAATCTGGTCAATATCGACCAACTCAAGAGCAGGCCAATATTTTGGCGCAGCTCGAGCATATTACCCAAAATGTGGCGACTATTACTGCCAAAAGAGGACGTGGAAAATCAGCCTTGGCTGGCTGGTTTACCCATTCTCATACCTGTTGGATTTGTGTACCGAATAAGGATTCCGTGACCACATTGAAATCTTTTGCTTCACCACAGACCCTTTTTTGGGCGCCAGATCATTTGTTAGCTGCATTAACGCAAACAACCCAAAAACCTGAGTGGATTATTGTTGACGAAGCGGCAATGATACCGGTTGCTATTTTAAAACAGATCATTGCAAAATCATGTCGTATTTTGCTCATCACGACAACGGAAGGTTATGAAGGAACAGGACAGGGCTTTCTACTCAAATTACTACCTGAATTATCTGATGCCGCACACTTTCACCTAAACGCCCCCATTCGCTGGCAATTTAATGATCCTTTAGAACAGTTCATGAATGATTTGTTACTGGAAGACCCGCGGCCATCACCCTCTATCATCAAAAATATCAATCTGGATAGTATGACTTTAAATCTTGTTAATCCGACTGATTTAGCCTGTGATTGCGTCAAATTTAATTCAGTTTATGGTTTGTTAAAATCCGCTCATTATCGGACGACCCCTGTTGATCTGCGTCGGTTATTTGATGCGCCAAATCTAGTTATCGTTGAAGCGCAAATAAAACAACAGACAGCTGGCGTTATTCTATCTATTAAAGAGGGCTTGCTGACTGACGAGCTGAGTCAGGCGATTTGGTTAGGACAGCGCCGCCCCAAGGGAAACTTGGTTGCTCAGGCGCTGGTCGCCTTTGCCGGTCAACCGCAGGCGGCAACGCTACGTTCTCTGCGTATTAATCGGATTGCCGTTGAGGCGAACATGCGTCGGCAGGGGATTGGCCGTTCACTGGTTGAACATCAGCTCAATCTGGCTAAAAACGCTCGTTATGATTTTGTTTCGGTCAGTTTTGCTTATGATGATAAGATAGCCGCATTTTGGCAAGCTTGTGGTTTTTCGTTAGTACATATCGGCAGTCGGCAAGAAGCGAGTAGCGGCTGTTATGCAGCGATGGCAATAAAAGCCTTATCGCTATCCGGCGCTGAATTACAGCAACGATTAAAGGACCAATTTGCCCGAAATTGGTTTTGGCTTCAGGATAAAATCAATGTGGCTTTACCGATTCAAATCAATCATCATCAGTCACTGACTGATGATGACTGGCATGAATTAGCCGGCTTTGCATTTGCCCATCGTCCTTATGAAGCCTGTTTTCCCGTTATTTGTCGCTTAAAGCAGTCATTACCATCGCTTTTCGCTCATGAATCTAAGCGCCATGATCAAGGAGAGATAGCTAGACTACCAGATGATTTATTGGATACCGACATCCACACCACTGGACGCAAGCAGGTTATTCAGACGCTGCGAAAAGCGGTTCAGACTATTTTTCATCAATTGGGCCGATCAGTGACGCTGTAGTGTGGCTATGCTGTTTTTTATATAGATGCTGATATTATGATTGAAAGCGCTATTACGCTATTTATATAATAATCGCCCTTATCGTGTTGACTATTTTTAGTCTGTCAGCAGTTGAAGTGAAGATAACCAGAATAACAGAGTGATATCAATTAAGAGGGTAGCCGAAGTGATGCATAATCATAATAGAGAGAGTGGTGCTGATTATTTTATTCGTGGATGGAAACTCATCTTTCAGCCAGGCATATCTCGATTTGTCATTTTACCCATGCTCGCTAATATCATTATTATGTCGCTGCTATTTTGGTGGTTTTTTTCTAAAATAACCGGACTTTTAGATATTGGCTTTCAATATATACCTGGTTGGCTGCAGTGGTTAAGCTATTTAGCTTCTTTTTTGCTGGTCGTGACTATTGCGATTTTCTTTTGCTATTTTTTTAGTACCGTAACCAATATTATTGCGGCCCCTTTTAATGGTCTATTGGCTGAGCAAGTTGAAGCAAAATTAACTAATCAGCCCGCACCGGATACCACTATTTGGTTTTTTATCAAAGATATTCCCCGTATTTTATTACGTGAAGTCTATAAACTCATCTACTACATAGCCTGGGCGATTCCGCTGTTTTTTCTGTACTGGATTCCGATTGTTGGCCAAACTATCGCACCGATTATTTGGTTTATTTTCACCGCATGGATGATTAATCTGCAATACGCTGATTATGCTTTTGATAATCACAAAGTCAGTTTTAGTCAAATGCGCATGATGCTGCGACAGGATGCTGGGGATAATATGATTTTTGGCGCGTTAGTGAGTTTTTTTACCATGATACCGGTGTTCAACTTAGTGATTATGCCGGTGGCCGTTTGTGGTTCGACGGCCATGTGGGTTGATCACTACCGCGAAGAAGTTTATCGGCATAAATACCCGTCAGGGATGAAACAGTGATGAGTCACTATCGATATTCAGCATTATTTATTGATCATCAAGCCGATGTTAACCACGACCACCTGTTAAGATTGGCAATGTTTGGTCATGGATGTTGTCGATGGTTTTAGAATTATTGAGTCAGGTTCAAGGCTTATCTTTATCTATAGTGGATGAAGATGATTCTGGCGGTATGCCATTCTTTTTATCTAAATAATTTTTATAACTGATTTTTCCGAGATCGCGTACGCCATTCAATATCACCCCCAAAAGTAGTAAAATAATGACCCACCAGTACTCTCTGAACCACTCCATAAGATTTGCCTTTTGTATAAAATCAATTGCTGCACAGTGTAGCATTGAATATATCGCGAAGAAATGTTGCTTATTGAAATAACCTGTAATAATTAATTTAATATGATCTTAACTGATAATAAAATAGCACAACTACGGATAAAAAACGCGTTATAAATCTATCGTCGAGTTTACATATACAGGCAATAAATATTTTGGCTGATATTTGTTGATTGATGATGATACGTAAATCGCCTCATCATTCACTTTATCTTCTGATAGCACTTTTATTTCGACAATCTCGCTAATCACAAGAAATTAAAAAATTGATTGATTTAAAGATTTTTTCTGTCATTGTTTTAAGGGAATTATAAAATTCAACCTATTGTATAATATCATAAATAAATCATAATTTAGCTCTTTTATAATTTTTAGTTATAAACATAGTCTTTTTGATTCTATTTCAGTTGGATTTGATTTGATAGAATAGATACTAACATCGTCAGAGATTTAACGCTCACGATAATATTGCTTCTTTGTATATCGTACAAATGGATTAATGAAATGTCTGGTCGTCTTAAGTGGTTCTGCTGATTATCTGAATATTTAAGCGTCTGACAGTAAAGCGGTATAAACCGATATAATATGGATTAAAGGTCATCTATGTATTTGTTAATAAATGTCATTGTTTTTGTTGTGATTCTCTCTGGATTATTGGCGTTAAATCGGTCAAATTCGACCTGGAGTTTGGCGCGAAAAGTCTTTATAGGTCTTGTTGTTGGTGTCATTTTTGGTGCGGCACTACAACTCATTTATGGTAGCCATACCGCGATTATTAATCAATCTATTAGTTGGTTTGATATTGTTGGTGCCGGTTATATTCAATTGCTGCAAATGATTGTTATGCCGCTTATTTTAATCTCAATTCTCAGTGCGGTGGCTAAATTACATAATGCTTCCTCATTAGGTAAAATTAGTGTGTTAACCATCTCTCTGTTGCTGATCACGACATTAATTGCTGCAGTTATTGGTATCGTCATCACATTATTGTTCGGCCTTACTTCTGATGGGCTTACTTCTGGATCACAAGAAGCGGCCAGATTGGCAACATTACAAAGTTATCATCTTAAAGCGTTAGGCAATTTAAGTGTACCGCAAATTATACTGTCGTTTATTCCGCAAAATCCATTCTTAGATTTAACTGGCGTGAGAGCAACCTCCATTATTAGCGTGGTCATTTTCTCGGTTTTCTTAGGAATTGCAGCATTGAAACTAGTGCGTGATGATAAAGAGAAAGGCCAAAAAGTTTTAGCCGGTATTGATGTTATACAGCATTGGGTGATGAAATTGGTCCGCGTTGTGATGCAATTAACGCCCTATGGCGTGTTTGCCTTAATGACCAAAATGACGGCTAACTCTAATTTACATGATATTATTAAGCTCGGTGGCTTTGTCGTGGCTTCTTATATTGCCATCGGTTTAATGTTTATTGTGCACTCTTTGTTAGTCTCTTTAACAGGCGTTTCGCCATTAAGTTACTTCAAAAAAATATCACCGTTAATGGCTTTTGCTTTTACGAGTCGTTCAAGCGCAGCCTCTATTCCGCTGAACGTTGAAACGCAGACTCACCGTTTTGGTATACCAGAAAGTATTGCCAGCTTTGCGGCCTCATTTGGTTCGACGATCGGCCAAAATGGCTGTGCCGGTATTTATCCAGCGATGCTTGCCGTTATGGTTGCGCCAACTGTTGGTATCACACTCGATTTCCACTGGCTGCTAATGCTTACATTGGTTGTTACGATTAGCTCGATTGGTGTGGCAGGTGTAGGTGGTGGTGCTACGTTTGCGGCTTTAATCGTGTTACCGATTATGGGGCTACCGATTGAGTTGATTGCTTTATTAATCTCTATCGAGCCACTGATTGATATGGGTCGAACTGCTTTAAATGTGAGCGGTTCGATGACGGTGGGCATCTTAACCAGTCGGGTATTAAAGAAAACCGATAAGACTTTAATTGAGCAACAATAGTCACGATTAAAGACTATTTGATACCTTAAATAAAATGGCGGATGATTATCCGCCATTTTTTATGATAGTCATTTATTGATCCGCAGCGCTTTCAGCGGTTAGCCAAATAGTTTGACTAATATAGCCTGATAAATCTGTTTCAGAATGATAATATCTTTTACCGCAACATGCTCGTTGATTTTGTGAATCGTGGCATTAAGTGGACCAAGTTCAATCACTTGACAGCCCATCTGCGCAATAAAACGACCATCAGAAGTGCCACCACTGGTTGATAATTGCGTCTCTTGTTGGGTGAGTGTTTTAATGGCAAGCGCCGCGGCATCGGTTAAGGTGCCTTGGCGAGTCAAAAATGGTTTGCCTGATAATCGCCAGTTTAAGGTATAGTTTAACGGGTGTTTATCGAGGATGGCACAAACACGTTGTTTGATCATCGCATCGGTTAATTCACTACTATAGCGGAAATTAAATTGTACTTTTAGATCACCCGGAATCACATTTTCTGCACCAGTCCCGGCATTGATATTGGCGACTTGCATGGTGGTTTGTGGAAAATAATCGTTACCTTGATCCCACTGCGTTAAACATAACTCATTGAGTACCGGTGCAAAGGTATGAATAGGATTTTCTGCTAGGTGAGGGTAGGCGACATGCCCCTGAATACCGTGAACCACCAGATTAGCAGTGAGTGAACCGCGCCGGCCATTTTTGATTTGATCACCTAACTGTTTGTCGCTGGAGGGTTCACCGACGATACAGTAATCAACCCGTTCATGGCGCGCCATCAGTTGCTCGACGACTTTCACTGTGCCATCAGTTGCATCCGCTTCTTCATCAGAAGTAATTAAAAAAGCGATTCGGCCACGATGCTGAGGATTTTGTTTGATAAAGTCTTCTGCGGCACAAATCATGGCGGCCAGTCCGCTTTTCATATCGGCAGCGCCACGTCCATATAATTGACCGTGCGCATCAATGGTTGCTGAAAATGGCGGATATAACCATTGGCTTTCATCGCCGACAGGTACCACATCGGTATGTCCGGCAAAGATGAGGGTTTCGTCTTCGGCTTGACCATGATAAGCCCAAAGATTTTTAGTTTGTCCAATATTTATCTCTTCACAGCAAAAGCCTAACGCGTTTAGGCGCTCAATAATTAAGGCCTGACAGCCGGCATCATTGGGACTGATGGAGGATTTGGTGATCAGTTGTTTGGTCAGTTCAATGACGGCTTCAGTCATGATGAGTTTCCTCTATAAATTGTTGATAGCTTTCTGCAGAAAAACCAACCTGGGCACGTTGACCCATAACTAACACCGGTCGTTTAATGATAGAAGGATAACTTAACATGATTTTTTTAGCTTCAATGACATTATTGACTTTTTCCCGCACTGCTTCATCCAGTTTTCGCCAAGTTGTCCCCCTGGTATTTAACAGTAATTGCCAGTCGACCAGATTGCATAAATCATTCAATAATGCTTCTGACAAACCTTCAGTTTTATAATTATGAAATTGATATTGAACATGATGTTCATCTAGCCATGTGAAGGCTTTTTTCATGGTGTCACAGTTTTTTATGCCATAAATTTGATACATTATTTCATCCTTATATGCCTTGCTATATCATCTAATCCCCATCATAGGATTAAATAAACGGAGATAAACACTAGCTTATTGAGATAATATTGTGTTTAATGATTAATCAACAGTATAAATATTTATGATTCAAAATAATATCGATAAGGCTAGTTTTTGTGTTAGATTTAGCCGGTTAATCATAATTTTAATGATTGAATTTTATTCATTGAGATTGATTATATCAGCCTATTTATTGCACTATTATCAGAGGATAGCGATGTCAACTTTATAGGTAATATTGTTTATCCGTGAGTGATAACTTACCTAATCTTATTATTTTACTGTATAATTTTAAACACAAATTAGACGATTAATCCTAACTGATTATTCAACACAAAGGCTTTTTTATATTGGAGGAGCACATGGCAAAGCTATCTGGTGCCGAAATAGTCGTTCAATCTTTGATCGATCAGGGCGTAAAACAAGTTTTTGGTTATCCTGGTGGAAGTGTATTAGATATTTACGATGCACTCCATACGCTAGGTGGTATTGAACATATCTTAGTCAGACACGAACAGGCTGCCGTTCATATGGCAGATGGTTTTGCGCGTTCATCAGGCGAAGTTGGTGTGGTGCTGGTTACCTCTGGTCCAGGTGCAACCAATACCATTACCGGGATAGCGACAGCTTATATGGATTCGGTACCTATGGTAATTATTTCTGGTCAGGTTGCTAGCAATTTAATTGGCAATGATGCTTTCCAGGAGTGTGATATGGTTGGGATTACACGTCCGGTAGTTAAACATAGTTTTTTAGTCAAAAAAACACAAGATATTGCCGAAACAATCAAAAAAGCGTTCTATATCGCCGCATCAGGTCGTCCAGGTCCGGTGGTCATTGATTTGCCGAAAGATATATTAAACCCTACATTCAAATTTAATTACGCTTATCCAGAGACAGTCACATTACGTTCTTATAATCCAACCGTGCAAGGCCATAAAGGCCAAATGAAACGTGCACTTAAAATGTTACTCAATGCGAAAAAACCGATCCTTTATGTGGGCGGTGGCATTATTTGTGCTGACGCGAGTAAAGTGTTAAAACAATTTGCTGAAAAACTGAATATACCTGTGGTGAGTTCATTAATGGGCTTAAGCGCTTTTCCCGGTACACATAAACAATTTTTAGGTATGCTTGGGATGCATGGGGTGTATGAAGCTAATATGGCTATGCATCATGCGGATGTGATTCTTGCGGTGGGCGTACGTTTTGATGATCGTACTACCAATAACTTAAGCAAATATTGCCCTGATGCAAAAGTGATTCAGGTTGATATTGATCCGACGTCGATTTCGAAAACGGTATTAGCCAATATCCCTGTGGTCGGTGATGCTAAGCATGCCTTGAATATGATGTTAAGCATGTTAAAAGAAGAGAGTGAGACGCGTGATTTAGATGCTTTAGTTGACTGGTGGAAACAGCTTGAGCACTGGCGTGGCCGTCACTGTTTAAATTATGCTAAAGAGGGCGATACCATCAAGCCACAAGAGGCGATTGAAGTCCTTTATCGATTAACCAAAGGCGAAGCCTTTGTGGCAACCGATGTTGGCCAACATCAGATGTTTGCCGCGCTCTATTATCCGTTTGATAAGCCGCGCCATTTTATCACTTCCGGTGGGCTCGGCACGATGGGCTTTGGATTACCTGCTGCGCTAGGCGTTAAGCTGGCACATCCGAAAAAAACAGTCGTATGTATCACCGGGGATGGCAGTATTCAGATGAATATTCAGGAACTGTCGACAGCCTTACAGTATGATTTGCCTGTTATCATCCTAAATTTAAACAATCGCTTTTTAGGGATGGTAAAACAGTGGCAGGATATGATCTATTCCGGCCGACATGCCAGTTCATATATGGAGTCACTGCCTAATTTTGTTAAGATTGCTGAAGCTTATGGCCATGTGGGGATTTCAATTACTCAGCGCGAAGAACTGGAACCAAAACTGAAAGAGGCGCTGGCGATTAAAAATCGCCTGGTGTTTATTGATGTCATGACAGATGCCACGGAGCATGTTTATCCAATGCAGGTGAGAGGCGGTTCAATGAGTGAAATGTGGTTAAGTAAGACGGAGAGAACTTAAGATGAACTATACACTATCTATCTTAATTGAAAACGAAGCAGGGGCTTTATCGCGCGTTGTCGGTCTGTTTTCTCAGCGTGGCTTTAATATTGAATCTTTGACCGTGGCGCCAACTGAGGACGCCACAATGTCTCGCATGACGATAAAAACGTCAGGGGATGCGCATGTGATTGAGCAGATTCAAAAACAGCTACATAAATTAATTGATGTTTTTCGGGTGACTGATTTGACCGAAGGTCCGCATATTGAACGTGAAATTATGCTGGTTAAAGTTGCCGCCAAAAGTTCAACGGCGCGTGATGAAGTGAAACGCTGTGCCGATATTTTTAGAGGTGCTATCGTTGATGTCACCGGAACCCATTATATTGTTCAGCTTGCAGGAACGAATGCCAAACTCGAATCTTTTTTAGCTGCTATTCGTGAAACTAGTGAGATTACCGAAGTGGTACGTTCAGGTGTGATTGGCTTATCACGGAGTGACAAAACGGTGAAGTAAGCCTGCCGAGAAGCTTATAATCGGTTTTATCAGTTGATGGTTAAGATAAAATAGTGCCGAGCTATCGGCACTATTTTTTTGATTACGCTAGGCCTGACTGATGAGAGCCTCTTTTAATACCGTGATGAATTCAGCGCCGTTTCGGTTGCAGTACCAGTGATTATTTCGATAATCAAAGTGATAACCTTGCTGACGCGTTGCCATCCACATTTGTCGTAATGGTTCTTGGGTATTGATGATGATTTTATGCTGATTTTCGAGTGTAATTGTCATCACATTACCTTGTATTTCATAATCAATATCTGAATCGGTTTGTTCAACATACTGATCGATGGTTGACTCCACTTGGGTCATCAATATTTCGGCGAGTTGATGAAATTGTGTCTGCTCCATGATTCATCCCATTCCAAACGAAAACAGCAATATAGCTTTATTCGTTATGATTGGCAACTTAATCGCGATCAATGACAATCATTTATCATCGATAACATTGACAAAATAGCGCGAGTCATTATTAAATGAAACCATCTGTTATTTTACTTGATGAAAAAATCGATATCAGCCATGCACAGTCAATCATCCATCTATCTTGATTTATGTCAGCAGCTTACGCAGCAGCATGGTCAATTACTGTTTATGCCCGCCAAGCTTGCCCAACAGGCATTATTGAAAGAGATCTATTTAAGTCCGAAGCCCGGGCTGGTTGATCAATGTAATAGCGGATCACATCGTGATATGGATTTACAGACTTTTTTACGAAGTATTCTGGCCATATCGCCATTTTTTGATCACTTTTATCGCTATGGTCTCGAACAGGCGGAAGTGTCCCCCGAATTTTTCCTGCAAGCCTTGAGAGTGATTGGCCTCGACTGCGAAAAAGCCATGTTTGATGCGACACAAGGCATTAATACGCATAAAGGCGCTATCTTTGCATTTGGGCTGATCTTGGCGGCGCTAGGCCGATTACAGGCTCAGCGTAGGACCGATCATGCTGAGGCGATTTGTGATGAAGTGGCCTCTATTTGTCAGGACTTGATTGAACGTGAGTTAATCCCCTGTCAGGGGAACTCCGCGGGAGAGCGCTTGTATCGACTATTTCAATTCACAGGGGCGCGTGGCGAGGCGCAAAGCGGTTATCAACTAGTGCGACAAACTGCACTTCCCACTTATTTGCAGAGTCTTAAACAGGGCTTCGATGAAGAGACTGCTTTACTGCAAGCGATGCTGCATCTGTTGGCCGTGAATAATGATACCAATGTGATTGCACGTGGTGGCCTTGCTGGGCTTGAATTTGTTCAGCAACAGGCGGTCTATTTACTCACTCAAGGTGGTGCCCTTGTTGCAGAAGGGCGGCACAGACTCAGTAAATTTGATCGTCAGTTGATTGAGAAAAATCTGAGTCCTGGGGGAACGGCGGATTTAATTGCGGTAACCTGGTTTCTTTCTCATTATCGCTAAAAGGTTGTGATAGCCGGCTATTGATTATAGCGCAATCCGTTGATAATAGCGTTCTGGCCGGCCAATTTTGCCATAATGGATCTCAACTTTCAAAAAATGGGTTTGGATACAATATTCAAGGTAACGCCTGGCGGTGGTTTTACTAATTTGAGCTCGGTTCACCACATCTTCAACAGTTAACGCTTGTAGATTATTGATAAATAGCGCTTTAATACGTTCTAAAGTTAACGAATCGATACCCTTGGAGGTTTTTTGATTATCAATAAAGTCTTTAGTCTGTAAATTAAATAGCTCATCAATTTGCCGTTGACTGAGGTGTTTAGACTTAGATTGTTGAGAGAAAAAAAGTTTAAATTTATTCAGTGAATAGGTCATTCTTTCGTAAGATACTGGTTTAATTAAATAATCAAAAGCACCATAACGAATCGCATGGCTACAGGTATCCATATCACTGGCCGCAGTAATAAAGATAATATAACTGTTGAGATTGTGCTTAATGATATAGTCAAATAGTTTAATCCCTTGTCCATCAGGTAAGTAATTATCTAATAAAATCAGTTGCGGATTAAATTTTTCCAGCATAATTTTAGCTTCTTTAAGGCACGACGCGATGCCAACGACATTAATGTTGGTATTACGTTGTATGAAATCGGCATTCACTTCAGCTAAAATGGGTTCATCTTCAACAAGCAGTGCATTAATCTTTAAATTCATACTTAACCTTTATTATATTTATTTGGGTATAAAAATAGAAAAAATCGTTCCTTGGGGGGCGTTATCGCTGACTTCGATAAACCCATGTGCTTTTTCAGTATAGGTTTTAACCAGATATAACCCCACGCCATCACCCTCTTTTTTGGTGGTGACACCAAGTTTAAAGATCGACGATTTCATCGATTCATCAATTTGTGTTCCTGCATCGCTAACTTCAATCACGTACTCATTAGTCATATCGCTGATATATAGCGTAATGACTTTTTTCTCTTTCAAGGCAGATCGGTTTAACTGTTCTAAGCTGGCGGTAAAGGCATTATCTAATAGGTTGGCGATGATCGACATCAATTCAGTATCCGTCAGCGAGTTGGGAATTTGGCTCAGCTGACAAAGGGGATCAAACTGTAGCTCTAAACCTAACTCATTGGCTTTGGCATATTTGCCAATCAGTAAACCGGCAATGGCCGGCACTTTGATTTTATCAGTGATAAAGTCAATACCTTGCTGATTGGTGTTTGATTGTTGGGTAATAAACTCTTTTGCTTCATCATAACGCTGCATATAAATTAAGCCGAGCAGGGTCGCTAACCAATTTTGATGTTCATGACGTAATGCACGCAGATTATCGGCATAAAGCTGCACCTGGGATAATTTTTTATTCAGTGAGTTGATTTCATTCATCTTTCTAAACGTAATTACCCAACCTTGGGTTGAGCCATTAATCATCAGCCGTATGCGGCTGGCAATCACCACTTCATCATTGAAATGGCTGATACTATCGTGGATATCTTCAGCGATATTAGCGGTATTATTCAGTAAATCACACTGCTTGAGGTAGATGAAAAGATTCTGGCCAATAATCGGTAAGGCGTGCTCAGGGATTTTTAAAAAACGAATAGCGAAGTGATTAATATGCGTTATTTGATAATCAAGGTCGATAGCGATTAATCCCTCATTAATCGACTCCATCATGGCTTTTTGCATTCGCACTAACAGTGAGATCTCTTTGGGTTCAAGATTAAACATCTGCTTTTTAATCAGATAGGAAAAAATATAAGAAAACACAAACAGGGTAATAAAAAGAATAAAGGAAAAGAGAATAAGGGGAGAGGATTGCGCTTTATGCATTTCATTGATTTCATCTAATAGATAACCGACCGAAACAATCCCAATAATATTGCCCTGATCATCGATAATCGGCGCTTTTCCTCGTAATGAAATACCTAAAGATCCCTCACTCAGCGCAATAATACTGGCTCCTTTGAGAACATCGGCATTATCGCCACCGACCATGGGCGAGTTGAGAGGAGCATTTTGAGTATGAAAAAGTCGATGAGCATTTTTGTCGCCAATAACAATATAACTGGCATCGGTCTGTTTATCTATTTGATTGATTAACTGTCTGATAGCGCGAAGATTGTGCTGATTAACCGCCGCGACTAATTCAGGAATAATGGCCAACTCTTTAGCCTGTATTTGCGCTCGTTCACCGAGACTTTTGTAGAGATGTGCTTGCGTGATGTTATCAAAATAACTGTGCAATAACAGAATGGCGACAGTAAATAGCAAGGCGAGTGCAATAAATAATTTTTCGGCGAAACGAAGATGAATTCGGCTTATTTTTGTCTTTGTCATCGGAACCCAGTGAGTTATTTCATTATTATTGTTAAGTAATATCCCATCATCAAGCTGTCGATATTATAAATAACATTAAAACCAATAGCGACATAAAAACCATTAAAACCACGGCAAAACAATGATGTGTATCACAAAAACTGTTTTTACTATCCTCTATGATAGACGCCAATTTGGTTATTCTAACTATTGGAGAAAAAAAAAGATGGGCACAACGGTAGAAGTTGATAAGACTAAAAATACAAATGAAAAAAAATCTTTTTGGCCGCAAGGGTGGTGGAACTGGCTGGATAACTATAAAGTGGGGATTTTTCCCCTGCCACTTTTTATTATTGCTGGTGTACTTATTTTTGCTGAGGTTTACTTTACCGGAAAATTACCCAACGATATTGTTGTGATGATCGTCACTTGTGCTTTTTTTGGCTTTTTATGTGGTGAATTTGGTAAACGTTTACCGATTATTGGTAAAATGGGCGCGGCAGCTATCTGTGCAACATTTATTCCCTCTGCGTTAGTCTATTATGGCATTTTACCTGCGCCAATTATTGAAGCAACCACAAAATTTTATAAAGATACGCATATCCTTTATCTTTATATCTGCTGTATCATTGTCGGCAGTATTATGAGTATGGATCGTCGTGTTTTGATTCAAGGATTTATTCGTATCTTTGTGCCAATGTTATGTGGTGAAATTGTGGGTATGTTGGTGGGTATTGGCATCGGTATGTTGCTAGGATTATCTGCTTTTGAAACCTTCTTTTTCCTTGTTCTGCCGATCATGGCGGGTGGCGTTGGTGAAGGTGCAATTCCATTATCAATTGGCTATGCCTCTATTTTAGGTATGGAACAGGGCGATGCATTGGGCCGAGTACTGCCTATCGTTATGTTAGGGGGATTAACTGGTATCGTCTGTGGTGGTATTTTAAATCGTTTAGGTAAAGTCTACCCTCATTTAACCGGTAACGGTAAATTAATGCCGTCAACTGGTGGTGACGAAGAGACGATTTCTTTACAATCGAAATCTGACTTGCCAAATGATGTCACCACTTTCGCCTCTGGCGTATTATTAGCGACCATGCTGTACATGATTGGTATGATTGGTCATAAATTGATTGGTTTACCTGCACCTGTTGGTATGCTATTTGCGGCTGTTGCAGTAAAATTATGCCACGGTATTTCCCCAAAAATTTTAGGTGGTTCGCAAGTCGTTTATAAATTCTTTCAAACTTCGGTTACCTACCCAATACTTTTTGCCGTTGGTGTCGCGATAACGCCATGGGACAAAATTGTTGAAGCCTTTACCGTCATCAATATTATTGTCATCGTTTGTACTGTCGTCTCACTAGTGACAACCGGATTTTTCGTAGCCAAAAAACTCGGTATGTACCCGATTGATGCCGCGGTTATTTCTTGTTGTCAAAGTGGTCAGGGCGGCACCGGTGACGTGGCTATTCTTACCGCAGCAGAACGTATGGAACTGATGCCATTTGCTCAGATTGCGACAAGAATTGGTGGTGCAATTAACGTATCGGTATCACTCTTGATATTAGGTAATTTCCTCGTTTAATCATGCGTTAAGTGAGTCAGAGTAAGATGATACCAGTGATATTTTAAGGACTTAAAATCAGCGACTGGTATCAATAAAAATAGAAATAAAAATAGAGTTAAGGAGTTGTAATGAAATTTGTGAGTTATCTTTTATCTAACAGCCCAAGTTACGGGATATTGACCGATAAAGGTATCATCGATCTTAAATCCCAATTAGGTGAGCAGTATCCTGATCTTAAAACACTGATTGGTTGCAAAAAAGGCTTAGAAAAAGCGAAATCTTGTGCGAAAGATGCGACGTTGATTGATGCCCGTTATGTGACCTATCTACCAGTAATTCCTAATCCGGACAAGATTTTATGTGTCGGAATGAATTATGCGGAGAAAAAGCAAGAGTTTGACGCGACAGATAAAGCCTTTGCACTATTTATCCGTTTTGCTGATTCTCAAGCTGGCCATCTCACGCACTTATTAAAGCCAGCAGTGACTGAAGAGTTTGATTATGAAGGTGAACTCGCTGTGATTATTGGTAAACCCTGTTTTCGTGTGTCCGAGGAAGAGGCGCATCAATATATTGCTGGATACAGCTGTTATATGGATGGTTCAGTTCGTGACTGGCAACATGCTTGGTTTACGGCAGCGAAAAACTGGCCTAAAACCGGCGCTTTCGGTCCTTGTCTGACAACCATTGATGAAATTGACAATTTCGATGAGTTAACCATTAAAACCTATCTGAATAAGCAGATGGTCCAATCTGATGTACTCGGTAATATGGTACATAAAGTACCGGAAATTATTGCTTATCTCAGTAGTTTTACTCAGCTTTCTGCTGGGGATGTGATTATCACCGGTTCGCCGGGTGGTGTGGGTAAAAAACGTAATCCGCCACTCTTTATGAAATCGGGCGATATTATTGAAGTTGAAATTGAAAAAATTGGCCATTTAATTAACACTGTGATAGCTGAATAAGATTATGCATGAGACATCAATATCATTTAACGTTATTTCAGTAACGGGTCACGATACTGCTTTAATGTCGATTAAAGCACTACTAGCGACAGTTAATCTTGATATTGATGTGCATATTCACCATTTTGTGGTGGGGCTCGTCGATAACAAGATTGTTGCTTGTGCAGGTATTGAGCGAAACATCATCAAATGTGTGGCAGTCCATCCAGATTATCAGGGCTTGAATGTTACGCTGAAATTAATTGAAACAACGATGAATGTTGCCTATGAACAAGGACAATTTCATCTTTTTCTTTATACCAAGCCAGAAAACGTCGATTTTTTCACGCGCTGTGGATTCTATTCTTTAGTTGAAGTCCCTGATACCTTAGTGTTAATGGAAAATACGCCAGTGGGGATTTCGCGGTATTGCCAAAAGCTGGCTGAGCATCGTCATGCTGGACGCTGTGGGGCGATTGTGATGAATGCCAATCCCTTTACGCGTGGACACCTCTACTTAGTTGAGCAGGCTGCCAAAGCGGTTAACTGGTTATATCTATTTGTGGTGAGCGAAGATGCCTCCCTGTTTCCTGCGCATATCCGTTATCAATTAGTGCAAGAGGGCGTAAGTCAGATTGCTAATGTCACGGTTTTGTCTGGTTCAGAATATATTATCTCCAAGGCAACTTTTCCAACCTATTTTCTAAAAGATCAGCCGCTGATTGAGCAAACTTATATGGCCGTTGATCTGCTGCTATTTAGGCAATATATTGCACCGGCATTGGCTATTTCATGCCGATATGTTGGCACGGAGCCACATAGCCAATTAACGGATGCTTATAATCAGGCAATGAAATATTGGTTGGAAAATCAGTCGGCATCGGCTGCGGCTGCTATTGAGGTCATCGAGATACCTAGACTGACTTTTTCAGATGATGTCATCTCAGCTTCACGCGTAAGATCATTATTAACGCAACAAAAATATCAAGATATTGAGCCATTAGTACCACCATCAACCTGGTCGTATATTAAGCAACATTATCATCTTTAAGATAAACAGGTAAGTTTATGAAAATTATTAAAAGTGCGATATCGGGCACCCTGGAATCAAGCGATTTGCTTGTGAAAATTGAGCCCAATCATGGGCTAGAGATCGTCATCAATAGTGATGTTAATAAACAATTTGGTCAGCAGATTCGTCTTGTTGTAGAAGAGACATTGAACCGCTTAAATATCACCGATGGATTAATTATTATCGATGATAAAGGTGCATTAGATTGTGTGATTAAAGCACGCGTGCAGAGCGCGGTGTTAAGAGCCACTGAAGCGGCGATCAATTGGAGTCAAATACTATGAAAAAACTGAGACGCAGTATGCTGTTTTTACCGGGCGCAAATGCGGCCATGTTATCGACATCATTTGTCTATAAACCGGATTCAATCATGTTCGATCTTGAAGATGCGGTTTCAGTGAAAGAGAAAGATTCTGCTCGGTTATTAGTTGCGCAAACGCTTAAATTGGGGATTTATCAACAGCAGGGCATTGAAACAGTGGTACGTATTAATGCACTGGATACGCCGTTTGGTTTAGATGATCTTGAGGCGGTGGTCCGTGCGGGCATTGAGGTTGTGCGCTTACCGATGACGCATTCAGAAGATCAGGTACATGAGTTAGAGAACCATATTGAACGAATAGAAAAAGAGATCGGCCGTCCAGTGGGTTCAACTAAGATCATTGCTGCGATTGAGTCGGCGTTGGGCGTGGTCAATGCAATTTCGATTGCGAAATCTTCACCGCGCATGATTGGTGTGGCTTTAGCGGCATTTGATTATTTAGTCGATATGCAAACTGAGCGTGGCGATGGTACTGAGCTATTTTATGCTCGGTGTGCTGTGCTGCATGCGGCGAGAGTCGCTAAAATTGATGCCTTTGATGTGGTTTACTCCAACATTAATGATGATGAGGGTTTCTTGCGTGAGGTGAAACTGATTAAACAGTTAGGCTTTAATGGTAAATCACTAGTTAATCCAAGACAAATTGAACTGTTACATAATGCCTATGCCCCCACTCATAAAGAGGTTGAGCAAGCAAAACAGATTGTTGCTGCTGCGGAAGAGGGCGAAAGACAAGGGCTCGGGGTTGTTTCACTCAATGGTAAAATGATTGATGGTCCGATTATTACCCGAGCAAGAACCATCATTGAATTAGCGCAAATATCTGGTACACGTCAGGAATACTAAGGAGCAGCATATAATGAACAATAATATTGATATCTTGACCGCGCAGTATCCTGAACTGATCTCACTTACCCCTTTTACCGGGGCGAATACCACGACACCTTATTTAGCCGATATTAAGCAAAAACATGAACGTAAATTGTGCCAGTCGATTGAAGAGGCTATCCGTCAGTGTGGTTTACGCGATGGTATGACGATTTCATTCCACCATGCGTTTCGCGAAGGGGATAAAATTATCAATCAGGTGATGGCGCTGATCGCTAAAATGGGCATTAAAGATCTCACGCTGGCATCAAGTTCGTTACTCTCTTGTAATACCCCGTTGATTGAGCACATTAAATCAGGTGTTATTACCCAGATTTACACTTCGGGTATGCGCGGTAAATTAGCCGATGCGATCTCGCACGGTATGATGAAAAAACCGGTGCAAATCCATTCACATGGTGGCCGGGTTAAATTAATTCAAACCGGTGAAATTAATATTGATGTCACCTTTTTGGCCGTGTCGACCAGCGATGAGTTTGGTAATGCGAATGGCGTTTCTGGCCAATCACATTGTGGATCGCTGGGTTATGCGATGGTTGATGCACAGTATGCTAAAAAAGTGGTGTTGTTAACTGAAGCGATAGTCGATTTCCCTAATTATCCGGCCAGTATCAGACAAGATCAGGCGGATTATATCGTCAAAGTTGATGAAGTGGGTGATCCGACCAAAATTAGTGTCGGTGCCGCGCGTATCACCAGTAATCCACGTGAGTTGATGATTGCTAAATATGCGGCCAGCGTGATTGAACATTCAGGCTATTTCAATGATGGATTCTCGATTCAAACCGGTTCTGGTGCTTCATCAACTGCGGCAACCCGTTTTCTTGAAGACAAAATGCGAGCCAAGAATATTACGGCCAGTTTTGCTTTAGGCGGGATCACGCAAAGTATCGTTGATCTGCATGAAAAGGGATTAATCAAAACCTTACTGGATACGCAAAGTTTTGATGGTGCTGCTGCACAATCGTTGGCCGTCAATCCAGAACATTTAGAAATATCCACAAATGTGTATGCTAATCCGGCCTCTAAAGCGGCTTGTTGTGATCAGCTTGATATTGTGATTCTAAGTGCTTTAGAGATTGATCTGGATTTTAATGTCAATGTTCTTACCGGTTCTGATGGCGTGATGCGCGGTGCTTCTGGTGGACATTGTGATACGGCTGCCGCAGCTAACCTGACGATTATCGTTGCACCGCTGATTCGCAGTCGCATTCCAACTGTGATCAAAAAGGTCACTACCGTTGTGACGCCAGGTGAAAGTATTGATGTGTTAGTGACTGATCATGGTATTGCTGTGCATCCAAATCGACCTGAGATAGCGGAACGTTTGAAAGCAGCTGGCTTACCAGTCATGACGATTGATGCGCTTTATCAACGCGCGGTGTCGATAACCGGTGAACCTTGTCCTTTAGTTTTTGAGGATAAAATCGTTGGTGTAGTTCGTTATCGTGATGGTTCGGTGATCGATGTCGTGAGACAGGTCAAAGATTAAGCAATACGCGGATAACGATATTCACGATGATAAATAGGCGCTATGATAGCGCCTATTTTTTAGCGATGAAATAGGGTACTTAATAAGATGCAGTTAACCAAGCCACGATTATCGGATAAAACGCCAGTCACCTTGGCTGAAATATTAAACGCGAAAGAGCAACGTGCTGAGTATCAAGAGCAGCTGCTCGCTAAGTATCAACTGCCACTTTTATCACTGACGATTACGATGCCGGGTGAAACTAAATTAAATGAGTGTGTGTTATATCTCTTTGAGCGAGCTTATCAGCAGATCATCGCTTATTGTCAGCAACATCAACTCACCTGCCGGATGCATCAGCAAAAAATTTTAAACACGGGTCCAGAGGGCTTTTTTGTTATTGAACAATCGGAACTTGCTTTAAAGCAAGCCTGTGTTGAGATTGAACAAAGTATACCGTTAGCCAGACTATGGGATATCGATGTGATTTCAGTCACCTCAGGTCAACCCATCTCCAGAAAGACGCTGGGCTATTCGCCGCGTCGCTGTTTAATTTGCGATAATGAAGCAAAAGTGTGTGCAAGAGCACGTACTCATTCTATCGTCGAATTAACCCACGCTATTGAGCATCTGGCGGCACAAGCAGGTTATTTATCTATTTACCGCTAAATTATGCCGATTGAATTGGTTGATCTTTTGGCATGATATCAAGGTGAGGCAGTGTTAATTATTGATTGATACAGATTAATAAATTACCGCTTTCAAAGGAAATCTCAACGGTATCTTCTTTGGCCTGATTACGTAAACTGATAAACTGCCCAAAAGTAAGATCGGTATTGGTTAATGGATACACAAATCCTTGTAGCGACACTGATTTTGCCACAGGAAAGGGCAGCAGTGAGATGATTTTATCTTTCACGTGTTCAAGCTTAAGCTGTTGCTTATCGGCAAAAAATAGACAGTTATAATCATCGTAAAAATTGAGTGATAATTGGCTGTGATACTGCAAACCCGTTGATAGATTACCGAGAAAATGATCGCTGGCTTTACCCGTCGCACCATAAATATCAACATGATGAATATCTTGTGCCATCAAAAAAAGCAGTGCCTTCTCAAAATCGGTTTTATTCTGATCCGGGGTGGGTATGATCTCAATATCGGCAGGAGATACCGTTAAGCTATCTAAATCACCAATGATATAATCGACTGTTATTGCGGTCTGCATCAGATAGTTTGAATAGGCACCATCGGTACAGGCGATAATCTGATAATCAGCGAGATTTTGCGGTAGCTGGGCGGGCGGCATACCATTGAGAAATAATAGCGCTTTCTTCATGATCAATCCAATTAAAAATTTAACATATTGGCCATGATAATGGCATCTTCACGTTGATGGTTCGCGGCTGGATAATAATTGGGTCTAACCGAAATTTGGTTAAAGCCTACTTGTTCATAAAGTTTAATGGCAGCCTGGTTTGATGCTCGCACTTCCAACCAACAAGTGGTCATCTTCCTTTGAGTTAATTCATCCAGTACAAACGTTAATAATTGCTTCGCCAGCCCTTGACGCTGAAAGTTTGGGGCGACGGCTATATTAAACAGGGTTGCTTCATCAACAATCATATTGATAATACAGAATCCAGCGATTTGCCCATTCTCCTCAATCTTATAATTGAGATAACGTTCTCCTTGATTTGAACGGAAGACATTTTCAGTCCAAGGGAAAGCATGGCTTTGCGTCTCTATTTGATAAGCACGGGTGAAATCAGTTTCATTAAGCTTGGAAATAGTGTTCATATTCACATAACTTTTGCCATAACTGGCGTTTCTCTTTTGCCGAAGATTGGAGTGTTTCAAGGCTACTGGTTTCGATGATGGTTTCATACTGGGTTGAAAGCGTCGATTGTTTGTCGCAACCAATCGACCAAATGACGCCTTTAAAGGTCGTTGGCAGTAGCGCCAGTTGGGCGGGATTGATAAAGCATAATGCGTGCTTATCGACACTCACCGCAGACAAAATATCCTGAAAAAAGCGTGTTTGTGGCGGTGTATTTTCAACGACGATAATTAAACGCGTCGATTCAGTCAGTGCTAACGTGACTGATTCATTGAGCGCTTTTGGCTTACGCAGCTCATATTGCGTGATACCGAGTTGATTTAAGTACCAATCGCGACGATTTAATTCTGATGATGTTAGCATATTCATAGCGATCAATTGTATAATCAGTCTCATGATTTATAAAGCAGATTTTAGGAAATATTGATAATGAGACCAATTTACTCTCCTGCAAGCCAGGTTCTGGAAAGAATCAGTGATGAACTTGAGCAACGTAAGGTTCTTTTTGCCGGTGATATTCAAGATGATTTTGTGGTTAACTTAACCGCTAAACAGATTAATATTCATACCACCGCTTACCATCATTATTGTCGTTTACTGCCACGTGCAAAAGGACAAATAACCTTTAGTGTGGTGCCTGAAGCCGTTCTATTTGAAGAGATAGATACGCTTATTTATTACTGGCCGAAGACCAAACTGGAAGCACAATTTCAGTTATCGGCACTGCTCAGTCAACTAGCGAAAGGGGTCGATGTGTTTATTGTTGGTGAAAATCGTGCCGGGGTCAGAAGTGCGGAAACATTACTGAGTCCATTTGGACGCATCAATAAAATAGACAGTGCCAGACGCTGTAGTTTATATCATTTTCAGGCAGATAGCCGACTCGCTTTTGATTTAGCCGAGTGGTGGCAGCGTTATCAATTAGATAATGGTGCGGTCATTAAAAATTTACCCGGCGTATTTAGCTCAAATCATCTTGATGTTGGCAGTGAGCTTTTATTACAGGCGTTATTGCCACGTACTGAATTATTGCACGGGCATATTCTCGATATGGGATGTGGGGCGGGTGTACTGGCGACCGTGATAGGATTGACAAACCCAGCCATTGAATTAACCCTATCCGATGTGAATGCGGTTGCCCTGCGGGCTAGTGAAGAGACATTGCAGGCGAATCATTTAACTGGGCAGGTTGTAGCGAGTGATGTTTTTTCAGATATTAAGACAAAGTTTGATCTGATTATCTCTAATCCACCTTTCCATGACGGCAAGGAGATCAGTTATTTTGCAGCAGAGACCCTGATCAGTGAGGCTAAAAAGTTTCTTAAACCAAATGGTCATCTATGTATCGTCGCCAATGCTTTTTTACCTTATCCAGATCTATTAGATAAGGCCTTTGGTTCGCATCAGATAGTCTTACAAACGAATAAATTCAAAGTCTATTTAGCACGTTACCGATAAGCTTATTCATGACATTATCAGCAGTACTAGTCGTGCTACTATGATTGTTAATAAATCGTTATAAAATCAGCATCAGATAACTTATGCTGATTTTTTTATTAATTGATAGCGCGTTCAAATGTCGGTATTTTAGGCAGTATAATAGTCTAATCAGCACATTCTGCCTGTTTTGTCTGAATGTAATCGATAAGTAGTGATATTTACTGAATTTTTAATTGACAATCGACACCAGAAAATGTATAAATGCAGCGCCTTTTATTTATCTTGAAAATAGAAGTCTGAGTATCAAATTACAGGAGCAATATGGACACTCAATCCAGGCAGCCCGACTCGTCATTATTCCGGCAAGTTGGGGGTAAAGATCAACTATCTACTGCGGCTATGAACTTGTCAATTTAGTTTGTCAATAAAGTTCACAGACCGTTAGTTAAAAATAAGACGGTAAAGGTGAACGATATGCAACATTATCTCACTTATCAGCAATATTATACTTCATCATCTCAACTCCAGCAGAGCTTGGAACCACCAGGTATTACGCTGTAATTAACGCACTTTAAACTTTTAATTATCATTAATAATGACCTCACTTTATTTAAAAAGTTGAGTCGCTGTTTATCGTCTGTTAATTACATTCAGTTAATTTTTCAGGGAGAAATGAAATGGACGACGGGCCCAGTCAATCGTTAATTTCGGTGGTAAATAAGTTTTTTTCAGCCAAACAAGATTGATCGGTTACAGTTATTTGTAGCCATTAGATTGTTTTGGCTATCAGGTAACGACTATGAAACAAAGAAACAATACATCAAACCATAATAAAAAGACCATTAAGGCGGTGAGCGAAGCTCAAAATAGTCTTGATGGTACACTGACTCATCTGCAAACCAGTTTGTCCGGTTTAACCAATAGTGATGTCAAGCAGCGCTTACAGACTCATGGTTATAACGATGTGGCGCATGAAAAAGTGCCCTCATTTATCGTACAGTTAATTTTAGCATTTAAAAATCCATTTATTTTTGTTCTACTCATTTTAGCTGGTGTCAGTTTTTTTACTGATTACTGGATGCCGCTGCGTGAGGGTGAAGATACCGATATTACTGGGGTTGTCATTATTGTCACGATGGTTTTATTGAGCGGCTTATTACGTTTTTGGCAGGAGTATCGTTCGAATAAAGCGGCCGAAGCGCTGAAATCGATGATTCGCACAACGGCAACGGTACTGCGTCGACCGCATCGTAATATGACACCAGAAAAAATGGAAGTGCCTATGCGCGATATCGTGCCGGGCGATATTGTCTATCTTTCAGCTGGCGATATGATTCCTGCGGATATTCGTCTGATTGACTCACGTGATCTGTTTATCAGTCAGGCTGTTTTAACGGGTGAATCCATTCCCGTTGAAAAATACGATACATTAGGTGCTGTCGCCCAAAAGTCTAGCGCGGATTTGAATACAGAAGAGCAACCCGATAATGTGCTGGAAACGAATAATGTCTGTTTCATGGGCACAAATGTGGTAAGTGGTACTGCGAAAGCGGTGGTGATTGCAACTGGGGCTGAGACTTACTTTGGTTCTCTTGCTAAATCAATTGTTGGCTCACGCGCTGAAACTGCATTCGACCGCGGCGTAAATAGTGTCAGTTGGTTATTGATTCGTTTTATGATCATCATGGTGCCTATTGTCTTATTTATTAATGGTTTTACTAAAGGCGATTGGGGTGAGGCATCACTGTTTGCTTTAGCGGTTGCCGTTGGTTTAACCCCTGAAATGTTACCGATGATTGTTAGTGCTAACCTAGCCAAAGGCGCGGTGGCGATGGCAAAACGTAAAGTGGTTGTCAAAAGACTCAATGCGATTCAAAACTTTGGTGCGATGGATGTACTGTGCACGGATAAAACCGGTACTTTAACGCAAGATCGAATTATTCTTGAACATCATGTCGATTTTCAGGGTAACACTGATCCGGCGGTTTTACAGTTAGCCTGGCTTAATAGTTATTACCAAAGTGGTATGAAAAACTTAATGGATAAAGCGATTATTCATTTCGCCCAAGAAAATACCAATGTGAGAAAAATTGGTGTGGGTAAATTTAATAAAATCGATGAGTTACCATTTGATTTTGTGCGTCGTCGTTTATCGGTGGTGGTGGAAGATACCAACCAGGAACATCTTTTAGTTTGTAAAGGTGCAGTTGAGGAGATGCTCGAGATTGCCACTCAGGTCTATGAAAATGGTCAATATTATCCTTTAGATGATGAGCGTAAAGCGAAACTGTTAGCCTTGACTAAAAGTTATAACGAAGACGGTTTTCGTGTATTAGCGCTTGGCGTCAAATCAATACCATCAGATCAAGTCAAATCGCAATATGCGGTGGCTGATGAAACGCAACTGTCTATTCGCGGTTTTTTAACTTTCTTAGATCCACCAAAAGAGACTGCGCGTGACGCGATTGCGGCCTTAAGCGAGAATGGTGTTGCTGTTAAGGTACTAACGGGCGATAACGAAATTGTGACGACCAAGATTTGCCGTGAAGTCGGTATTGAGCCGGGCATCCCATTGATGGGTTATGAAATTGAAAAGTTAGCCGATGAAGAGTTAAAACGTTTAGCCGAACAGCGTACGGTATTTGCTAAGTTAACGCCATTACAAAAATCACGGATGATTAAGTTATTGCAAGAGAATGGTCATACAGTTGGGTTCTTAGGTGATGGAATTAATGATGCGCCGGCTTTACGTGATGCTGATGTCGGTATCTCGGTGGATACGGCGACCGATATCGCTAAAGAGTCAGCGGATATTATCTTGCTAGAAAAAAGTTTAATGGTGCTCGAAGAGGGCGTGATTAAAGGGCGGGAAACCTTTGGTAATATCATTAAATATTTAAATATGACGGCGAGTTCAAACTTCGGTAATGTGTTCTCAGTGTTAGTGGCGAGTGCTTTTCTACCGTTCCTGCCAATGCTAGCGATTCACTTACTGATTCAAAACTTGCTTTATGATATTTCACAGCTTTCGTTACCTTGGGATAAAATGGATGAAGAGTTTCTTCGTAAACCACGTAAATGGAGTGCTCCCAATATTGGTCGTTTCATGCTCTGGATTGGGCCAACATCTTCCATTTTTGATATCTCAACCTATGCGTTAATGTGGTATGTGTTCGCTGCCAATAATGATGCGATGGCGCCTTTATTCCATTCTGGTTGGTTTATTGAAGGATTGTTATCGCAAACATTAGTGGTGCATATGCTCAGAACGCAAAAAATTCCATTTATTCAAAGCACAGCAGCACTGCCGGTATTATTAATGACATTTTTAGTCATGGCGGTTGGGATTTATATTCCATTCTCACCAGTGGGTGAATATATTGGCTTAGTGCCATTACCATGGTCATACTTCCCCTGGTTAGCCGGTACCTTAATTTGTTACTGTGTGGTTGCTCAGCTGATGAAACGTTTCTATATTCGTCGCTTTGGTCAGTGGTTCTAACATGAGGGATATCATGATGGGAATGCCCTTTCTCATCATGATACAAAAAATAATTGCTGTTATTGATAGTTTTTAACGATAAAATTGCTGTTTAGGCTTTTATTTTTTGTTTAAATATCATAAGATAGATAAATGATAGGAAAAATTAGTCATGATATTCAGGCTAATGATTCATTTTAATACAGTCATTACAATAACTTAATATCAGGATGATAATAGGTAGGTGTAACAGGAGGTCAGTCATTGTTTAGTCTAGATAAAGGAAAACTTGAATAGCGAAATCATTGATTAACATATAATAAAGAAATAATCGGAGGGATAGATGAAAACTCCACACAAAAATCTAATTCAAATGCTTAAAATTAAGAAAAGAATGAAGAGTCGTGTTGGTACTGTTGTTTCACAAACAAGAAACTAACTCTGTACGACTAATTTTAAGTTTATTTGATTAAAAGAATCCCAATAGAGATCCTATTCTCGGTTGGGATTTTTTATATGGGATAATAAAACTCTTACAACGATAATATACATGCGATTAGATAGTATAAAAAAAGGGCCGTTAAGCCCATATTTTTCAGAATTAATGGTGTTGAGACTACACAATGATATTACTATCTTCATCATTGCGTTTGTTTGGCTTGCCTTGGTTGACTATCGTTGGCTGTGTGTGGTTAAGATGATTATCACTGTCTGTTGATTTTTGCATAACCGGCCCTGATTTGGCTAAATAGTAAGAGATGATGCCGCCAGCTACTGCAAACACTAATCCCACCATGGCACCTTGCAGCATATTAGGATAGGTAGATGAACTCATACCAATTGCGATACCGATCAATTCTAATACAATCCATAAAGCCAGTGTAATGGCGATATATAAACCGCCACTTTTCCCCCGTGCTTTGGCATTTTTATAGTTCGCCCGACACAAAAAAATCAATATAATAATTTCGATCATTATTTCTATTTCCTTCTATTCAATCAATAGACACATTGGGTTAATACAGACAGTATTTGTTTGATTTTATCATTCATTTAATAAAATTACACTCTCTTGTATACTCATTAAATTCAAAGTACTCACCGTTGATTCTATGACGTGCTGTTGACAAGATCCTATCGAAGGAGGAAAAGAGACTTTACAACAAATAGCCCAACTGTGTTATTTGTCTATCTGGCTAAAATAAATACTATTTTTTATAGACCTGATTCAAAGCACTTTCTATATTTTTATCTCACTGAGCTGTACAACCAAGGTTTGTCTTAACGTTAAAATTTCCAGTGTTTTTAGCATAACATCATCTTACCGTACAGATCTCCGTCATCATTATCTATACTGATGGATAGCTAAACAATAACTGACTGATAATGATAGGTGATTCCCTTATTCGAAAAACCTGCTTAAGTATTAAACGATTTATCTAGCGTGATCTCATTTTTTTGTTATCGATAACAAATTATCTGCCTGTTGTATTGGATTTTTACTCATAAATAGATAACAATAACGTTATTATTTTATCGAGATAAGTTAGATTTCATGGCTAAAAAACCAAGAGCGACCCAATCCGAACCGTTAGAAGTTATCCTGTGGAAAGCGGCGGATAAATTGCGTAAGAATATTGATGCAGCAGAATACAAGCATGTTGTGCTGGGATTAATATTCTTAAAGTATATTTCTGATTCGTTTGAGTCTCACTATGAAAAGCTTAAAGCAGGTCAAGGCGAGTTTGCAGGGGCAGATCCCGAAGATAGTGATGAATATCTTGCCTATAATGTGTTCTTTGTGCCTGAAAAAGCACGTTGGACAAATTTACTCAATAATGCAAAACAGCCCAATATCGGTAAATTAGTCGATGACGCTATGGAAGCCATCGAAGAAGATAACCCGCAATTAAAAGGGGTATTACCGAAGGTTTATGCACGTCAAAACCTTGATGCAACGGTACTTGGCGAGTTAATTGACCTTGTGGGAGATATTGCATTAGGTGATGCTAAATCACGCTCTGCGGATGTACTAGGTCATGTGTTTGAATATTTCTTAGGTGAATTTGCATTAGCAGAGGGTAAACAGGGCGGTCAGTTCTATACGCCGAAGTCAATTGTTTCCTTACTGGTTAACATGCTAGAGCCTTATGAAGGACGTATTTTTGACCCGTGCTGTGGCTCTGGCGGTATGTTTGTTCAATCAGAAAAATTTGTTGAATCCCACCAAGGGAATATTGATAACATTTCCATTTATGGTCAAGAGTCTAACCAAACCACATGGCGTTTGGCGAAAATGAACTTGGCTATCCGCGGTATTAACTCTGAGCAAGTAAAATGGAACAATGAAGGCTCGTTTTTAAATGATGCGCATAAAGATTTACGTGCGGATTTTATTATTGCGAACCCGCCGTTCAACGTCTCTGATTGGTCAGGTGAACAATTACGTAAAGATGCCCGTTGGCAAAATGGCATTCCACCAGCAGGCAATGCAAACTTTGCGTGGATGCAGCACTTCTTATATCACTTGTCACCAAAAGGGCAAGCGGGTGTGGTACTGGCTAAAGGTGCGCTAACCTCGAAAACCTCCGGTGAAGGCGATATCCGTGCGGCATTAGTCAAAGATGCTAACGTGATTGATTGCATAGTTAATTTGCCTGCTAAATTATTCCTCAATACACAGATCCCTGCCGCATTATGGTTTATGCGCCGTGATCGTAATAACTCTTCGGTTTATCAAGATCGCAGCGATGAAATTCTGTTTATTGATGCGCGTAATCTTGGTCATTTAATTAATCGCCGCACTAAAGTGTTATCTGATGAAGATATTAAACTGATTTCAGATACCTATCATAATTGGCGTAATAAAGGTGGCGAATATGAAGATGTTGCGGGTTTTTGTGCCTCTATCGCTATCGAGAAAGTGGCTGAGCTGGATTATGTGCTAACACCGGGTCGCTATGTGGGTCTTGCTGATGAAGAGGATGATTTTGATTTTAAAGAGCGTTTTACCGCACTAAAAGCCGAGTTTGAAGCACAATTAGAAGAAGAAGCAAAACTTAATCAAGCAATTGCTGAGAATTTGGCGAAGGTGATTGTATGAGTGGGTGGCAAAATGTGGCTCTTAAACAGTTAGTCAAATTTGGAAATGGTAAAAGTAGACCAAAAGAAAAAGGGAAAATACCTGTTTATGGTGGTAATGGAATATTAGATTTCACTGATAAGTATAATTATGTTGGTAACACACTGATTATTGGTCGAGTTGGGGCGTATTGTGGGGCGACGTATTTGGAGAAAAGTCCTGTATGGGTTTCTGATAATGCATTATCAGCCAAGGCGTTAGGTAATAATGATTCTGATTATTTATACTATTTATTTAAGTATTTAGATTTAAACCAGTATGCTCAGGGTTCAAGCCACCCTTTGTTAACACAGACATTACTAAATGCAATTGAGGTAGAAACAACGCTTGATGGTATAGAACAAAAAGCCATTGTCTCAGTTCTCTCCTCATTAGATAACAAAATAGACTTACTTCATCGTCAAAATAAAACCTTAGAATCAATGGCTGAAACGCTTTTTCGTCAGTGGTTTGTAGAGGATTCAAATGATAGTTATAAAGAAGTTGAACTACATGAAATTATAGAATTTAACCCTAAGAGGGTTTTACCTAAAGACTCTAAAGCTATGTATTTAGAGATGGCTGGGCTGAATACAAACACATTTGCTGCTTCTGGTTATTATGAAAGAGATTTTACATCGGGGCAAAAATTTATAAAACAAGATACATTATTAGCCCGTATAACACCTTGCCTTGAGAATGGTAAAGCAGGTTATGTTCATTTTTTATCACCAGAACAAGTAGGCTGGGGCTCAACTGAATTTATTGTTTTAAGACCAAAGCCTAAATTTCATCCATTATTTTCATATATCCTATGTCGTAATAATGAGTTTAAAGAGTACGCAGAAAGTTGTATGGAAGGCTCAAGTGGAAGACAACGAGTCAATGTATCTTATTTATCAATGTATACACTTACCTTGCCACATGATGATGTTATTACGCAATTTAATGAAATTCTAGTTTCAATAGAACCAAAATTAATTGGTAATGCATTGCAAATCCAAACTCTAGAAAAACTTCGCGACACATTGCTTCCTAAATTAATGAGTGGAGAAGTACGCGTTAATTATACACCAGAAGAAATAAAACAATAATCGTATTAGGCAGTGTCACTTTGGCGCTGCTTTTTTATCCCCTTTTGCTAAAGGATGACAAAATAATGTCAAAAATGACAGAATCCGATATCGAAACCATGACCATTGAGCAGTTACAAGCCCTAGGTTATGAATATGTGTATGGCACAGATATAGAGCCATCGGGGACAAATCCCCTGCGTACTTATCAGCAAGTCATTCTTCAGCAAAAAGTATTAGAATCGATACGACGCCTAAACCCGCATTTAACACAAGATAAATGTGAGGAAGCCTTAAAACAAGTCACACAGATTAACTCGCCAGATTTAATGGCAAATAATCTGAGTTTTCACCGTTTACTGACGGAAGGAATTAACATTGAAGTCAGTAAAGATGGCAATACTCAAGGGGAATATGTGTGGCTGGTGGATTTTAATCAGCCTGATAATAATGAGTTTCTAGTGGTTAATCAGGTCACTATTCGGGAAGATCGCAAAGAGCGTCGTCCTGATGTGATTATCTATATTAATGGTTTACCATTGGTCGTGATTGAACTAAAAAATGCGATTGATGAAAATGCCACTATTGAAGGGGCATATAATCAAATTAAAACCTATCAACAGCAAATTCCTTCATTATTTACCTACAATGCCTTTAGTGTGATTTCTGATGGATTAGAAGCCAAATCAGGCTCTATTTCTGCCGATTTTAGCCGTTTTATGGCATGGAAAACCCATAATGGCATGACTGAGGCTAAAAATACTCAGCCACAGCTGGAAGTGTTAATTCAAGGCTTGCTTAATCCCGTTACGCTACTAGATATGATCCGCTATTTTATCGTGTTTGAATCCAGTAAACAGGAAGATAGCAACGGTATCATTTCTATTAAAACCGTCAAAAAAATGGCTGCCTATCATCAATACTATGCGGTGAATGCGGCAGTACTTTCGACCATTCGCGCTGCGAGTGTTAACGCGAACGCATCCTCTGCTGAGGTGGCGTTACGGCAGCAAGGCAGAAACCAACAGCACCTCGTGTTAGAACAGAAAGCCGGCGATAGAAAAGCCGGTGTGGTATGGCATACTCAAGGGTCGGGTAAATCCCTTTCCATGGTGTTTTATACCGGTAAGATTGTTTTAGCGCTCGATAATCCCACGGTTGTGGTGATAACTGATCGTAATGATTTAGACGACCAATTATTTGGTACTTTCTCTTCTGCGGTACAACTGTTACGTCAAACACCGAAACAAGCTGAAAATCGAGAAGAATTAAAAGAATTGCTGAAAGTTGGCTCGGGTGGGGTGATCTTTACTACGATTCAAAAATTCCAACCGAATGATGGCCGCAGTGTTTATGAGTTACTGTCTGATCGTAACAATATTGTGGTGATAGCGGATGAGGCGCATCGCTCCCAATATGGTTTCTCGGCAAAAGAGCGGGATGTCATAGATGAGCAGGCCAATGTAGTGGGTAAACGCACCGTTTATGGCTTCGCCAAGTATATGCGTGATGCGCTGCCCAATGCCACTTACCTTGGATTTACGGGTACACCGATTGAAAAAAACGATGTCAATACCCCGGCAGTATTTGGTCACTATGTGGATATCTATGATATCGCTCAAGCTGTTGCTGATGGGGCAACAGTGCCTATCTACTATGAAAGCCGTTTAGCCAAAGTGCAAATTAGCGATGAAGGCCGTGAATTGATTGAAGCGTTTGATGAAGGATTTAGCGATGAGGATCTTACGCTGACGCAGCAACAGCGGGCTAAGTGGACGCGAGTTGAGAGTATTATTGGCAGTAAAGCGCGTATTAAAGCGATCGCCAAAGATTTAGTCACTCACTTTGAACAACGGTTAGTGGTAAATGCTCATCAAGGTAAAGGGATGATTGTTACCATGTCTCGGCGTATTGCTGCGGCGCTGTATGAGGAAATTGTGGCGCTTAAGCCTGAGTGGCACAGTGATGACCTCAACGATGGAGTGATTAAAGTGGTGATGACCTCTTCGGCATCGGACGGTCCTGATATAGCGAAACACCATACCACTAAGAAAGATAGGCAAGTACTCGCTAATCGCATGAAAGATGAAGATGACAAGCTGAAATTAGTCATTGTCCGTGATATGTGGTTAACGGGGTTTGATGCACCGAGTATGCACACGTTATACATTGATAAACCGATGAAAGGGCACAACCTGATGCAGGCGATTGCCCGTGTTAACCGAGTCTATAAAGATAAATCAGGTGGCTTAGTTGTCGATTATTTGGGAATTGCGGCTGATTTAAAATCGGCTCTGTCGTTTTACTCTGATGCCGGCGGTAAGGGCGATCCTGCTCAAACTCAAGATCAAGCCGTATTCGTTATGCAAGAAAAGCTGGAAGTGCTTGAAGGAATGCTATTTGGTTTTGATTATCGTGAATATTTCACCGCATCCACCTCTCGTAAACTAGCCATTATTTTAGAAGCAGAAGATTTTATTTTAGGGATTGATGAAGGTCAGGGGAAAGTGCGTTTTTTAACAGCGGTAACCGCTTTATCTCAAGCCTTTGCATTAGCAACACCACATCCTGAAGCGATGGAGGCTGCACCTGAAATAGCCTTTTTACAAGCGGTAAAAGCCAGATTGAACAAGTTTGATTCAACTGGAGGAAATGGCATTATCGGTGATGACAGCATGGAAGTTCGCGTTAAACAGACCATTGATCAAGCCTTAGTGACCGATACGGTGGTTGATGTGTTTGATGCCGCGGGAATTAAAAAACCAGATATATCAATTCTCTCTGATGATTTTTTAATGGAAATGCAAGATTATCAACACATGCATATCGCACTAGAGACCCTGAAAAAATTGTTGGCAGATGAAATCAATGTGCGAACTAAAGCCAGCGTTATTCAGGGTAAAAAGCTAATGGATATGCTAACGGGTGCGATTCAACGCTATCAAAATAAAATTTTGACGGCAGCTGAAGTGATTGATGAGCTGATTAAATTAGCGAAAGATATCAATAAAGTCGATGCTGAAGCAAATGAACTAGATTTATCACCGGCTGAATATGCCTTCTACACCGCGGTCGCTGAGAACAACAGTGCTCAAGAATTAATCGGTAAAACTAAACTGAGAGAGTTAGCGGTTGTCCTGACCGAGATGATCCGCAATAACGTTACGTTAGATTGGACCATTAAAGCGTCGGCCAGGGCTAAAATTCGCGTGTTGGTTAAGCGGTTACTCAATCGTTATGGCTACCCACCTGATATGTCTTTATTGGCGACAGAAACGGTATTGGCGCAGGCCGAGTTGCTATCGAATGAGTTATTAAGCGCCAATTAGTATCTCATCGCACCTTATTGTTATTGAATGAAAATCTGTCAATATTGATGTGCATGCTGCTGTATATGAAATATCTGCTTCATTAATGATGACCATGGGATAGTGACTTGCAATAATTCTGTTGTATTGGAAAGGGGGAAATCTTGACAGGTTATTTATTATCAACTTTTGTTAAAAGATAAGATTGAGTTTTGGCATAAGCACAGAAAATTTTTTTGTGGGGCACTTTTCATTGAGTGATAGTAAACATAATCAGTTCAACTCGTTATGCCAGTTAATCTGATAATACTCACTTAAACAGAGAGGGTAAATAAGCGGTGCTTAAAATATACGCATTTCGTTATCGATTTTGATAAAACTCAGTGAGAGAATAAACAGCATAAAATTAAGTTAATCTTTTATACTGTTTATTCTTATTCGATACCTGATGGGACTAGCGTATAAGCTTAGACATTAAACAGGAAGTTCATGATATCGCCATCTTTAACGATATACTCTTTCCCTTCAGAACGCATTTTGCCTGCTTCTTTGGCGCCTTGCTCACCTTTGTAGGTGATAAAGTCATCAAATGCGATAGTTTGCGCGCGAATAAAGCCTTTTTCGAAATCAGTGTGAATTTTACCTGCCGCTTGTGGTGCAGTATCGCCGATCGAAATAGTCCAAGCTCGTACTTCTTTCACCCCTGCGGTAAAATAGGTTTGTAAATTTAATAATTTATAGCCGGCTCTTATCACACGATTAAGACCTGGCTCTTCGATACCGAGTTCCGCCATAAATTCATCACGATCAGCATCATCAAGTTCAGCAATGTCAGATTCAACAGCAGCACAAACGGGCACCACAATTGCGCCTTCTTTTTCCGCAATCGCTCTGACTTGATCTAAATAAGGATTATTCTCAAAACCCTCTTCGTTGACATTGGCAATATACATCGTCGGTTTTAGCGTGAGAAAACTTAAATATTTAATGGCTTCAAGCTCTTCTTTGTCAAGCTTAAGTGCGCGTAACATGCCGGCATTCTCTAACTGAGGTAGACATTTCTCTAATACGGTTAATTCGAATTTCGCGTCTTTATCGCCACCTTTAGCTCTTTTCTGTACGCGATTGATCGCTCTCTCACAGGTATCTAAATCGGCTAACGCAAGCTCGGTATTGATAGTATCAATATCTTCAGCGGGATCAATTGCACCTGCAACATGAATAATATTGTCATTTTCAAAACAGCGCACCACATGACCAATTGCTTCCGTTTCGCGAATGTTGGATAAAAACTGATTGCCTAAGCCTTCACCTTTTGAAGCACCTTTTACCAAACCGGCAATATCAACAAACTCCATTGTGGTCGGTAAAATGCGCTGTGGTTTTACAATTTCTGCCAGCTGATCTAGACGAGGATCAGGCATTGGGACAATCCCGGTATTTGGTTCAATCGTACAAAAGGGAAAATTTGCCGCTTCAATACCTGCTTTGGTCAATGCATTAAATAGCGTCGATTTACCGACGTTAGGTAAGCCAACAATCCCACATTTAAATCCCATATCAATAACCTTTTCTTAAAAATAATCAGTAATAATAAATAATGCGCCATTATATACTATTTTAATTAAAGTTGCGGATTAAAAAATCAGAAAGTATGATGGTTGCTTATCCGTGTCATCAGTGAGGATGGACCCAGTGCCAGTATTTCTTCAGAAAATTGCGATAGATTCTCAATTAATTGTTAGCGAGATTATTACGCTCTCTAAAAGTATCATCCAGATTCGTTTTCAGTTAGATAAAAAAGCCATATTAGCGGTTGAGGCTTTAGGTTTAGGTCCGCATTTAAAGCTGATTTTTCCAGAACCAGGGCAGCAGTCGATTGTCTTTCCTGATTTAAATGAAGCGGGCAAAATTATTTGGCCTGAAGGGGAAAAACTGGCTATTCGAACCTATAGCTTACGGGCTTATGATGCCGCAAGTCATACATTGACCATTGAATTCGCCATTCATGCAGAGGGCATCGGTTCAAAATGGGCGCAATATGCTAAACCTGGCGATGTGATTGGTGCTTTGGGCATTGGTGCTAAATGCGAATATCAACAACAATATTTAGTTTTAGTCGGTGATATTACGGCTAAACCGGCAATCAGTTACATTCTGGAACATTTACCCGCCGATGCTAAAGGACACGCTTTTATTGAGGTGCCAGATCACAGCGATATGATCACAATCCGTAAACCTCAAGGTGTTACCTTAAGCTGGCATATTCAGCAGCATCCATCATTATTCCCTGAAATGCTGATCAAATCATTAAACCTACCTGATGAGGGGAATATACTGATTTGGGGTGGAATGGAAGGGAGCCTTGCACAGCATGTGCGCCACTGCTTGGTTGATCAGTTTAATGTCAATAAAAGTGATATTCAGTTACTTAACTATTGGCGTATTGGATTTGCGGAAGGGGAATTTCGTCGTCGTGAAGGATAAAACGTTGCGAGCAGTATATCGATTAATCAACATGGCAGTAAGAAGACCGGAGACAGCGCTGTGAATGTGTTAGCCCATCTGCATTTAGCCAGTTTATCGGGTAGCTCGTTATTAGGTAATGTCATGGCAGATTTTGTCCGTGGAGATCCCTATCAGCAATATCCAAAGTCAGTGGCTGAAGGCATCATGCTACACCGCCGAATTGACGCTCTAATCGATCACTTGCCAGAAGTCAAAACAGCCAAATGTTTATTTGCGACAGTTCATCAACGCGTTGCACCCATTACATTAGATATTGTCTGGGATCATTTTTTGGCTAAATATTGGCATGAGTTTGTCGATTTTATCTGTTTATCGGCATTTAATCAACTCTGCCAGACGATCATCTCACCAGAACTGGATAAAGCACCGGCCGAATTTGGGCGTTTTATGGGATATCTATGGCGAGATAGCTGGTTATTAAATTATGCTGATCTTGCGTTTGTGCAGCGAGTTTTGGTTGGCATGTCTAAGCAGCGCCCCCGTTTAGCGATACTCTCTGAAACGATTAATGATGTTAAAACAAATTATCAGCAACTTGAGCATCTATTCAGGGTGTTCTATCCGCGCTTGTGTAAAAAAGCACTCTATGCTGAGCTATAAAGTAGCTTCAACTCAATATTAATTATTCTTGGCTATTTTTACAAGGAATCAACACTGTTAAACAACATGATTAAGAATATGCACAATTTTGGCAATGATTTTAAAATTTATCGATTGATTAATGGCAATGAAGTGGTCGCGATAAAGTGAGCAGTCACTGTATAAGTAGTAGCCGTGTTTTACGGGATCATATTGTAGGCGTTTGATGAGCAAATTATCATTGAGTTGGATAATGAATACGCCTTCAAGTGCACCTTGCCAGCCTTGTTGTTTGATATTGATTAACGCCATATCACCGTACTTTGCTGACTGAGCCATACTGTCGCAATTAATCGTAGTCAAAGCTAAGGTATTGTTTTGTAATCCTTCTCTCATCAACCATTTTTTGCTTAGCATCCAGTAACTGTCGAGTTTATAACTGAGTTTTTCCTGACAAAGAGAATCAAAATCAACTTCATAAATAATAACATTATCACGATTGATGATCGGTTGGGGAGGGTAAAACTCTGGCATGGAGGATAATTGTGATGTTTCATCTGGAATTCCGGTGGCGAGCCAGGAAAGAGAAACGTTCCCCACTTTAGATATTACGAGCAAATTTTGTAATGTCGGCTCTGAATCACCTCGGATATATTTTCTGACAGCGCTTTCTGATAGTTGACATGCCTGAGCAAAATCAGTCATAGATCGTTGACCTATTACGATACGTAACCTAGCCGCAAAAGAGGTATTATCTGTTGATATCTGCTTCGTGTGAATGGCTTTATCTTCATCTATTGATGTCGTTAGACGATTATTTGTTCTACCATTTTTAGTTATCACAAAAATATCCTTATTGATACTAACTTTAAAAAATACAATTTAGGATCAGATAATGAATAAATTGTTATTTTTTTAACTATTTTGATAATTTAGACATCATAATACTATGATGATCGCATAATATGTGACAAAAATAAAGTTTAATTCTGCGAATATATGCCAAACAAAAAATCGTTTTAATTTAGTCTTTAACGATTAATCGGTCGAACTTTTAATTGACTTTTATTGCTAAATTTTAAATTGTTTGTTTACTTTTTTACTTTTGTTTTGTATTATCGGTAAAAAAGTAAGTTGTTGATGTTATACAGCTAAATAACCCAGATTAATAAAAGGGAGATCAGAATGATTACCTATGATAAGGATCAAGATTGGCATCGTGCCGATATTCGTGCAGAGTTAGAGAAACGAGGCACCAGTTTACGAAAGCTTTCCAGAGAAGCCGGACTTTCAGAAAATACGCTTAGAAATGCTTTAGACCGTAAATGGCCAAAAGGTGAAAAAATTATTGCTGATGCAATTGGCGTTAGTCCCTCTGTTATTTGGCCGAATCGTTATAAAAATAAATAATTAAATCATTATTATTTATTTCCCTTCTCAATAAGAATTTATTCGTTTTCATTAAATAGTATTTATTTTATGCGATGTTTACATTGATAAATGTTCATCGCATTCTTTTTTGTTTAATACCAAATAGTCCATTATCAATCAAATCTAATACCAACGTTGGTGTACAAATCGAGTGGCTTTATCATGGTCTTTAATTTTTCTATTAGTGAAAATATCTGATTGATTATATTTAATTTCTTGTGAGAAAAATCCTGTGTTTGTAAATTTAATTGAATGAGTCTTTACTATAGTAATGATTTGTTAGTTTTTTATTCAGATAAATCGCCTTCTTAACGATATATTAATGCGTAAAATATTGATATTTAATGTCTTATGATGGCTTTTACGCGTGAACCAGCCAAAAATCAGGTTAAGAGATATTGATAAAAATATATTTTTGATTTTTAACATTTTTTATCAGTGACACTTTTTTTACAAAACAATCGGTTAATTTTACCTATTTTAAATAATTATAGCGCTTATAATTGAGAATAATATTGATATAACAGTCTAGCTAATTGATAAAATAGAAAGGAGTCGACATGAAATCAACTGATGAGAAGGCAACCTTTGCCGGTGGATGTTTTTGGTGTATGGTTAAACCTTTTGATCGTTATGATGGTGTTAAGCAAGTTTTGTCAGGATACACGGGGGGGCATACTGTCAATCCCACCTATAAGCAAGTTTGTCAGGGGGATACCGGTCATACAGAAGCGGTTGAGATTACCTTTGATCCAACCAAAATAAGTTATGACACGTTATTAGATATCTTTTGGCATCAGATTGATCCCACTGATGCCGAGGGGCAATTTGCTGATCGCGGTGACTCTTATCGGCCGGCGATATTCTATCATTCAGAAATCCAGCGCCGTCAGGCCGAGGCATCAAAGCAGCAGCTGATAGAAAAAAAATCCTATATTAAACCGATTGCCGTTTCAATTGAACCGGCCTCGACATTTTATCCTGCTGAGTCTTATCATCAAGATTTTTATCAGAAACAACCTGACAGATATAACCAATATTTTCGTTTATCAGGTAGAGAAACATTTGTTAAACGTCATGCCAAGGAAAATAGCGATGAATAAAGATAGAAAGAACCAACGTTTAAATGAGCTGAGTCAATTACAATATCAAGTCACCCAGCAAAATGCGACTGAGCCACCGTTTGATAACCCATTTAATCACCATCAAGTAGAAGGTATTTATGTCGATATTGTTTCTGGCGAAGTGCTATTTAGTTCGCGAGATAAATTTGAGTCAGGCTGTGGTTGGCCCAGTTTTACTAAGCCTGTGAATGAACAACAAATTATCGAAAAGAGCGATATGAGCCATGGGATGATTCGAACCGAAGTCCGCTCAAAAGAGGCTGACTCTCACTTGGGTCATGTATTTAATGATGGTCCCGCTAAGTCAGGTGGATTAAGATACTGTATAAACTCAGCGTCGCTGGCTTTCATTGCCAAAAATAAAATGGCCGAAAAAGGTTACGGCCAATATTTATCACTGTTTGAGTAATAGTCAGATAACTCGATTGAGTGGCTAATACATCTAGAGTTATGACGCATTAGCCTGATATTGTTAACTCATCAATGAATTAAACAGCTCGACGGTCACATATTCACCCGCCATAACATCTTCGCGCATCTGCTCTAAGATAATAAAGCAGTTTGCTTTGCTTAATGACTGGGTAATATGAGATCCTTGTTGACCTGAAGAGATAACGCCTAATTCACCCTGAGCATCAATGATTAATTCGCCACGTTGAAAATCTAAGCGACCTGATTTTTTCTTTAGATTCGTCAGTGCTTTCACTTTGAAAGGTAGCAGATTTGAGATAGCCGATGTTTGTCCGGATAGTTTAAGGATTAACGGTTGAACCAGTTGGTAAAATGTCACGACGGTTGATACCGGATTTCCTGGTAAGCCACAAAAAATAGCCTTATTTAAATGACCAAAAGCAAAGGGCTTTCCTGGTTTCATGGCGATTTTCCAAAAATCGATATGGCCAATTTGTGATAAGACCTGCTTAGTATAATCAGCATCCCCCACAGAGACTCCGCCACTGGTAATAATCACATCGGCCTGATCGGCGGCCTGTTTTAAGGCTTGTTCAATTTTTTCCGGGCAATCAGGAATAATCCCTAAATCGATAATTTCACAGCCGAGTTGTTGCAACATCAATGTTAAGGTAAACCGATTACTGTCATAAATTTTGCCTGCACTTAATGGTGTGCCAATTGAGCATAGCTCATCGCCGGTTGAAAATAGGGCAACCTTTATGGGGCGATAAACGTCAACTTCTGAAATACCTAGTGTGGCAAGGGTTGATAAAATTGGAATAGTCAGTTTTTGTCCTGACTGAACAATCATCTCATTTTGTGTGATATCTTCGCCAATATAGCGAATATTTTGTCTCTGTTTGATGGGCTGAGTAAACTGAATGTGATCAGCTAAAATTTGGATATCTTCCTGCATGACAACCGCATCCGCATCAGGCGGCACTGGTGCACCCGTCATGATTCTTAAGCAGCTGTTTTCTGGCCAGTAGGGGAGGACTGTTGCACCTGCTAAGATCTTATCGGCAACTGGTAATTGGGTCGACTTTGTCAGGTCGCTTAGTCTGACAGCATAGCCATCCATCGCGGAATTATTAAATCCCGGCACATTGAGCGGGGAAACAATCGGTTTAGCCGCAATGCGATGCATGGCGCGGGTAAGGTTGACTGTTTCCATTGCCGATAATGGCGGTAATTCGTTAAGAATTTGATTTTTAGCTTGTTCAAATGTTAAAAATTTTGCTGACATAAGTTACCCTTCATACGATCAAATATAGTTTCATTATAACCAATATTATCAGTAAAAGAATATACGTTTCTTTCCGAGTAATGCCTTGATATTGGTCTTTTTTTAATCGCTCTCGGTAAGAATATATAAATATTTGCATTTTTTTGCAAAAAAGACATTAAAAATAATTGCTTTCTATTTTTAATCTGTTACCATAATATTTACAAATTAGGTGATTGACATTTACTAATTGTTTGTTTTGCCACTCATTCATAATAATTATTTTAATACTGATTTGGAAATATTACTTTATTTAACTTAAAAATAATAACTAAAACGAAAACTGTTTTCATGATTGCTCTTTGGTTTGAATGAAAGCATTTAATCTGGACCCAAATAGCGATATTTGGGTTTTTTTATTTTATTTCACGCACGATACTTGTTGTTGTCAAAAGTGAAGATGCCTCGATATCAATTCAGCGAATGACAGTTCTCCCTATAAATAGAGTGATATTGCGCTGGCCACAATATCAATCATAATCGCTTATCGTGAGAAGTGAATACGCTATCGGCGAATAATTAAACAATAATGATAGCGATTATTTATGTCTATTTTTTAAAACATCAATTACATCGTTTAAGCAAAGTTCTTGATCTTGTAATAGCACCATCAGATGATACATCAAATCAGCTGCTTCATTAGTTAATTCGACTTTATCATGAACTGTGGCTGCCAGCGCAGTTTCAACTCCTTCTTCCCCCACTTTTTGCGCTATCCGTTTGGTGCCTGAGGCATAAAGTTTTGCGGTATACGAGCTGTCTGGTGAGGCGCTTTTTCTTGAGGCAATCAACTGTTCTAGTTGATATAAAAATCCCCACTGACTCGCTGCCGGTGAAAAACAGCTGGTCGCACCGGTATGACAAGTAGGTCCAACCGGATCAACTAAAATCAGTAAAGTGTCCATATCGCAATCCGCGCTAATACTGACTACATTTAAAAAATGACCGGAGCTTTCACCTTTAGTCCATAAACGCTGCTTAGTACGAGAGTAAAAAGTGACTTTACCGCTCTCTTTCGTTTGCGCTAAGGCCCGTGGACTCATGTAACCGAGCATTAACACTTCACCGGAGATGGCATGCTGGATGATGGCAGGCATTAAATTATCGACTTTTTCCCAGTCGAGCGGTTGATTGTCCAGTGTTAGCATAGTCTGACCTCGATATCCTGTTGTTTTAAGAACTGTTTTAATTCGTTTATACTAATGATTTGTTTATGAAATACCGATGCGGCCAGTGCGCCATCCACTTTTGCGGTTTGGAAGGCGTCTAAAAAATGCTGCATCGTGCCGGCGCCGCCAGAAGCAATTAACGGGACATGACATTTGGCGCGAACTTTTGCTAATTGGATTAAATCATAACCTTGGCGTACGCCATCCTGATTCATCATATTTAAGACGATTTCACCTGCGCCACGTTTTTGCACCTCAGTGACCCAATCCAATGTTCGCCAATGGGTCGCTTGAGTGCGTTTTTCATCACCGGTGAATTGATAGACATGATAATCATTTTGCTGATTATCGAACCAGGTATCAATACCCACCACCACACACTGCACGCCATACTTATCAGCCAGTCGGCTTATTAAGTTGGGATCGGCCAGTGCCGGGCTGTTGATCGAGATCTTATCAGCGCCAAATGAGAGTATTTGTCCCGCGTCTTCCTGTGTCTTAATGCCGCCAGCAACACAAAAAGGGATATCAATCACTTCAGCAACTCGAGTGACCCAACTTTTATCGACGGTGCGTCCATCCGATGAGGCGGTGATATCATAAAAGACTAACTCGTCGGCGCCTTCTTCGGCATAACGTTTCGCTAGCGGCACAATATCGCCGATAATCTCATGATTTCTAAACTGAACGCCTTTAACAACCATGCCATCACGGACATCAAGACAGGGGATTATGCGTTTTGCCAACATGAGATAGCCTCCTTAACCGTAAATTTATTTTCTAACAGCGCTCGACCAACGATAATGCCACTCACGCCACTGCCTTTGAGTGCCTGGATATCGTTAAGATCACCAATTCCGCCCGAAGCTTGGAAAGCAATATCTGGAAATTGCTGACTCACGGTTTGATACAAGCTGACGTTTGTACCAGATAATGTGCCATCTTTGGATATATCCGTGCAAAGCACATGTTTTAGACCAACACGCCGATAATCTTCAATCACTTGTTCTAAAGTCTTAGTCGAGTTTTCTTGCCAACCGTTAATGGCAACATAGTTACGGCCTTGATCATCAATCCGAATATCGAGGGCTAACACTAACGCTTCTGCCCCATATTTAACAAACCAACTTTTTACGGTGTCGGGCTCTTTGATTGCAGTCGAGCCGATAACGACCCGGCTGGCACCTGCGCCGAGTAATGCCTTCACATCCTCTTCGGTTCTGATTCCGCCACCGATTTGAACGGGCACATCGATACCGGCTAGTAACGTTTTCAATAATGGAATTTGCCGAGCCTGTGGATCTTTGGCGCCGGTCAAATCAACTAAATGTAATAACGCTGCTCCTTGCGCTTGATAGATTTGCAGTTGTTTAAGTGGATCATCACCATAGTGACGTTGTTTATCATAATCGCCTTGATGTAAACGTACGATCTGTCCATCGATTAAATCTAGTGCTGGGATAATCACGTTATCTTTATTTGGCATCATCCTTACATCTCCAAAAAGTTTTTCAATAATTGCGCTCCGTTGGCGCCAGAACGCTCAGGATGGAACTGTACGCCAAAAAAGTTATCTTTTTGCACTGCTGCGCTAAATTTTTCGCCGTAATCACTCTCCGCGATGGTGACGGAGCATAAAGGTAAAGCATAGCCATGGACAAAATAGAAGTAAGCCCGCGGTTCGATATCCCGAAATAGTGGGTGACCTGCTTGTGCATGAACTTGATTCCAGCCCATGTGTGGTAGCGGTAAACCATGATTAGGCAGACGAATGATATTTGCATCGATAATCCCTAATGTATTGACCTGCCCCTCCTCACTACGTTTAGCGAGAATTTGCATACCTAAACAGATTCCTAATACGGGCTGGGTACAGACTTTAATCAGTTCAATTAACTGACGCGCTTTTAATTGCGTCATGGCGCCAGAAGCCGAACCAACGCCGGGTAAAAATAGTTTATCCGCATTGAGCACATTTTTCGGATCATCACTGATTATCGGCCGATAGCCTAAGCGTTCTACCGCATATTGAATCGAAGCAAGATTAGCACAGCCGGTATCGAGAATGACAACCCGCTGGTTTGTTGCATGTCTCATGGTCATCACAGGACTCCTTTTGAGCTCGGTAGATTGTTGCCTTCAACCCGAATTGCTTGGCGTAAAGTACGACCAAACGCTTTAAACAGGCTCTCTACTCGATGATGGTCGTTATTCCCTGTTGTTTGAATATGTAGGGTACAAGCCATGGCATAGGCGAGCGATTGGAAAAAATGTTCAACCATTTCTGTACTCATATCGCCCACTTTTTGATGACTAAAGCTAGCGCTATAAACGAGATAAGGGCGTCCGGAGATATCTAAAGTGCACTGTGCTAAACACTCATCCATCGGCAAAACAAACCCAAAACGCTCGATGCCGCGTTTGTCCCCTAATGCCGCTTTAAGTGCTTGGCCAAGTGCCAGTCCGGTATCTTCAATGGTATGGTGATCATCAATATGTAAATCACCTTCTACCTGAATATTCATTTTAAAACCACCATGTGTGGCAATTTGGTCTAACATATGATCAAAAAAACCGATGCCGGTATGAATCTGGCTGCCACCTTCACGGTCAAGCCAGATTTCAACGTCAATCGAGGTCTCTTTGGTGGCTCTTTTGACGCGAGCATGTCTGTCAGCGGTGGTTAAACGCTTAGCGATCTCCGGCCAGTCTAACTGTTTTGAGTTATACAATAATCCTTTGATCGCCATATTGTCAGCCAACTGCAAATCCGTCGCTCTATCGCCAATGACATAACTATTCTCTTTATCCAGCTGACCACTGACTAAATAGGGTAGCACTAATTGGATATTGGGTTTTCGGCAGCGGCAATGATCGGCTGGAAAGTGCGGGCAAATGAGTACTTCTTCAAAGTGAATACCTTGGGAGGTGAATATTTGCATCATCAACTGATGCGGCCCGTCAAATGCGGCTTGTGGAAAACTGTCGGTCCCCAATCCATCTTGATTGGTGATCATGACGAATTTAAAACCGGCCGACTGTAATTGGAGTAACGCTGGAATGACATTTGCTTCAAACTGCAGTTTATCAAATCGGTCGACTTGAAAATCAATCGGGGGTTCGGTGATTAAAGTACCATCACGATCAATAAATAAATACTTTTGCAGCATATAATTTTCCTTTATGAGTGCTGTTTCATCGCTTGAATCAGCGTGTCACATTCGGCGGCACTGCCGATGGTGATACGAACACAATCTTTTAAACCGATTTGTTTATCTTGATCGCGTAAAATAATCCCTTTCTGCCATAACTGATTGAAAAGTGATGAATTAGGCTTAAAACGGACTAACAGATAATTACCAAAGCCTGGGTATACTGTGTCGACTGCGCTAACGCCCAATAGAGCCTCAGTGAGTTGGTGTTTCTGTAAAGTCACCTGCATCACATTATCTTGCATTTGAGTGATCCCTTTATCTGATAATGCTTGTGAAGCAATATCGGCAACAGGGGTTGGTAAAGGATAGGGCGCAATCACTTTCAGTAATACATCAATAATCGGTTTATTGGCCAGCGTAAAGCCACAGCGTAGACCCGCTAAAGCGAATGCTTTGGAGAGCGTACGTAATATGACTAAATGAGGATAGCCTTTCAGCCAGCTGACTACCGAGGCTTGTGGTGAAAACTCAATATAAGCCTCATCCACAATCACGAGGGCTTTGTGCTCAGTGAGTTTTAATAGTGCTTTTATATCGTCCTGATTGAGCAAATTACCGGTTGGGTTATTCGGACTACAGATATACACTAATTTTACGGTATCGAGGTTACTTTCAATCGCTGTTAAATCAAGCTGCCAGTCAGGTTTTGTCGGAATGGCTTTATAATTAATGCCTAGCGTTTGTGCACTCACCTGATACATACCATAGGTTGGCGGACAGTATATAATACTGTCCTGGCCGGGCTGGCAAAATGCACGCATTAATAACTCAATCGCCTCATCTGCGCCACGCGAAACGATGACTTGTTCAGGCTCAATACCGGCATAATTGGCATATCGATTAATCACGTTTTTAGGTTGTGGCTGAGGATATCGATTCAGTGTTTGCGCATTAAAGCTGTAATCAGGGGCTATCGGATACTCATTTGCGTTGAGCCAGACATCACCCTGACCACCCAGACGACGAGCGGATTGGTAGGGGGTCAATAGTTGAATGTTTTTTCTGACCAGTTGATTGATATCATTATTATTCATTGCTATCCCCTTTATCTATTTCGGTTTTTTTAAGTGCCTCAACTCTCAGCGTGACGGCTTGTTTATGAGCGGTCAGTTGTTCTGCCTGTGCCATGATTTCCACCGTTGGTGCGAGTGTTAATAGTCCTTGAGGGGAGAGCTGTTGAATCGTCATACGTTTTTGAAAGTCAGCTAATCCCAGACTTGAATACGTACTGCTATACCCATACGTCGGCAGTACATGATTAGTGCCAGAGGCGTAGTCGCCCGCTGATTCAGGGGACCAGTCACCTAAAAAGACCGAACCGGCGTTGTCGATTTTGTCGACTAATTGTTCAGGTTCACGTGTCTGGATGATCAGATGCTCTGGACCATATTGGTTACTGATCTCAATACATTGGGCCAAATCTTTGGTCACAATTAAGCGACTTTCTGTCAGCGCTTTTGTCGCAATAGCTTGTCGTGATAACTGGGCTAATTGCGTGTCAACTTGATTGGCGACCGCTTGTGCAAGCGTGAGATCTGGCGTCAATAAAATCACTTGGGAATCGGGACCATGCTCAGCCTGAGATAATAAATCTGCGGCAATAAAAGCCGGGTTTGCGCCACTATCGGCGATGACTAAAACTTCAGATGGGCCTGCCGGCATATCAATCGCTGCACCATCAAGATATTGACAAACTTGTCTTTTGGCTTCGGTTACGTAAGCGTTACCAGGTCCAAAAATCTTGTCGACACTCGGTATCGTGTCTGTACCAAATGCCATCGCTGCAATAGCCTGAGCACCGCCGATTTGATAGATATCGGTGACCCCACATAGCTGGGCGGCATACAGAATTTCATCGGCAATCGGGGGCGGGGAGCAGAGAATAATTTGTTTGCATCCCGCAATTTTGGCTGGCGTGGCTAACATCAGTACCGTCGATAGCAGCGGTGCTGAGCCACCCGGGATATATAAACCGACTGACTGAATCGGTCTGGTTACTTGCTGGCACTGAACTCCGGGTAATGTTTCGACCGTGATGGTCGATAACTGCTGGGCTACGTGAAAGGTTTCAATATTATTTTTAGCGATTTGCATGGCCGTTTTTAATTCGGCAGATAAACGAGAGGCAGCCTGCGTAACGGCTTCACGAGATACCTTGATTGTTTCGATTGCCGTTTTATCAAACGCCAGACTCAATGCCTTTAACGCGCTATCCCCCTCTTTTTTTACCCGAGTAATGATTTGTGAGACGGTTTGGGTAATGCTATCTGATGCGGTGATAGCCGGACGTTTTAATAGTGCTTGTTGTGCTGATAAAGTGGATTGTTGCCATTGGATAATTTTCATCGCGGTTATTCCATCATCTTTTCAATCGGTAATACAAGAATAGAACTTGCGCCTAATAATTTGAGCTTTTCCATGGTTTCCCAGAACAAGGTTTCACTACTGACCATATGCATCGCAACGCGGTTATTATCACCGGCTAAAGGGAGAATAGTTGGTTTTTCAGCGCCAGGCATCAGAGCGACAATCTCGCTTAATTTATCACTTGGTGCGTGTAGCATAATATATTTGGATTCTCTTGCCTGAATAACGCCAGAAATTCGTGTCATTAACTTATCAATTAATGCTTGTTTGGCGGTTGGCATCACGCCTTCACGCTGAATCATACAGGCTTTTGATTCATAAATAATTTGAATCTCTTTTAAACCATTTGCTTCTAAGGTCGCACCGCTAGAGACTAAATCACAGATCACATCCGCCAGTCCCGCTCTTGGCGCGACTTCAACCGAACCGTTGAGTAAGCAGGTATTAAATGCGACATTATATTGGGCAAGATAGCGTTTGAGTAAATGAGGGTAGGTAGTTGCGATACGTTTGCCATCAAGACAAGTTATACCGTTATAATTGAAATCACGTGGTGCTGCAATGGATAAACGACAACCACCAAAATCGAGTCGACGTAGTGTTTTATATTGTGGATTTTGACCTTCGGCCTGACGATCGAGCACCTCTTCTTCCAGCACATTTTCACCGATAATGCCGATATCAACAATACCATCAATCACCAGCCCTGGAATATCATCATCACGCACGCGTAAGATATCAATCGGCATATTTTCAGCAAAAGCAATCAGGCGCTGTTCTTGCAAATTAATTTTAATCCCGCATTGTGTGAGCAATTTTTTAGACTCATCGCTTAAGCGACCTGATTTTTGCATAGCTATGCGTAAACGCGATTGGTCGAGCATGGTGATTCTCCTTTTGTCAGTTAAGTTATTAGAGAACCAGTTATCATCATTGAGGCATAAAAAAACCCTCGGAAGTCGATCTTCCGAGGGCTCTCTTATCATGCGTTCACCGGAAGACCTTTCTGTCTTCCAGCACCAAACGCCCGAAGACTATTCAGGGAAATGGTGATGATGAAAACGAACGCAATTTGTCATTTGAAATCTCATGTATTGATAGCTTTAAATTAACGCAATATTTTCATCAATGCAAGTACTGATTTTAATTATGTTATATTTTTTAACCATCAAATAAACAATATCGCGGCGGATCAAGCGATCCGCTGATGTCGATGTTGTACTAAGTAGTCCGGTCAGAATGCGATTTATACCACTAAGTGAAGAGGGCGATTTTGCTTAATTTTTATTTTTTAATTTAGTTAAATCAACTATATCTGATGTGATGGCATGGGCTTTAACTGAGGCAATACCGGCATCTCGGGCACTATTAGTACTGTATTTTTCACTGGAAGCAATAATCTTACCGTTATCGACTGATTTAAGATTAAAGTGTTTTGGCTGCACTACATAAGCGCGTTCTAAAGAGGCATTTTTTTTCACCGCTCTAATACCATTTAAACAGTTTGATTTGGTGGTATACCCTTCACTTTGTAAAATAATTTCACCATTACTGGCTTGTAAATGAAAATAAAATTGATTGTTTTTTGGGCTTTTAAATAGTTCGAATTTACCGCTCATGTTCGGCTCCCTGCTGGTTAAGTTAAAAAGATAAGCATTATGAATAATTTCATTATAACAACAGCTTAAGTAGATAAAATTCAGGATTTGGTAAATGTGCTGTAAAATCAGCAGGTCAAAAAAGTCGCAATTGTTTTACTTTGTATTCCTCATTTAAGGCTTATTTCTGATGATGCAATGTCTATTTGTGAATAATTATTTTCATAAAATTGAAAAAATAATTTGCTTTTTAGTGTCTGTTGTTTTTATGATCTAAATTGAAACGTTCCAATTTTATCGTTCAGCGGTATTGATTTTTTCTAAAAATAAAAACAGGAGACAAGTGTGAAGCTACAATTTCTTGGTACCGGCGCCTCAGAAGGAATCCCTAACCCTTTTTGTAAATGCGATATTTGCGAAAAAACCCGTCAAGTTAAAGGCAAAAATATCCGAACTCGTTCCGCACTATTGATTGATGATGTGATGCAAATTGATTTTGCGCCTGAATTTAGTTATCAAGTGATGCGGGAAAATATCGATATTACTCAGCTTCAAGATCTACTGTTTACCCATACGCATCCAGACCATTTTAATGTCGGTGATCTTTTTAGTCGAATGGAAGGGTATGGTTTTAATATTAGTCATCCCTTACATATCTATGGCAGTGATATTGCGATTAATGGCTGCTTAGCGGTTTTACCTAACTATAGTCGGGAACGTTTTGATTTCCATTTAGCAATACCTTTTATTCCTTTTGATACGGTGAACGGTGCTAAAGTCACCCCATTACTGGCTAATCATGCGAAGTGGGAGTTTTGTTATATCTATTTGATTGAAAAAAATGGCAAAACCATGCTGTATGGACATGATTCAGGTTATTTTCCAGAACTAACCTGGCAGTGGTTGGAGAAATATCGTATCGATTTGGTGATTTTAGAGTGCTCTTATGGCTACAAGCAAAATGATCAAACCAATAATCATATGAGTATTGAAACTGTCTTATCGACACAACAGAGAATGCTAAAATCAGGTATTTTAGCTAAAGAGAGCCGCTTAATTACCTCCCATCATTCACATAGTAGTGGCTTTATGCATGATGAGTTAGTTGCACTATTTGCACCTTATAATATTGAAGTTGCCTATGATGGCTTAATCATAAATTTATAAAAGGATATTTTTGCATGTTTAAAATTCCCCGCTTACTCATCATGATGTTTATGCAATATTTTGTGCAAGGGGCATGGAATATGGTGATTGGCGCTGTACTGGCCGCATATAGTCTCAAGGATATTGTCGGTTCCACATACTCGGTATTAGGCGTGGCAACAATTATATCGCCACTGATTATTGGTATGATTGCTGACCGATTTATTGCCTCACAAAAAGTGATGGGTATACTGCATCTGATCAATTCCGTTGCACTTTATTCGTTATCGTACTTCGTACTCGAAAAAGATGTGAGTGGCTTTTTGGCTATGATCTTTGTGGTTGGTTTACTTTTCTATCCGACCACCGCACTGGCTAACAGTGTGAGTTTCCGGCATATCGAAGGGGTTAAGTGGTTTCCTGTCATCCGGGTTTTTGGCACGATTGGTTTTATGAGTGTTGGATTTTTACTCTTTTATACCGGTTACTCACAAACTGTTGATTCTTTTAAATTAGCGGCGATAGCTTCGGTTATTTATGGTTTGTACTGTTTTACCTTACCCAACACATTACCCGCAGGGAAGGGTAAAAAACTCTCCTGGCGTGATATCTTTTTTCTCGATGCGTTATCCCTGTTTAAAGATAAGTACTTCTCCATCTTTATGGCCGCAACGTTTGTTCTAATGATCACCAAAACGGCTTATAGCGCTTATGTGCCGGTTTACTTACCGGTGCTCGGACTTGAGCCAGCCTCAATGATGCAGATTGCAGTGGCAACTGAAATTATTTTTATGTTGTTGTTATCACTCTTACTGCGCCGTTTTGGTTTCAAAAAGGTCATTTTATTTGGTGCGATCAGCTGGATTATTCGTAGTCTGATGTTGTCACAAGCTGCGGTCTCCGAACACTATCTACTCTATATGGTGGGCGCTTTGATGTTACAGGGACTCTGCTGGGATTTCTTCTTTACTGCCGGTGATATCTACGTAGATAAAAAAGCGAAGCCGGAAATCAAAGCCCAAGCGCAGGGATTACGCTTTATTATCTCTAATGGTTTTGGTGTGTTTATGGCAGCTTCAGTCTCTGGTTATATCAACAATCGTGTTGTTACCGAGAAAGCATTACCCGCCGCCGCGCCGCAGTGGCATGAGTTCTGGATCTATCCGGCGGTGGTTGCCGCTATCGTTACCGTGGCTTTTTGGCTGTTTTTCAGAGATAAAGATGTGATTATGCCAGAAGAACAAAAACAAGCTTAGTCTATCTCTGTATTCAAACAATATAGGCCTGCATATGCGGGCCTATTTTTTTCTGGTGTTATCTGATTAAGATGATCAGCGATCCTGATCATTTTACCGATTATGATGACAGAATGTCTGCCGCTTTTTGTTGTAATGCTTGATTGATGTTATCAATCGTTTGCCTTGAATCCGTATCCTGAATGATCCAGTCTTGAATATGCTGACCAATAATATTTTCAATTAGACGTAAATTGATGGATAAACCACTGCGTGGCAGCGTATTCTCTCGCCTACCGATAGCATACTCTTTTTCACTGAGCTCAAACCAGGGATAGCTGGTCATGATTTTTTTATTTTGGAAAATATTGTCTCTGATATTTGCGCCACCTAATAACGCGATTTGCTCACTGATTTCATCAGAAAATAGCCAGTTAAAAAAGGTTGCGACGGCTTGGTTTTTATCACTATATTTTGATATGCCGATAGAGCCGCCGCCAATTAATGGATGTAAATCTGGTACTGTTGTATAGCCCAAGAGTGGCGCAATATTTTTATTGGTGATGTAGTAAAATAAATTCATATAGACAATCAGCATGGCTAATTGTCCTTGCTCAAAACGAATGATGGATTCATCCCACCATGATGCGCTTATTTTATCGGCCACCGAGAGGTACTCTTTCAGTAAGGCGAGCGTCTGTAAAGCGATAGCTGGATTTAATTCAACCTTATCGCCATGAGTGAGTTGTCCACCTTGTGCGTAATAACGCACTAAAAACTCTGAAGCCAGCAGCTCAGTATTGCCTAAAGTGATGCAGCCGCCAAAATCGACTGGTGAATCAGGATTGATTTTACGATTAAAAAAACCACAGACTTGTTGATATGCTTCAAAGGAGGTCGGGACTTCAAGATGTTGCTTATAGGTTTCAAAGTAGACCCTTTTTAGCCAAGGATTATTAAACAGATCTTGACGATAAAATAGCATCTGGATACTTGGGTCAAAGGGAATCGCATAGGCGACATCCTGAACATAGCTAAAGCGCTCAACGATTTCAGCCGGATAATGGGATAAATACGGCTTCAGATCAAAATCTAATGCGTTCAATGGTTTTAAGCAGCGCTGAGCAAACCAAGGTAAACCGGCGATATCAATACGAATCATATCGATATGTTGGTGCTGTTTAAGCTGTTCGAGGATCGGGGGAATTTCGTTAAATGGCTTAATGACTATCTCGACATCGATATGGCTGATTTTTTTAAAATGTGGTAAAAGCTTGAGAAGCGCTTGGGTAGAAGGGCTGGGCAACGTTAATAAGGTGATTTTGGTCGCAGGTTGCTCAGTGACACTTGCTGGCGACATAGATTGAAATAAAAAGCCACTATTTTTGATTTGACGAGGACTCACTTTATGTTCAAGTAGATCGATGATTTGATCACTTAAGCTGCCATAATTCATCTGATATTGCTGTATCTGTGCCGGATAGATAGCGCTATTATTGGCTAAACTATAGATAGTCGGTGGCGCGTCTAAACTGCCCAGATAACTGGCATTAAGCACATAATGTGCCCGTTCAATATCGCTGGTAATAATGGCTTCGACAGGCGCTTGATGTTGTGAAAAAAAGTCAAAGGCTAAACTATAGGTATTATTCAATGAGGCCGATTCGATATGCTTTAGCTCAACCAGATAGTTTTTGGCGGCAAATTGCGTTAATAATCCCTGTTTGAGTGAACTAGAGTGAGTATGTTTATCATAATTTGAGAATAGCCCTAAACGGCGATACTGCTTTGACATAATCTGCTCTGCGATCTCTTTACCGGCTAATTCAAAATCTAAGCTGATAAACGCAATAGCGTTTTTAGGTTTACGATAGACAAAGACAATCCGTGACGGATCAATTTTTAAGGCTTGATAATAGCTCTCTGCATCGTTAAGTGAGGAGACGACAATGACGGCATGATCTCGTTTTGCGGCAATGCGCTGAATAAACTGCTGCTCAAGCGCCAGCTGATCGGCGGTTAAATAAAGTGCGATATCGTAATCGTGACGCGTATAATATTGGTTTAAGCCGGCATAAAGATGAGCATAGTGTTCAGAAATAATATTGGGTAGTATAATGGAGACAGTATTTGGTTGACCTTCACGTAAAACTTTTGCTTGGGCATTGAGTTGATAGCCCAGTTTTTGAGCGGCTTGTTCAACTAACTTCATTTTCTTTGTGCTGACATTACCTCGTCCATTGAGCACGTTAGAGACCGTACCATGAGAAACCCCCGCCATTTTCGCAATATCTTTAATTGTAGTCATAAACGTTAATTATCAGCTCAGAATAAAAATACTATAACAACTTTATGTCCAGATTATAACTAGTTTTGTGCTAAATTGCGTGTAATTATAAAGACAAATATGACCTTATCAGTCGTGAAGGAGTCTTAAACCGGCCGTTTGCTGATAACCGAAAATTGACCTCACTAAAAACAGTATGCGCGTTAGTTTATAAGTTATTTTTGGACTGTTTTTAGACAAAATTGTACAAATCGTGCCAGCATGAGCTTATTTTTTCTAGGTTATTTTTAATAAAAGCGTAAAATAACAAAAATAGCTAAAAACAAAGTGACATTGTCACATTAATCAATCGGCTTATTTTATTTATTACTTATTTAGAGAATATGTTGTGACAAATCAATCTAACCAAATTTATGATAACTTAGCGAACGAAAAGCTGAGTAAGCTGTTCTGGCGATATGCTTTACCGGCAATTGTTGGGACAGTCGTTAATACCTTATATAATATCATTGATGGTATTTTTATTGGTCACTGGGTCGGTAAGTCGGCGTTAAGTGCTTTAGGTGCCGTATTACCGATTATGAATTTATCCGCGGCTATCGGTATGTTGGTTGGGGTAGGATCGGCGAGTCGAATCTCGATTGCCTTAGGTCAAAAGAATCATCAGATAGCAGAGGAGATTGCCGGCACCTCTTTTATTTTGACGTTGCTGCTCAGCGGATCGGTTGCGATTTTATTGCTGGTTTTTCTTAAACCTGTTCTGATGTTTGTTGGGGCGAGCGATGTAACCTATCCCTATGCCCGTGATTTTTTACAGATTTTTTTACCGGGTGGACTATTTTTGACCCTCTGTTTTAATTTCAATAATATGATGCGTGCTTGTGGCTATCCCTTTAAAGCGATGATTACCATGTTAATTAGTGTTGTCGCCAATATTATTTTAGCGCCGCTATTTATATTAGTGTTAGGTTGGGGGATGCGCGGGGCAGCGATTGCGACTATTATCTCTATGGTGATTAGCTTTGTCTTTGTGATGCAGCATTTTATTAATAAAAAGAGTGATATTCGTTTACGTCGCAAAAATCTTAAGCTGAGATTCGATATTGCAAAATCGATTTTGTCGATTGGGCTGGCTCCATTTATTTTGGTACTGACCTCATCAGCTGTGGTAGTCTTGATTAATTTCCAGTTACACCATTATGCGCAGATAAGTCAGATATCTGGCGATGATGCAATTGCGGCCTATTCAAATGCCAATCGGCTGATTTTATTTGTCGCTATGATAGTCATTGGTTTAACACAGGGCATGCAGCCAATTATTGGTTACAACTATGGCGCAAAAAACTTACAGCGGGTCACAAATACGCTATTTTACACCATTAAAGTCGCGACAGTGATGACGTTTCTTGGCTTTTTAGTCAGCTTCTTTTTCTCAAAAACCTTAGTCGCTTTATTCAGTTCTGATCCTGATATTGTTGCGCTGTCGGCCACTGCGTTACGTTATGTCACATTAGGTTTTACTTTTATCGGTTTTCAGATTGTCGCGACCAGTTTTTTCCAATGTATTGGTATGCCAAAGCAGGCTATTTTACTCAGCTTATCCAGACAAGTATTACTGCTCATTCCAGCGCTTTGGTTGTTACCAATGTTTATCGGTTTCAACGGTGTTTGGCTAGCGGCACCCATTGCCGATACTTTGTCCGCGGTGATTACGGCTTTTCTGCTTTATTATCAATTAAAGTGTTTTCATCAGCGTTTTAAGGTCTAACTGAGCTATTAAAGATAATCGAAGTCGATTTTTAAGTGATAAAAAAGCGCGCAATGAGCGCGCTTTTTGTTGATGTTGATATTCATTAAGCCGGATCGATTTCTGGTGGGATCTCAATCTCGACATGCTTAGATAACATTTCCAGCAGTTTATATTTTGCTGAAATCGCTAGCGCGGCATTTTGATGTAGTGCTTGGGCAATCTCAGGTTCAAGCGTGGATAAACGACGGAAACGTTGCTCTTTTAAGATCGTTTCATTCAACACTTCAATAGCTGGTGGTCTGGAGTCTAATACTAGCCCTGGTTTACCTTCCATCAGACGACGAGGATCATAACGGTAGAGTGCCCAGAAACCTGATTTCACCAGATTTTTCATCTGTTCGTGTGAGTAGGCTAAATCATAGCCATGCTCTTCGCAAGGAGAGTAGGCAATAATTAAGGACGGGCCGTCATAGGCTTCAGCTTCCTGAATCGCTTTTATCGTTTGATTGAGCTGTGCTCCTAAAGCAATTTGGGCAACATAGACATGACCATACATCATCATACTCACCCCTAAATCTTTGCGCATTTTTGCTTTACCCAGCTCAGCAAATTTGGCCACTGCTCCCATCGGGGTCGCTTTTGATTGTTGACCGCCGGTATTGGAGTAACCTTGTGTATCGAGCACCATGATATTGATATTTTCAGTCAGACTTAACACATGATCTAAACCGCCAAAACCGATATCATAAGCCCAGCCATCACCGCCAATCGACCACACGGATTTTTCGATCAGATAGTCGGCATCTTGGGATAACTCCGCTGCTGCAGGCGAAGAGAGTTGTGTGAGCTGACCGCGTAATTGAACGAGTAAATTACGCTTATCGGCAATAGTGGTATCATTTGACTTCAGCGCAAAAACGATATCTGCCGGTAATTCCGGTGCCAGTTCATCGAGTAAGCGTAATGCTCTCTTTTGATGATGGGTATAAGTTAAACGAAAACCCAGTGCGAACTCGGCATTATCTTCGAACAGGGAGTTAGCCCAGGCAGGTCCGCGTCCCTCTCTATTGGTCGTATAAGGAGTTGAAGGCAAATTGCCGCCATAAATCGATGAACAACCGGTTGCATTGGCTATCGCCATACGATCACCATATAACTGTGTCAGTAATTTGATGTAAGGCGTTTCACCACAGCCGGAACAAGCACCAGAGTATTCGAATAACGGTGTTAAGAGTTGCGAGGTACGAATATCAATACGTTCTATCGTATTGATGTCTCGATCTGGCAGTGCGAGGAAATAGTCAAAATTCTCTTTTTCGACCGCCAGATTATCAATGCGAGATTGCATATTTATGGCTTTAATACTGAAATCGTTACGATCGCGTGCCGGGCATACTTCAACGCAAAGATTACAACCGGTACAATCTTCCGGGGCAACTTGTAATACATAACGCTGTCCTTTCATATCGCGGGCTTTCACTTCTAACGATTGCAAAGTCGCTGGTGCATTGGCCATCTCGTCGGGCTGTACCACTTTGGCGCGAATGGCGGCATGGGGACAGGCGACTACGCAGTGATTACACTGTGTACATAAATCACTTTGCCAGATAGGGATCTCTTCAGCAATATTCCGTTTTTCCCATTGCGTTGTACCAACCGGCCACGTACCATCAGGTGGAAATACTGACACTGGCAGCGTATCACCTAAACCAGCCAACATGATACCTGTCACCGCTTTGACGAAATCTGGGGCATCATAAGGCACAATCGGCGGACGGTTCGTGCTACTGCTATCAACACATTGTAGTGGGATCTCGATTAAAGAGTCGACCGCCATACTGAGTGCTTTCCAATTCTTTTCGACAATATCTTGGCCTTTACTATTATAGCTTTTGGCAATCACGTCTTTTAGCTGCTCGAGGGTAAAATCTTTTTTGAAGATTTCAGCTAAGTAGAAGAAAGCGGATTGCATTACCGTATTGATACGTGCACCTAGCTCACATTCACGGGCAATTTTAGCTGCATTGATAATAAAAAAGCGTGCCTCTTTTTTGATCAAGGTGGCCTGCACCTCTTTCGGTAAACGGTGCCAGATCTCTGCTTTACTGTAAGGGGTATTGAGTAGGAAAGTACCGCCTTGACGCAAATTTTCCACCATTTGGTACTTATCAATAAATTGATCTTGATGACAGCCAATAAAATGCGCTTGACTAATTAGATAGGCTGACTGTATTGGTTCAAGGCTGACCCGAAGATGAGAAACGGTTAAGCCGCCCGCTTTTTTCGAATCATAGACAAAATAGCCTTGGGCATAAAATGGTGAACTGTTACCGATAATTTTAATATTATTCTTGGTGGCGGAAACGGTGCCATCACTGCCTAATCCATAAAACAGTGCCTCTAACGCCGATTTTTGCGGAATAGACTCCTCGGGTAAAGGGAGCGATAAGCCGGTGACATCGTCATAGATACCGACAGTAAAACGCGGCTTCGGTCGGGTTTTTTGTAACTCATTGAAGATAGCCAGTACGCAGCGCGGGTCAAACTCTTTTGATGATAAGCCATAGCGGCCACCAATAATCAGGGGCATGCTATCACGTTCACCATAACTCGCCGCTTCAGCGAAAGCACTCATGATATCAAGGAATAACGGTTCTGCTTGTGAACCGGGTTCTTTGGTACGATCGAGTACCGCGATTTTTTTGACTGTTTGTGGAATCGCCGCCAGTAAAGCTTGCGCTGAAAAGGGTCGGAATAGTCTGACCACTAAGATACCGACTTTTTGATCTTGTCCGTGTAGTGCATCAATCACCTCTTTACACGTACCGACCGCCGAACCCATTAAAATGATGATCCTCTCGGCATCGGCTGCGCCATAATATTCGTAAGGTTGATAGTGACGACCGGTTTCAGCGGCAAAAGCAGCCATAGCCTCTGCAACATGCTGATAAGCGTTATTGTAATAGGGATTAACCGCTTCACGGCATTGAAAATAGGTATCTGGATTAGCCGACGTGCCGCGAATCGCCGGATGATCTGGCGTTAAGGCACGTTTTCTTTGTTCGGCCATCGCTTGATAGGGCAGCAGTTTATTGATTGATTCATCACTGAGTGATTGAATTTTATTTATTTCATGTGAGGTTCTAAAACCGTCAAAAAAATGAATAAAGGGTAAACGGCTATTGAGCGACGCTATCTGAGCAATTAAGGCAAAATCTTGCGCCTCTTGTACCGAGCTTGCGCACAGCATAGCGCATCCGGTTTGGCGCACGGCCATCACATCAGAGTGATCACCAAAAATTGATAAGGCGTGGGTAGCAACCGTTCTGGCGGCAACATGCAACACAAACGGCGTCAATTGCCCAGCCAGTTTATATAAGGTTGGAATCATTAACAACAATCCCTGCGAGGAGGTGAAGGTTGTTGCGAGCGCACCGGTTTGTAGTGCGCCATGTACCGTCGCAATGGCGCCTGCCTCTGATTGCATTTCAATGATTCTAGGCACATCACCAAAGATATTTTTTTTATTAAATTCAGCCCAACTACTGGCTTGCTCTGCCATCGTAGAGCTTGGCGTGATGGGATAGATAGCAATTATTTCATTGGTTCGATAGGCGACAGAAGAGACGGCACTATTAGCATCAGATGTGATCATGTTAAACCCTTTAAGACAGATAATTTTGCTGTAAAAACTGCTGATATTGTAACAGAATCCGGGTGAGGTTTTATAGTTTCTGATTATAAAAATTCCGCAATAAAATCAATGTATTATAGGTGTTTGATTTTATTGCGGAAATCAATCAATACGCATGATAGGGCGACGCTAATATTGAGTTAATTTGCTGATTTTTAGCAATAATACGCAATATTCTGCTGAGGGGATTTTTGAGGGTTATACACGAAAAAGTCGTGTTCATTTGCTTAAACGTCAAATATCGGTATGGCCAATAGTATTGGCTGTCAAAGAATAATAGTAGTGAAGAGGTTCGTCTTAATATTATAATAGCTTCTTACTGTGTTTGATTCGTGATATCAATAAAATATAGGAAGCGTAGTGTGATAAATGAGATCTTACGTGGCGCAATAGTATGCAGCAGTTTAATTATTGCTATTGGTGCTCAGAATTTATTTGTTTTAAAACAGGGACTATTACGCAATCATATTTTTTGGGTCTGTACTATCTGTTTTGTTTTTGATTTTTTGCTGATGACGGTTGGCGTGTTGGGGGTAGGTGAGATGATTAATCAAAGTAAACTCGCTACCCAGATTTTAGCCCTGTTAGGCGGGTTATTCTTAATCTATTATGGGATTCGTTCTTGGCGCAGCGCATATCGTGCCGATAGCTATATGCAGATAGATACTGAAAATAGACCGAAAACTCAGTTAAGGTGGGTCGTATTGAGTACGCTTGCGGTAACACTACTTAATCCGCATGTTTATCTTGATACGGTGGTCATTGTGGGCGGCGTGACGGCGATTTTAAGCTATGAAGAGAAATTACTATTTTTAATTGGTGCTGTAAGTGTTTCGGCAATCTGGTTTTATGGAATTGGCTATGGTGCCAGATTATTAACGCCACTATTCAAACAGAAGAGAATGTGGGTGATCCTTGATTTTGCTGTAGGCTGTCTGATGTTCTATATTGCTTTTAGTCTGTTAAAAGAAGCTTTTTTCTACTGAGTAAATTGAGGCTGCTGATTGTTCGCTCGGTGCGCACCTCTCGCGCTGATTGCCGCTAAACATACCACATCTTATTCGATTTAAGCCCTGACTCAGTTAATCAGGGCTTTTTTATTATCGGTGAATTATGATCTAGGTTTAAATTTTAACAAACGTAACGCATTAGCGGTGACTAAAGCGGTGGTGCCTGAATCAGCCAGCACGGCGAACCAAAGTCCAGTCATCCCTAAGATACTGGTGATCAAGAAAATGGCTTTTACCGCTAAGGCTAAGCTGATATTTTGTCGAATATTTCGATTAGTCGCTCGCGCTAATTGAATCAGTTTAGGTACACTGAGTAGATTATTTTTACTCAGTGCTGCATCCGCCGTCTCGAGTGCGACATCAGTGCCTTCGCCCATGGCAATCCCTACGGTTGCGGCTTTGATCGCTGGGGAATCATTGATGCCATCACCAATCATTGCGGTGACTGAGGTGTGACTGAGTGTTTCAATTTCGGCCAGCTTGTCAGCGGGCAGAAGCTGTGCACGAAAATCGATTGCCAACTCGGTCGCTATCGCCTGAGCGGATCGGGCATTATCACCGGTGAGCATAATCGGGGTAATCCCTAGTGATTTGATCTGCGCGATGGCCGCTTTAGCTTCTGGACGGATTTGGTCTTGTAAAGCAATCAGTCCTAATATATGTGACTCATTGGCGATCAAGACAACGGTCTTACCTTGATTCTCTAATTGGGCTATCCGTGTTAGCCATGTATCACTCAAAGCAAGATCAAGGGTTGCTGCTTTATTGGGTGAGATAACATAAATGAGTACATCGTTGACTAATCCTTTAATACCCACACCGGCAATGGCTTGTCGCTCCCTCGCCTCGGTAATGGTTATTTCAAGTGCTTGGGTTTTCTGGATGATCGCTTTAGCCAGAGGGTGTGAAGAGCCCACTTCAACGGCTGCCGCTGTTTGCAAAAGTGTCTGCTCAGAGAGTGACTCACTGATCATATCGGTTATTTGTGGTTTTCCTGCGGTGAGGGTGCCGGTTTTATCAAATGCCATGGTCTGAACATGGCCCAACTGTTCAAGCACGACGCCACCTTTAATTAACACCCCATTTCGTGCTGCGGTCGATAATGCTGAGGTGATGGAGGCGGGCGTCGAAATGACCAGCGCACAGGGACAGCCAATGAGCAACAAGGTTAACCCACGATAAATCCAGGGATACCAATCTTGCGCGGTAAACAGGGGGGGAATACTCATCACCAGTACGGCTAATAGCACGATTGCTGGGGTATAGTAATGGCTAAACTTATCGATAAAGCGTTCAATCGGCGCTTTTCGCTCTTCAGCATTTTCAATCAGTTGTAATATGCGATCGACGGCATTTTGACCTGACTTTGACACCACTTGTAACTGAACTGTTTTATCCACCACCATTGAGCCCGCCATAATAGTCTCGCCGCGGCGATACTCAACCGACATTGATTCGCCAGTTAATGCACTTTCATCAATCGTGACCATCGCACTAATGAGCTGCACGTCGGCAGGTAAGCGGCTCCCGGAAGCTGCTTCAATAATATCACCTGGTATTAATGATCTACTCGATACCGCACGACGCAGATCGTCCTCAATTTTGATGGTCTCTTCTGGCATTAAGGCGACTAAAGCAGATATCCCTTTTTTGGCACGATTAGCGGCTAAGGCTTCAAGCATTTCACCAATCATAAATAGGAATAACACCATTGAAGCCTCTTCAGCGGCTCCAATAAACAGTGCACCGAGCGCCGAAATCGACATTAAACTTTCAATCGAAAAAGGGCTACCGGCACGGATTAATCGCCAGGCTTTCCCTAAAATAGGGTACAGACCAAATAGCGAACTGAGGATAAAGGCATAGTTACCCAGTGAGGGGCTCCATAACAGCGTGATAAGGGTACTGATGACAATCAATACCGCGAGGATGACCAAATTCACAATGCTACGCTTATTGAGCATATGTGAATGATTATGTCCGTCATGATCGTGATGCTGATTATCTGCCTCGCTTGAAACCTTTGCATCTAAACGTGTTGGCATAAAACCTAAACGACGAATATTCTCCTCAATTTGAGTGGCCAAGCTAGGATCTGAACTGTTTGCCGTAACGACTAATTTTTCAGTCGCAAAAATCAGGCGCGTTTGGCTCACCGCTGGGAGTGATTTAAGACTATTTTCTATTTTTTTTGCACAGCTTATGCAGTCCATGCCAGCGATTTTCCAGCTATATTGCTGATCAGCAGCCACCGCGTTGATGGGATTATTCTGCTCGGCGGTGTCAGGTATCGGGGGGATTGAATCGCTCTCTTCATGATCGTGATGTACGTGATCATGCGTATGTTGATGGATATCTGCGGTATGATGGTGTAAATGTTCGGCCTGTTTTTTTGATTTGTTATTATATAACATAACGTTATCCTATTGGGTTAACAACGTCGATTGTACATGAATTGAATCAAATGAAAAGGGCAATGTCGATCTGGTCGATTGATCTGATGAGTTGTCAGATGATTTGGTTATAGATTTTATTAATCGAGCGGCAGTCATAATAAAATTTTATTTTTTTGAATCCAAACCGACCAGGATCATTTAATATAGCCAGATAAATTTAATCCGGATAGATTAGCGATCCGGTTCTTATTGAGGAATTAACGATGACTTTTCACGCATTACTACTCACTAAATCAGCCCAAAAAAGTGAACCGGCTAAAGTGGAAATAGCCACATTAAATCAGCAGGATTTACCGCAAGCCAATGTACTTATCAAAGTCGATTACTCTTCATTAAATTACAAAGATGCTTTAGCGATAACCAGCCGAGGTCCCATTGCCAGAATTTCGCCATTAGTACTCGGTATTGATGGTGTCGGTCAGGTGGTTGAGAGCGAGGATAATCGTTATCACGTCGGCGATATAGTGGTACTCAATGGTTGGGGTGTCGGTGAGCAGCATTGGGGATGCTTATCACAATATGCTCGTTTAGATAGCCGTTGGTTAATCCCAAAACCGATGGCTTTATCCGCCTGGGATACTATGGCGATAGGCACGGCCGGCTATACTGCTGCACTCTGTGTCATGAAATTAATCCATGCTGGCGTAATGCCTACGCAAGGCCCGATTCTGGTGACGGGCGCAAGTGGCGGTGTCGGCTCTTTTGCTATTGCACTGCTCTCACAGCTAGGTTATCAAGTCACAGCAGCTACTGGAAAAATGGCACAATCTGACTATTTAATGCAGCTTGGTGCACAGCATGTGATCGATAGATCGACTTTATCCGCAGCAGGTAAATCGCTGCAGAAAGAGCAGTGGGCTGGGGCGATTGATGCCGTCGGTTCTTTTACACTAGCCAATGTCTGCGCACAGATGCAGTACCAAGGCGTCGTGGTGGCTTGTGGACTTGCTCAAGGGATGGATTTTCCTTCAACCGTTGCGCCATTTATTTTACGCGGCGTAACCTTAGCTGGGGTTGATAGTGTGATGGCTTCATATCAGCAGCGAATAGAAGCCTGGCGTTTATTGGCTAAATACCTTAATCATACACACTTAACCCAAATCGCTAAAACCATTTCATTATCCCAAGTATTGGACACTGCCCAGCAGATGATCGCCGGTGAGATAACTGGGCGTTTTGTGGTGGATGTGAATCAGTAGTGCGTCGTATTATTTAGAAAAAAAGGGGAAGCGGGATGGGATTATTGAGTCGATTTAAACACCCTAAAATGGCAGATCATCAAGAGGCTAAAACGCTATTTCTACAAGCCCTAAAAGATCGTTTAGTGGCCATGCAATATCATGTCGTCATGGATAAACATCATATTATTATTGAGTCGCAGCTCACGATTGTTGTTGAGATGATTGATGACAGCCAGACTTATTTAAACGCTTTGCATTTATGTATGCGACTGAAAAATCACTACTTACCCGGCGATATTGAAGAACATATTATCGGTTGGGGAAACACGATACAAAAACAAGTGAATACCGCGCTAGACTATTTTATTAGCGTGGTTTTTTTACCGATTCAAGGCGCTTTTTCCGAAAGTCATCAGTCGGATTTGGATTTTATCGCGATGATTGATGAACGAAAAATCCTGTTTCATCCTAAACTGGGCAAGCTTTTCTTATCCGGCGAGTGGCCTGTTTCCCCCGCAACCGATCACTTTTTTAACTTAATCAATACGTCCATTCGTACGCAACTGATTGACCGCAAATTTAACTGGCTTAAAATTTGTTTTACTCATGCGGGACAAGGTATTGTGCAAGTCCAGTGTGATTTAAATAATCAAGCTTGGCCAGCCGGTCAACAGATTTTACAGCATTATGTACAGCAGCTACCTAAGCCACAGGTAGTCACTGCGGCAAGCCAAATGATCATATTCAGATTGTGTGATGCGTATGAACAATTAATTTAGGCCAATAACGTAATTTAAGCCAAATTATATTAACCGCTTTTATTCTGTTAGTTATGAAAGCGCGGCGCTATTTAAGATCCTGACAATTAATTTGATGGGTTGGATCTAACTGCCAATCTTGGCGTGTTAAAAGCTGGCGATGCTGGATAATGTCATCGTTATAGATTAAATACCAGTGTGTGCTTGGCTTATCATCTGTGGCGGCATTCACATTGGCAATCTCAACACAGACGGCATAACCCAAAATAGCCTGTTGATGAGCGCTGTCGGTAATAACATATTCAGCACGGGGTTCACTAAAAGTGACTTGTGAGATTAATTCAGGATCGGATAAATGCTGGTTATTCCAGGCTAAAATCATATCAGCGACATCAAGGGGATAACGGCCGAGTTCCGCTGTGGCCATATCTGGTAACCATGAGGAAGCGGCCGATATCTGCTTATCCTTATTCGTATGACAACTGATCAGAAGGGGGAATAAGAGCAAAAGTGGCATGAATTTTTTCATATTATTAGTGGTTATGGTTAATCTCGCATGCTTGCTATTTTAACCGATCTTAAAACAATACGGCTATTAAAATCAATCAAGTGGTTAATGATGATAACAAAATTGTGATAAGCTCGATCAATCATAGTAGATAGGTATCTGATTAATCATCGATAATTGATTGCTTATATCGTGTGATTGACCGGCTGATTAATCCTAAAATATTGAGTGATGATTGATGAAAAAACTGAAGTTAAGTGCGACCCACTATGGAATTTTACAACAAGATGAACAGACCGGGCAGATAATCCCTTTTGCCAATGATCAGCATGCTTTACCGATGACGCAAGCGGCAGTTGAGCGGGCGAGTGCAAAAAATCGAATTTTGTTTCCCTATGTGCGGAAGAGCTATCTTAAGCACGGTTATCAAAGTGATCGAAGTCGGCGTGGTCAGGATAAATTTGTCAAGGTCAGCTGGGACACCGCTGTAGATTTGATTGCTAATGAGCTAAACAGAGTTTATCAGCAGCATGGCCGACAAGCGGTGTTCGGTGGCAGTTATGGCTGGCATACCACGGGTGGACTGCATAATCCACCGGTGCTATTGGGCCGAATGCTAAATATTCTTGGCGGCTATGTGAATGTTACTGAAAACTATTCAACTCATGCGATAGCGGCTATTACCCCTTTTATCACCGGTGAAGATGAAGCCAAAGCCCCCTTGACCCATTATCCTGATCTGATTGAACACAGCGAATGTATCGTTTTTTGGGGATGTAATCCACTGGTGACCAATTTGATTGGTTGGTTACCTTCAGAGCATACGAGCTATGACTATTTTGCTCAGTTAAAACAAGCGGCACAGACGCGTCAGCTTGATTTTATCTGTATTGATCCCGTCTATCATGAGACTGCGGACTATTTTAATGCCCAGCATGTGGCTATTCGTCCGGGCAGTGATGTGGCGCTGATGATGGGGATGGTTCACTATCTCTATACCAATAATTTATATGATAAGGCTTTTATACAGTCACATACGGTTGGATTTGAACGTTTTATTGATGATGTGCTGGGCTTCTCGGCAGATAAAACAGTAAAAACGCCTGCTTGGGCCGCACAGCAAACTGGTATTGCACAAGAGATGATTATCGCGTTGGCAAAACAGTTTATCACTCAGCGTACCATGCTGATGGCGGGTTGGGGAATGCAGCGGGCAATCCATGGTGATCAGACGCATTGGATGTTAATTATACTAGCAGCAATGCTTGGCCAGATCGGTTTACCCGGTGGTGGCTATGGCTTTTCGTATCACTACTCTGATAATGGCGCACCGAAAATCGATCTGGCATATTATGCTGCATTTACAGGTATCAGCGCGGAGAGCCAGATTACCGGTGAGTGGCAACATCGCCCCATCCAGACTATTCCGGTATCGCGGATTGTTGACTGCCTGCTTAATCCTAATCAGACGATCAGCCATAAGTGTGGTCAGGTGACTTATCCTGATTTGAAACTGGCATACTGGGCGGGTGGTAATCCATTTCATCATCATCCTGATCGCAATTTGATGATCCAAGCCTGGCAAAAGCTCGATACTTTTATTGTTCATGACGTTTTTTGGACGGCTACGGCAAAAATGGCGGATATTGTGTTACCGGCTACCCTCGATATTGAGCGCGAGGATATTGTTAAGACCAATAACCATCGTTTTATGATTGCCATGAAACCGTTAATCAATAAACCCCCCCAAGCCTGGGATGACTACGATATTTTTGCCGCTATTTTGAGCCGTTTTAGTGATGAGCAGTATCAGGCTTTTACAGAAGGGCGGACCAAAATGGAGTGGTTAAAGAACTTTTATGATAAGACGCTGCAAAATGCTAACCAAAAAGGTATCAAGATGCCTGATTTTGCGACTTTTTGGCAACAAGGCTGGTTTGAGTTTGTGCAACCTTCTGTCAGTAACGTAATCAAACACGCTGATTTTAGGCAAGATCCACAGCTATATCGCTTAAATACGCCTTCCGGCAAGATAGAGATTTTTTCACAGCAGATAGCGCAGTTAGCTTATCCAGACTGTCCGGGGCATCCGATCTGGTTTGCAACAAATTCAGTCTCTGATGGATATCCATTGCGGTTAGTGACGCCTCATTCACCACTCAGGCTACATTCTCAGCTGAATAATACCACGTTAGGCCAATCAGCCGATATTGCCGGGCGCGAACCGGTTTGGATTCATCCGGACGATGCTGCCAGACGGCGGCTTAAAACCGGAGATATTGCGCGGGTCTTTAATCAGCGCGGTCAGATATTAGCTGGTGTTTATGTAACTGAACGGGTGGCAAGTGGGGTAATGAGTATTCGGCAAGGTGCCTGGTATACGCCTGATACATCACAACTGATCAATCGATTATGTCTGCATGGTGATGTGAATGTCTTGGTGAGTAATCAACCTGTTTCTGAATTTTCCCAAGCAAATCAAGCATCGACTACGGTTCAAATAGAGAAATATCGGGGCGAAATAAGTGCCGCGGATGTCTTTCAATTGCCTGATTTTACTCAAATTTAAATGTTTCTGTCTCTGACTTAATTATACCGCCCCTGTTCTCCAACTCTTTTTTGGGTATTTTGGGACCGGCAGCTTATTGTTCGGGTTAATAAGTTTATTTTTTTGCGACTCAAGTTAATCATCGTAGTATGGCCTACCCGACTGGGGTCTTCTTATTTTGGGTTCTGGTCTATTTTATCATTTGTGGCATGGTTGATTTGATGATGAATCTGCTTAATCGTCATATGGAGTTACTATGTGAGAAGATAATCTGGATGATGTTTGGAAAAACGGGTGTGTGCAGATATCGTTAATATGGATATTCTGGCTAGCTGTGC